>JBBPIU010000277.1:0-1525 GCA_038040245.1 Pseudomonadota bacterium | reverse complement strand
TGTCCGCCCCCATAGCATCTGGAACCAGATCTCGATCGTCTTGCCAGCCGCCTGCGGCGGCAGGATCTCGGCTACGCGGGCGGCGAAGTTTTTTTAAAAGCCTCCTGCGCCTCGGCATCCTTCTTCGGGTGGTATGGCCGCGGCTGCAACCGCGTCAGTCCCATCCGTCGCAGCAGCTTGCCCACTGTGCGCTCGTGCACCACCACCGCGTAGCGCGCCTCGATCACCGAGCGCAGATCGGTGCAGCGCCAGCGCACCACGCCATCATTGGCCAGGTCAGGGCCGGCAAGAACCAGGTCTTTCAGCTCCTGCATCTGGGCCGGCGACAACGCCGGCGGACGGCCGCTGCGCCGCGCATCGCTCAGCCCGGCGATGCCCTCGGCGTTGTAGCGATGCACCCAGTCCCGCAACGTCTGCCGGTCCATGCCGCAGGCCGACGCCGCCGCGGCCCGCGAGGCCCCCTCCAGCACATCGGCGATTGCCAGCACACGGCAGGCTACCCGGCCACCGCCGCATCGCGACGCTCGTTGCCGAAGCTCCGCCGCCGACAGCTCCAGCCGCGTCACCTCGATCCCACGACCCATGATGCCCTCTTGCGAAGCGAGCCCGCGCAACACAGAATCGCAGGCCAGCGCAAATGGGAACCCCTAAACGCGCGGCGAGTCGGGAATTTCGGCGGTTGGTATAAATGATTCAAGGAGTCGGTTCTGATGGGTTGGGAGGCTCGTCATGCCGGCACCGCTGTCGGGGGATTTGCGCGAGCGCATTGTTGAAGCCGTTGAGGGTGGGAGTTCGATGCGGGGCGCGGCGGCGCGCTTTGCGGTGAGCCCGTCCTCGGCGATCAAACTGATGGCGCGGGTGCGCGCGACGGGGAGCGTCACGCCGGCGCGTTACGGCGGCCACCGCCGGCCGGTGCTGGCGCCGCACGATGAGGTGCTGCGGGCGCTGGTGGCGGCGCAGCCGGATATCACGCTGGCCGAGATCCAGGCCGAGCTCTGCCGGCAGCGCGGGATCAGGGTGTGTCTGGCGACGATCCATGTGAGGCTGCGCCGGCTCGGGCTGCGGCATAAAAAAAGAGCCTGAGAGCAGCCGAGCAGGACCGTCCCGATGTCGCCCGGCGGCGGCAGCGCTGGCGGGCGTGGCAGCGCTACATGGACGGGAGCCGGTTCGTTTTCCTCGACGAGACCGGGCTCAACACCAAAATGACCCGCCTTTATGGCCGGGCGCTGCGCGGCGAGCGCCTGGTCGCGGCGGTGCCGCACGGGCACTGGCATACCACGACCTTTATCGCCGGGCTGCGCCAAAGCGGCGTCATCGCGCCCCTGGTGCTCGATGGCCCGATGACCGGCGCCGCATTCCGCGCCTATGTCGAGCAGGCGCTCGTTCCCGCCCTCAAACCCGGTGACGTGGTGGTCATGGACAATCTGGCCGCGCACAAGGTCGCCGGCATCGAAGAGGCGATCGCCCTGGCCGGAGCCAGCCTCCTCTACTTGCCGCCCTACAGCCCCGATCTCAATCCGATCGA
>JBBPIU010000276.1:0-1529 GCA_038040245.1 Pseudomonadota bacterium | reverse complement strand
TCGAAAACGCCGCCCGGCAGCCTCGCATAGAGTGAACAGCGCGGTCTTTCTTCCCGTTCGTCCCCGCACAAAGCGGGGACCCAGTGCTTTGAACCACGCACCCACGCTTGGCTCTGGATTCCCTGAGTTCTCAAACGAAGTGCAACACCAAGCTACGGTGTTGCGATGGAAAGACGATACGACCAGCTTTCGCTGGAAGACCGCTGCACGATTGCCTCGCTTCACACCCAGGGGCGCTCGATCCGGCAAATCGCAGCAGCTTTGGATCGCTCGCCATCGACCGTTTCTCGTGAGCTGAAGCGCAATGCCGGTCGACAGATCGGCTACAAGCCGGCCTATGCGCAGGAGCAGACCCGGGCCCGCCGCTGGAAGGGCTCACGGCTGGAGCACAAAGCGGCCCTGCGCGATGAGGTGTTGACGTGCCTCGCGCGCGGCTGGTCGCCGGAGCAGACCTGCGGCTGGCTGCGGCGTCAGCACGGCCGCTGTGTGATCTCACCCGAGAGCATCTACCGCTTCATCGCAGCGCAGATCGCGCGGCATAAGGATTACCGCTGGCGTCACTACCTGCCGCGCGGCAAGAGCAAGCGCGGCTTCCGCGGTCGGCGCGGCAGCTCCTCGGCGCTGCATATCGAAGGGCGCGTCCCCATTGCAGAACGGCCGCCGGACGTCGAAGACCGCTCGATCCCAGGCCATTGGGAGGCCGACCTCATGCTGTTCGCCAAATACGGTCAGGCGATCCTCACCCTGCATGAGCGCTCGTCCCGCCTGCTGATCGCGGCACGCCCGCCCGGCAAGTCTTCAGCACCGATCGCCCAGATGATCGCCCGCCTGCTCGTCCCGCTGCCGCAGCCCCTGCGCCAGAGCATCACCTTCGATAACGGAACTGAGTTCGCCCGCCACTACGACCTGCACCGCCACGCCATCGCGACCTTCTTCTGCGATCCCTATGCGCCATGGCAAAAAGGCGGCATCGAAAACGCCATCGGGCGCATGCGCAGAGCCATGCCGCGCAAAACCGATCTCGCCCTGCTCACCGCCGAGCGCCTCCAGCAATGCATCCAGGCCTACAACAACACCCCGCGAAAATGCCTTGACTGGAATACTCCAGCTGAAATCTTCTGCCGCCAAGTGTTGCACTTCAAATGTGAATCCACCTCCCCGCTTGCGCGGGAATGAACGAAGGCGGGTCAGGCTCAGAGCGACGGAATGAACTTCAGCGCCGGAAACCAAGTACCAAGCAGCGTCGGCGGCCAGGGCACCGACATGAATTTCTCGAATGTCACATAGATCGCCAGCACCAGGATGACGGCGTAGGACAGCACCAACGACCAGCGTTCGTTCCCCTCGACTCGCATGAAGAACACGACAAAGATTCCGACCGTCGGGATCAGCCCGATCACCGCCATCACGCCCATGAAGGCGAGCAGGTAGCCGAAGAAACGCGCCGCCCGTTCCACGATGGTGCGCATCGGCAGATGCGCGGTGTCGGATTCCAGGTCCATGTGGATTTTTTGCTCCACCTGGAGCAC
>JBBPIU010000275.1:0-1542 GCA_038040245.1 Pseudomonadota bacterium | reverse complement strand
CGCAGCGGGGGACCCGCGCCCGCGGTCTCATCAGGCTGGGCTGAGGGCAAACATCCGCTTGATGTTCCAGGCCATGGTCACCAAGCTCCACTCGCCGCGCACCTTGTCGAGCCCACGCAGCAGAAACTGGCGGAATCCGAGCGCCGATTTGATGATGCCGAACACCGGTTCAGGAGTCTGTTTGCGCAGGGCATAGAGCTTCCTGCCTTCTGGCGTCTTTAGCCGATGCGCCATGGCCTCGACCGGCGTTGGGTTTTCCGGCGCGGGCGGTGTATCGGCGAAGCGTTCGGCCAGGGGTGTATGATGCGGCTGCCGGCCCATGGCGATCAGCGGCTCGATCCCTGCCGCCTGGCAGGCCGCTACATTCCCCGCGCTGAAATAGCCGGTATCGGCCAGCAGCGTTTCGGCCTGGCCCAGTTCTTCAGGCAAGGCAGCGATCTTGCCGAGCATCGGTTCGATCTGCTGCTTGTCGTTCGGGGCCTGGACAACATCGCTGGCAACCACCAGAAGGCTGCCCTGCGCCACCGCAGCCTGCGCATTATAGCATTGCTCGAAACCACCGCCGGCTACCGGCATGATGCGCGAGCCTTCGTCGGTGAGATTGATCTGATCGGCCGGCAGCGGGCCCTGCGTCGGGGGCTGCGGCGGCTTGCCGCCTGGCTTCTTGCCGGTGGCCGCAGTCTTGGCCTTGCGCGCTGCGAGTTTGGCTTCATGCTCGGCCTGCTCGCGCGCGAAGCGTTCTTTGCTGCGGGCCTCGATCTTCGCGCGAGCGTCGGCGATCTTCTGCAAACGATCTTCGCGCCGCGCCAACTCGTCGGGAATCGACATGCCGTCAGGAATGTCCGCCTTGTCCGCAGCCTCGGCTTTGGCCATGAGTTCGGCGACTTCGGCTTTGAGTTGCGCCTCGATCTTGCCCGCATGTTCATAGGAAAGCGCGCTGTGCCGGCTCGCGTTGGCGTGGATCTTCGTGCCGTCGAGCCCCAAAGTGCCCAGCTTCAGCAGACCCATCTCGCGCGCCAGAAGCAGCACCTGAACGAACAGCCCTTCAATCTGCTTGAGGAACCTCCGCCGGAACGTTGCGATAGTGTCATGGTCGGGATGATCGTTGGCGGCGATGAAACGAAACGCCACCGAATCGTAAGTCGCCCGCTCCAGCTTGCGGCTCGAAAATATCCCCGTCGCGTAGCCATAAACCAGAATGCCCAGCAGCATCCTCGGGTGGTAGGACGCCGAACCCGAGCCGCGATAGCTGCCGCTCATCGCGCGAAGGTCCAGCTCCTCGATCACCTCCACCACGAAGCGCGCCAGATGCTTCTCCGGCAGCCACTCGTCAACCGACGGCGGCAGAAGAAATCCGGTCTGGCGGTCAATCAAGCGGAAATTGTTCATCGGCGGGCCGTTCGTTGTCATGCACAAATCAATGTGCGTATTCTAACGAATGCGGCGGCGGAGCGTTAAGTCCGACAGGCTGCTAGGTTGACCCGCCGATTATGCGCATATAGTATGCGCGTAATGCGCACCCAACATGCGCATTACGGGAAC
>JBBPIU010000274.1:0-1574 GCA_038040245.1 Pseudomonadota bacterium | reverse complement strand
GGCGCACGAGTTTGGCGATGGTGGCCAACAGGTGGACGGCGAGTATGAGCAGGTGAATCATCGATACGGACGGTAGCACGATGCCGGACCTCACAAGACTACCCGGACCGCTCCGTTTGTGCGAGAATTGTAACTGCCCAGGTTGGGTTGCGAGCCTATTTGGTACCGCTGGTTTGATGCGCCCGGGATTGTAAGGGGCGTCGATTTTTCTGGACGGCGGGGGCGAGTTCCGATTCAAGGATTCGATGAATCGCGACGCGCCGGTCGAGCCATCGAGGGAAGAGCTTATTGCGCTGATTGCGGCGCAAGCAGCCGAGATTGCGGCATTGCGAGCTCGTATCGCCGAACTCGAACGCCGGCTCGGATTGGACAGTTCCAACAGCGGCAAGCCGCCGTCGAGCGACGGGCTGAAGAAACCGCCGCGCGTGGCGAGCCTGCGCGAGCGAAGCGGCAACAAGCCCGGCGGACAGAAAGGCCATGAAGGGGAGACCCTGCGGCAGGTCGCGGAGCCCGACACCATCATCGATCATTACCCGCAGGCTTGCGCGGCGTGCGGTTCGATTCTGACGCCGGCCATGGCCACGGGCCACAGCGCCCGTCAGGTGTTCGATCTGCCCGAGCCGCAAGCTCCCGTCGTCACCGAACATCGCGCCCACAACTGCCGGTGCGCGACCTGCGGCGCGCGGACGCGGGCCGCCTTTCCCGAAGGCGTCAACGCGCCGGTACAATACGGCCAGCGGATCACGGCGTTCGTGCTCTATCTGCTGCACTACCAATTGCTGCCAGAGGATCGACTGGTCGAGCTGATGCGCGACCTCTTCGGCGTGAAGCTGGTCGCCGCCACCATCGCCAGGATGAGCCGGAGCTGCGCCAAGCGGCTCCAGGATTTCGTCGAAGCGGTGCGCCAGCGCGTGGCGGGCGCGCCGGTCAAGCACATGGACGAGACCGGCTTTCGGATCGGCGGCAAGACGCAATGGCTGCATATCGCCTCGACCGCCGCGCTGACCTTCTACCGCGTCTGCGCCAAGCGTGGCAGCCTATTGGCGAATGTCGTCGGCACGGTCGTGCATGACCACTGGAAGCCCTACTACACGATGCCGGGCGTGCTCCATGCCCTGTGCAACGCCCATCACTTGCGCGAACTCAAGGCCTTGATCGAAATCGAGAAGGAAGACTGGGCACGTAAGATGCAACGGCTGCTGCGCCGCGCCTGTCGGGTGACCAACCGCGCATGCCATCGCGGTGTCGCGCTCAAGCCCCGCCTCGTCGAACGCTTCGAGCGCTGTTATGACGCCATCCTCGCCGAGGGCTTCGCCTTCCACGAGACCCAGCCGCCGCTCGCGCCCGCCACCACACAAGGAGGCCGCAAACATCGCGGTCGCACGCCCCGCCGCACCGGACACAATCTCCTCTTGCGCCTCTCAACGCGCAAGCAAGATACGTTACGCTTCCTCCACGACCCGGCCGTGCCCTTCACTAACAATCAGGCCGAACGCGACGGCCGCATGATGAAGGTCAAGCAGAAAATCTCCGGCGGTTTCCGCTGCGACGCTTCGGCAGCCGAATTCGCCGTC
>JBBPIU010000273.1:0-1595 GCA_038040245.1 Pseudomonadota bacterium | reverse complement strand
TGTTGCTGACAAGTGATCTGTCCGCTTTGGTTTGACACGTGATCTGACCGCTTTCGCTAAAGTGATGCCGGTGGGCGCTTGTGGGCCGCCGGCGTTCTTGGCCGGCGGTCCAAGCGACGTGTGGGCGTCCGCCGCTCTGTGCGGACGTCCGCCGGTGCGGCAGCGTCCATCGGCTGTCCCGTCGGGTCGAACTGACCGAGCCCCTGTGCCCCACGCGTGACGGTGAAGTGGCCATCCAGATGTCGCCGCACGGTGACCCGCAACCCGCTGCAGGTCCGGCGACCAGGCTGCGGCGCGATCTGCAGCACCTGGCGCTCCAGGCACACCGTGTTGTCGCGGGCGACGACGCGCTCTTCCTCGTGACACAGAATCGCGTCCAGATCGACGGGCCCAAGTGGCACAAAGGCGCTGGCCGGATCGCGAGGCGGGCGCGCGAACGTGGCGTTGTGGTGCGGCACAAACGTCTCGGTGAGATAGCGGTTCGCCGCCTCGATCGTCGTGATGCCGGCCACGCGCAGCTCGTTGACGAGCCGATCTTGGAACGTGCGATTGAGGCGCTCACTGCGCCCCCGCGCTTGCGGCGAATACGACGGGATGTGCTCGATGCCCAAACGCGCCAACGCGCGACCGAGCTGGGTGAGCCGGGTCTTGTCGATGGGGCCCTTCGCCACGGGCGTGTGAAACGCCCAATGGGCGCGATCAGTGTAGAGCGCCATCGGCAAGCCGTCGGTGCGCAGCACGCCCGCCAGACTCGTCATGACCGCGCGGCTACTCTCGCTCGGAAAGAACACCGCCGCGAGCACGCGTTTGGTGGCATCGTCGGACACGAGGATCAGACAGGGGCGCGCGTCAGGCTCCAAGGCCAACCACGCATGGACACTGCCGTCCAAATGCAGCATTTCCCCGAAGCAGGCCCGGGGCTCACGCCGCCGCCGATGGCGGCCTCGGGCTCGATGCTTCTTGACCAGGCCGGCCCGCTGCAACGCCTGCTTCACGTAGCTGTAGGACAACGTCACGGCATGCTCGCGTGTGGCGATCTGATGAAAATGCCGCACATTGAAGCCTCCATACCGCTCACGATATAGGCGCAGCACGCGCTCGACCTCCCCCGCCGGTGCCCGCCGAATCGACGGGCGCAGCAGGCGTTTGTCGACCAAGCCGGCATACCCGTGCGCTTCGTACCGCTCGCGCCAGCGCCGCAACGTCCGCGGCGACCAGCCGAGGATGTCCGCCGCGCGGAACCAGTGCAGCTCGCCGCTGACCGCCTTCAACATCACTTCCTGGACCGTCATCGCTCGCTCCCAGGCAGCGTCCGGATACGCCATCGAGCCTCCCCAGCTCTCTTCGTATCCGACCCGCCGCAAGAAGCGGCCAGATCACTTGCTCTCGGGAGCGGTCAGATCATGTACTCCCTACAACGAGGCCCTTCGCGCTTGACAAGCCGTCGGCCGGAGCCATAATCGGCGCGTAATGGGGCGGCTAATCTGCGGCTAATCTGCGTGGTGTCAAGAGGGAACGCGCGGGCGGGTCCGGGCTGAGAACGGCGCTTCCGTGAACCCCTGACACCCCGCTAATGTTTCCTATCGTCGGCTGTG
>JBBPIU010000272.1:0-1607 GCA_038040245.1 Pseudomonadota bacterium | reverse complement strand
CACGAAGTAGTAGCAGAACGCGACGCCGACGAGAAACAACAGGGTGCTGGCGACGATGATCGGAACGGCGAGCTTCCTCTCGTGCTCGTACAGGCCAGGGGCGACAAACGCCCACGCCTGGAACAGCACGTAGGGCAGCGCGACCATGAACGCCACCAGCGCGGTCACTTTCATCGGCACCATGAAAGGCGTGATCACACCGGTGGCGATCATCTTGGTGCCCTCGGGCAGCGCGTGCATCAGCGGCGCGGCGAGGAAATCGTAGATCGCCCCGGAGCCCGGCCACAGGAACAGCACCACGAACGCCGCCAGCACCGCCATCAGCGCATGCATCAGCCGCGTGCGCAGTTCGATCAAATGGGAGATGAAGGTGTCCTGCTGCACGACTAGCCGGTTTTCTCGGGGATCTTGGGCGTCTCGGCCGCAACCTCGGTCGTGACCGAACCTGCCGCCGCGTTCAGCTCATTTTCGGTCCTGTTGAGCTCGCTTTGCACCGAGTTCTCGATCCCGCTCGCGGTCTGCTGCACGCTGTCCTTCATCTTGCGCAGTTCGTCGAGCTCGACCTCGCGGTTGATGTCGGCCTTGACGTCGGCGACGTAGCGCTGCAGCCGGCCGGCGAGAATCCCGAGCGTACGCGCGACGCGCGGCAGACGTTCCGGCCCGATCACGATCAGCGCGACCAGGCCGATGACCAGCAATTCGGAGAAGCCGATGTCGAACACGTGGACCCTGCGAACAAAAAAGGCGACCTATAGGTGGGGAAAGGGCCCTGCCCTTCCCCGGGTCGCCGGCGATCGAGCGGAAAGGCCGCTCAGGCCTTGGTCTCGGTCTTTGCCTTGACCTCGCCCTCGACGGTCTTGCCGGTGACTTGCGGCGCCGGGCCGGCATCGGCCGCCTTGTCGCCGCCTTCGCGTATGCCGTCCTTGAAGCCGCGCACCGCGCCGCCAAGATCCGCGCCGATGTTGCGCAGCTTCTTGGTGCCGAATACCAGCATCACGATCACCAGAACGATCAGCCAATGCCAGATGCTGAGCGAGCCCATAGTCCCTCCTTACTTTCTCTTCAGAATCATGGGCCCAAGCGGTTCCGGGCCCCCGAGCACGTGCATGTGCACATGATACACCTCCTGATGCCCCACCCGTCCGGTGTTGATGATGGTGCGGAAGCCTTCCGTCGCCCCTTCCTTGCGGGCGAGCTCACCCGCCAGCACCAGCATCTTGCCCAACGCGCGGTGCTGGGGCATGCCCACGTCGTACAGCGTCGCCACGTGCTCCTTGGGAACGATCAGGAAATGCACCGGCGCCTGCGGCCGGACGTCGTGGAACGCGAAAATGTCCTCGTCCTCGTGGACCTTGTTGGACGGGATTTCGCCCCGGACGATCCTGCAAAAAATGCAATTCACATCATTCATTTCCTGCGCGTGGCCTTTTCATCAAGACCCGAAATGCCTTCGCGCCGCTGCAGTTCCGCCAGCACGTCGGCGGGCTTGAGGCCGTGCCGCGCGAGCAGGATCATGCAGTGGAACCACAGGTCGGCGGTCTCGCGCACCAACTGCAGCCGGTCGCCGCTCTTCGCGGCCAGCACCGTCTCGGTCGCCTCCTCGCCGA
>JBBPIU010000271.1:0-1613 GCA_038040245.1 Pseudomonadota bacterium | reverse complement strand
TGCCCATGTAAGGCACCCGGTCGTACACGGTGCGCGCGAGCCTGACGCTTTGCGCCGGGCTCATGGTGCCAAAGGGCAGCATCACCTGGAACGCGTGCAGCGGCAGGTTGGAGGGTTCGAAGCAGAAGCAATAGCCGCCGATGTCGATGATGCCCGACTGCACGCCCTCGAGCGTGTCGGCGACCTTGACGATCGAGCCGCCGTAGCCCTCGATGAATTCGAGCTTGTGCTTGGTCTTCGCGGCGACGCGCTTGGTCACCTCGGGCACGAAGAAATTCTGCATCAGGTTGACGTAGGTGTTGGCCGGCGGATGGCCGGAGGCGATGCGCAGCTTGATGTCTTCGGCCTGCGCCGGCAGCGACAGGCCGCACGCGGCGGACAGCGCAGCGAGCACGGCGCTGCGCCCTGCAACGGTTAAGTCCATGATCTGCTCCTCCTCGAGAACGCCACGACAACTGGCGTCGGATGTTCCGGTGAAATCAGGCCCGAGTCAACATGTTCCGGGGCACCGTTCGCTGCGCTGGAGTTCTGACAAATCCTGACCTTTCCGGCGGGACGTGCAGATAAACGGCAGGGGGACCAGGACCCCTGGTTGCGCGTCGCGGGTCTACACTGCCGGTCACGATAAGACCATGAGCGATCGCGCCCCACAGGCACGCAGCAGCGCCGAACTGATGCGCGCCGTCATCGACAACCTCGCCGAGGGCGTGCTGATCCTCGACAGCGAGCGCAAGGTGATCACGGCCAATCCGGCCGCGGCGGCGATCCTCGGCCTGCCGCTGGAGCAGATCGTCGGCAACGGCTGGCCGCTCGCCCTCGGCGATCCGCAACGCGATGCGGTGAAGGACCTGCTGCGCCCTGACGGCAGCCGCGTCTGGCTCTCGATCAGCACCACGCGCGTTGAGCTGCCGGCCCCGCACGCCGGCAACGGCGTAGTCGCGTCGTTCGTCGACGTCACCAGCGCCGTCGAGGCGAGGCATGCACTCGAAACCAGCGAGCACCGCTTCCGCGACCTGACCGAGCTCTCGGCCGACTGGTACTGGGAGCAGGACGCGGAATTGCGCTTCACCGACATGTCGATGGGCGCCAAATCGATGGGCATCCCGCCGCAGGATTTCATCGGCAAGCGCCGCTGGGACTTCCCCTGGATCAACATGACCGAGGCGGACTGGGCCGCGCACCGCGCCACCATCGAGCGCCACGAGCCGTTCCGAGATCTGGAGCTGCGCCGGCGCGACGCAAGCGGCGAGGTCACGATCATCTCGGTGAGCGGCAAGCCGGTGTTCGACGCGCAGGGCCGCTTTACCGGCTACCGCGGCGTCGGCCGCAACATCACCCAGCGCAAGCGCACCAAGCGCAGCCTGCGCGAGATCGTCGAGCGCTTCCGCAGCCTGACCGAGCTGTCCTCGGACTGGTACTGGGAAATGGACGCCGAGCTGCGCTTCACCTACGTTTCCCAGGGCATCCGCAAGGTGCGCGGCGTCGGCCCGGAGTCGCTGATCGGCAAGCGGCGCTGGGAAGCCAAAGACGTCATCGGCGGCGGCGAGGAGATGGCGCGCCACCGCGCCACGCTGGAGGGCCACCTGCCGTTCAAGGATTTCGTGCTGGCGCGC
>JBBPIU010000270.1:0-1622 GCA_038040245.1 Pseudomonadota bacterium | reverse complement strand
CAGCTGATCCTCTGTTTCATCGCCGAGCGCGTGCTCGGCCTGCCGAAGTCCTACTAGGCCGCCTCAGCGGGCGGCGGTGTCGGCCAGGTACTCGACCTTCCGTGGATCCTCCACCCGCTTCGATGCGTCGAGGATCTCGATGCTGACCACGTTGCCTTCCCGGTCGTAGTCGAGGATTACGCCGGGATTGCCCTCGTCGCTCTCGTGCACGGGCGCGGAGCGCAGGACCAGCGTCAGCGTGTCGGTTTCCGTGTCGTAGCGCGCTTTCATTCCTGCCTCCAGTCGTCTGGAAAGTGTACCCTGCTTTGCAATGCCTCGCGGCCGAGGCGCTGCTCGCGCACCTGCTCCGGATTCCCGATCACGCGCTCCACCAGGATGCGGTCCAATCCGCGCCGCTCCAGCTGCTCGAGCGCGTGCGCCGTGAAACGGAACTTCACGTCCGGCCTCCCGACTCGATGCGGTCGAGCGGGCTGGTGACGCCGCGGCCGCCCTTGTTGAGGACGTGTGTGTAGATCATGGTGGTGGAGACATCCTTGTGGCCGAGCAGCTCCTGGACCGTGCGGATGTCGTATCCGCCCTCCAGCAGATGCGTAGCGAAACTGTGTCGCAGGATGTGCGGCGATACGGGCTTCGCGATCCCCGCCTTGCGCGCCGCCTCCGAGACGGCGCGCTGCACGACCTTCTCGTCGAGGTGATGGCGGCGAATGACCCCGTCGAGCGGGTCGGTCGAGCGGCTGCCGGAAGGGAACACGTGTTGCCAGGGCCAGCTGCGGCCCGCGTGGGGATACTTGCGCGCGAGCGCAAAAGGCAGGTACACCTCCCCGAACCCTTCGGCAAGATCGCGTTCGTGCACCAGCTTCACGCGCGCGAGGTGCGAGCGCAACGGCTCGATCAGGCGCTCGGAGAGCATCGTGCGCCGGTCGCGCCCGCCCTTGCCGTCGCGCACCGTGATTTCGCGGCGCTCGAAGTCCACATCCTTGACCCGCAGCCGCAACCCTTCCAGCAGCCGCATCCCGGTGGCGTAGAGCAGGCTCGCGGCGAGCCAGCGCGTGCCGTCGAGTTGCGCCAGCAGCGCGCGCACCTCCGACTCGGTGAGCACCACCGGGACGCGCGCCGGACGCTTGGCGCGCACCATCCCGTCCATCCACGGCAGCTCCTTTGCCAGGACTTCTCGATACAGGAACAGCAGCGCCGCCAGCGCCTGATTCTGCGTCGAGGACGCCACGCGCCCCTCGGTCGCCAGGTGCGACAGGAACGCCTCGACTTCGGGCCCGCCCATCTCCCGCGGATGGCGCTTGCCGTGGAAGTAGATGAAGCGGCGCGTCCAGTGCAGGTACGCGTCCCCCGTGCGCAGGCTGTAGTGCTTTACCCGCAGGCGCTCGCGGTATTGTTCGAGCAGTTTCGGCGGCGGCATGCCCCTCCCGTGCCAAGATCTGTATACTGTACAAACGTACATGCCGAAATTCCGGTTGACCGGATTGAGGAATCAGAGGGTTGGGAGTAGCCTTCGCTGTTTCAGCCCCAATTTCGGGGCAAATCAAACACCCCACTTATGGGGCCGATTTCTCGTTAAGCGTCGGACAAACCACCGGAGAATACGCATGTTCTCCCACATCTTCGTA
>JBBPIU010000269.1:0-1650 GCA_038040245.1 Pseudomonadota bacterium | reverse complement strand
TCCGACCAGGTGAGCCCGACCCCCGTTGCGCTCAGCGTTCTGCGGTTATCTCCGGCCGCCCAGGGATTCTTGTTGATGGTCACCGAGCCGGCGTCCACGAAGCCAATCAAATGAAACTGCCCCGGCAGGCTTTCCGAAAACTTGGGCAGCCGCAGTCTCGCCTCCAGATTGATGACATAGCCCTCGTCGCCATAGGCTTCGCCCACTGGATAGGCCCGCACCGCGTACGGGCCGCCCAGCCCCATCTTCTCCGAGATGTCGAGGTTCTTCGAGGCGACCTGCCCGTTAATCGCGCCGTAAAGCGAGAAAGTGTCGGTGATGTTCTGCAGGCGCGCTGCATAGAACGCAAGTTTTCCGTAATTTCCGTTGGTTCGTGCCGTCGCTGCATCATCGGCCAGTTTCCAAGGGGTGCGGATATCGAGGTCGCCGGCACTATAGGTCAGCGAAAAGCTGCTCACGCCGCCGGCGCCGAGGCGGTCACGGTGATTGCCGTAGAGACTTCCCATCCAGACATGGGCCTTCTTGTCGACGACGTTCAGCGGGGACGGGGCCGTGTCCACCTTGTCCTGATAGGTCCTGTCATCGTAGCCGATCAGGGCGTAAAGGTTGGTATTGCGCGAGCGGATTAAGGGATAGCTGCCGTAGATGCTCGCGATCTCGGCCGTGCCGTGGGCCTGCAGGGGTGCGAACTCCTTGCCGAGCCGGTACTCCAGGGCGGTGTAGGCGACGCCCAGCGTCGCCTTTCCGGCCTGCGCTTGGTAGAACGCGCGGCCATACGTCAGCCCGTGGCCCGAAGTCAGCACCCGGAGGCCCGCGACATCCCCCAGGCCCAGGGGATTGTTGATGTTTACCGACCCGCCGACACGGTATTCGCCGGTGTATCGGCTGCCTCCGTTGTCGGCCTCGACGCTCCCCGTTACGCGCCGCCCCGGCGTCACGTCGACGAGCAGATCGGATGTGCCCACCGCGGCGCCGGGAACCAGGGTGGATCTCACGATCACGCCCGGAAGGTCGGAGAGCAGCAGGAGGCGGTGCTCAAGCGGGCCGATGGCGATGATGTCCCCGCTGTTCAGGCCTGCGAGCAATCCGTTCGCCAATGAATTCGAGAGGTTTGTCTGGTTGCGCAGGGTGACGCTGCCGTAGCGGCCCTCGAGCACGGCGATCGTCACCGCACCGTCCTTGATGTCCTGCGCGGGCAGGTAGGCTTGCGCCACGAAATACCCGTTCCTGTGGTAATGGTCCGCAATCCTCGACGCCATGCCGCGCAGCTCAAAGAGCGTGAGTTCGCCGCCCGGATTGAACCCCGTGATCGCGACCAGTTCGGCTTCGGAATACAGCGTCTGCCCGGTCACGCGTAGCGACTTGGCCAGAAATTTGATGTTGTCCGAAGGCGGGATGGCCGGCGTTTTGCCTTGCTCGATGCGGATTTCTGGAACTGCTCTTTGCTGGACTGGCGAGGGCGGAATCTGCTGGAACTGACCGCCCGCGCCTGGCAGATTGACTATCTGGGCAAACGCGCTTTGGCTCAATGCCAACAAGGCAATGGTGAATAACTTCATGATTTATAGGTTTTTCTTACTGTTAGCGTTAGTATCGTGTGGCTGAATCATGAAGCTGGCAAGCACAATTGGGTTCCTTTTTGGCACACAT
>JBBPIU010000268.1:0-1661 GCA_038040245.1 Pseudomonadota bacterium | reverse complement strand
TGGGGTGGCCGACGGGATTCGAACCCGCAACAACTGGAATCACAATCCAGGACTCTACCGTTGAGCTACGGCCACCATTGCGCACATCAAATCACGAATCAAAGCTGCTGGCCTGCCCGGCGGGACTCGAACCCACAACCCCCAGCTTAGAAGGCTGGTGCTCTATCCGGTTGAGCTACGGGCAGATTCGCTGCATCCTGCCTTCACCTGCCGGGGCAGATCCTTGGTCGGGGTGGAGAGATTTGAACTCCCGACATCCTGCTCCCAAAGCAGGCGCGCTACCAGGCTGCGCTACACCCCGAAAATCGGGCGCCAATGATACTCTTTTTTCGGCTTGCGGCAGGGGGCTGTTTCTGCTACAAAGCCACCTTCATTTTTTCGGCCAGTATACGGCATGACATTGGAATTGAAAAAGAACAGCTTCGCGCCCTACGCCCCGAAAAAGGGCGAGGAGTACATGAACGCGAAGCAGCGTTCCCATTTCCGCAAGATTCTCGATAACCTCAAGGCCGAGCTTTCGCAGGAGATCGACCGCACCGTGCATACGATGCAGGACGAGGCGACGGTGTTTGCGGACCCGAACGACCGCGCCAGCCAGGAGTCCGACATGGCGCTCGAGCTGCGCAACCGCGACCGCGAACGCAAGCTGATCAAGAAGATCGACGAGACCATCGCCCGCATCGACGCCAACGAATACGGCTACTGCGAGAGCTGCGGGGTCGAGATCGGGCTCAAGCGCCTGGAAGCGCGTCCGACCGCGACGCTGTGCATCGACTGCAAGACGCTGGACGAGATGCGCGAACGCCAGGTAGCCAAATAATCAGCCCGTAACGCTTCTATCCCTGTTTTGCGGCCTCGGGGGCCCCGACGGCCTTCATCGACAGGCGCACACGGCCCTTGTCGTCTGCTTCCAGCACCTTGACCTTCACCGTCTGGCCTTCCTTCAGATGGTCGGACACGGCGTTGACTCTTTCCTGGCTGATCTGCGAGATGTGCAGCAGGCCGTCGCGGCCCGGCAGCAGCTGCACGATGGCGCCGAAGTCGAGCAGCCGCAGCACCGTGCCCTCGTAGACCTTGCCGACCTCGACGTCGGCGGTAATCTCCTTGATGCGCTTGTGCGCCGCCTCGCCGCCCTCGGGCGAGACGCAGGCGATCGAGATGGTGCCGTCGTCCTCGATCTCGATGGTGGTGCCGGTCTCTTCCTGGATGCCGCGGATCACCACGCCGCCCTTGCCGATGACGTCGCGGATCTTGTCCGGGTTGATCTTCAGTTTGATGATGCGCGGCGCGAAGCTGGAGAGCTCGGTGCGCGAGCCGCCGATGGATTCGCGCATCTGCTTGAGGATCGACAGGCGCCCTTCGCGCGCCTGCGCCAGCGCCACGCGCATGATCTCCTTGGTGATGGATTCGATCTTCAGGTCCATCTGCAGCGCGGTGAGGCCGTTCTCGGTGCCCGCGACCTTGAAGTCCATGTCGCCGAGGTGGTCCTCGTCGCCGAGGATGTCGGTCAGCACCGCGAAGCGGTTGCCTTCCTTGATCAGGCCCATGGCGATGCCGGCGACGTGCGCCTTGATCGGCACGCCGGCATCCATCAGCGCGAGGCTGCCGCCGCAGACCGAGGCCATCGAGGACGAGCCGTTCGACTCGGTGATTTCCGAAAC
>JBBPIU010000267.1:0-1695 GCA_038040245.1 Pseudomonadota bacterium | reverse complement strand
GCAATTGTGCCCATGAGGGCCCCGAGTGAAAGCAGGAGCAACCCGGCAAGGGTACGAAGAGCGAATCGCAGCGGTCGCGCCCGCACCAGGGCCGCGAGGCCGCCGATCACCAGGCCCGCGCCGAGTGCGCCGAGGGCGATGGCAACGAGGGAAAACGGCGTGGCGAGGATGTCTGTTGAAATGACCGGCACTACCATGGTCCAAAAGTGGGATCGAGATGAAGGGCAACGCTACAGCACCCGGAGGAAGGCCAGCAGATCCTTCTTCTCTTGGGCACTCAGCTTCAATTCCAGGACGAGGTTGAAAAACTCCACCGTGTCCTCCAGCGTCAGCAAACGGTCGTCGTGCAGGTACGGCGGCGAGTCCTTGATGCCGCGAAGCGGGAAGGTCTTGATCGGACCGTCGGCCGACGCCTTGCGACCGTTGATCGTGACCTCCTTGAAGAATCGCTCCACCTTCAAGTTGTGCATGAGGTTGTCGGTGTAGTACGGCGGGGTGTGGCAGGTCGCGCACTGGCCCTTCCCGAAGAAGATTCCCTGGCCGCGCATCTCGCTCCCGCTGGCTTTGGCGGGATTGAGCTTGCCGAACAAGTTGAGCTTCGGCGCGGGCGGGAAGTCGAGCAGCGCCTGAAACTCCGCCATGAAATGCACCTGGCTGCCGCGTTCGAGGACGTTGGTGCCTTTCCGCGCCGCGTCGGCCGGGATGCCGTCGAAGTAGGCGGCGCGCTGCTCGAACTCGGTGAAGTCCTCCACGGTCTTGAGCGCCCGTTGCGAACCGAACAGGCGCTGAACGTTCACGCCCCGCAGCGATGGCGTGTCGATCCGATGGCGATGCTCGTTGGGCCGAATGTCGCCGACCGTGTGGGTGGAGGCGTTCGTATGGCCGTTGGCGTGACAGTCGAAGCAGGCAACGCCCTGATGGGCCTTCAAGCTGCGGCGGTCTTCGGTGGCGTTGAACTGCTGCTGGGGAAACGGCGTGACCAGCAACCGCAATCCTTCGAGTTGCTTGGGATTGAGGATGTCTTTGAACAATTCGTTGAAGTTGCTGAGCGTCACCAGTTTCCCTTGCGAGACGTCGCCCAGATCCGGCCGCGTCGTCAGATAGATCGGTGCCAGGAACTCGGGCAGGAAATGATCCGGCAAGTCGAAGTCGAGGTCGAAGCGAGTCAGATCCCGATCGGTCTGCTTCTTCGTTTCCTCGATGAGGAATTTGGGGAAGATCATGCCGCCCGCTTCGTGGTGGGGATGCGGCAACGGAAGAAAGCCGGCCGGCCAGAGCTGCTTTTCTTTGACTTCCTCCGGCGACAAGGCGGCGAATTTCTCCCACGTCATGTCCTTGGGTAGCCGCACGCGCACGCCCTCCTGCACTGGCTTGCCGCGCGACATCGTGACGCCCTGGGCGGGGCGGTCGGCAAGGTCATAGCGCTCCGCGAGCAACTCCTGATGGCGTTTGGCGAACGTCGGTTTCTGCTGCTGGAGGCGTTTGACCAGAGTGGTGAAGTCTTCTTCGGCGGCGAAAATCGCCGCACCGCAGACAAGCAACGCGACGGCGAACGCAGTCAAGGACAGGAACAATGGATTTTGAGTCGGGCTCTTCATGGCATTGCACTCCTTTCGAGTTGGTGGTTGCACTATGTGGTTACGGCGTCTGAACGGCCTAACGCCGGCGTTCACGCGCGGGCCGAGCCCGCAGGGC
>JBBPIU010000266.1:0-1719 GCA_038040245.1 Pseudomonadota bacterium | reverse complement strand
GTGAGAACGCGGGCGAGTGCCTTGCTCACCGTTTCATTGAACTGCCCGGATTTCGCCACCCAGCCGATCAGGTACTGAATCAGGGTTTTGGGCACACTGACATTCACGTTGTAGTGCGACATATGGTCGCCAACGCCATATGTGGACCAGCCCAGCGCCAGCTCCGAAAGATCGCCGGTGCCCACCACCAGGCCGCCGTGGTGGTTGGCCAGGCGGAACAAGTGGCTGGTGCGCTCGCCCGCCTGCACGTTCTCGAATGCGATGTCGTACTGCTTGCGCCCCTTCGCGTAGGGATGGCCCATGTCCTTGAACATCTGCATGCAGGAGGGGCGGATGTCGATCTCCTCTGCGCTCGCGCCCACGGCGCGCATCAGCTGCCAGGCGCTGGAGCGGGTGCGCGTGGAGGTGGCGAAGCCCGGCATGGTGTAGGCAAGAATGTTGCTGCGCGGCAGGCCCAGGTCATCCATGACGCGCGCGCCGACGAGTAACGCCTGGGTCGAATCCAGGCCGCCCGAGACGCCGATGACGAGCTTCTTCGTGCCGGTGGCGCGCAGGCGCGTGGCGAGGCCCTCGACCTGGATGCGGTAGACCTCCTCGCAGCGCGCGTCGCGCGTCGCCGGGTCGCCAGGTACATAAGGAAACCTCTCGATCTTTCTTTGCAGATGCAAAGTGCCTTTAAAAAGAGGCAAAGAAAAATCTATCGTCTTGAAGCGCGCGACCTGCGCCGCGTGGCGGCGCGCCGATTCGCCGAACGAGTTCTGGCGCATGCGGTCGGCTTCCAGGCGCTCGAGGTCCAGGTCTGCAAGGGTCAGCTGGGCCTGCCGGGAAAAGCGCTCCGATTCCGCCAGCAGCGATCCGTTCTCGAAAGCCATGGCGTGGCCGTCCCAGGCGAGGTCGGTGGTGGATTCGCCGGCGCCCGCCGCGCTGTAAAGGTAGGCGGCGATGCAGCGCGCCGACTGGTTGGCGGCGAGCTCCTTGCGGTACTGGTGCTTGCCGATGACCACGTTCGAGGCCGAAAGGTTGGCGATCACCGTCGCCCCGGCCAGGGCGGCGTACGAGGAGGGCGGCACCGGCACCCACAGGTCCTCGCAGATCTCGGCAAACAAGACCAGCCGGGGTTGTTCCTTGAGACGAAAAAGAAGTGAACCAAAAAACGTGGACTGCCCGGCAAAAGAAATTTCCTTCGCCACCTCCCCGGCCGGGGTGAACTGCCGCAGCTCGTAGAACTCCCGGTAGTTGGGCAGGTAGGTCTTGGGCACGACCCCGAGCAGCCGGCCGCGGCAGATGAGCGCGGCGCAGTTGTAGAGCTGTCCATCCACCGCGACCGGCAGGCCGACGAACGCGGCGAGCGCCAGTCCCTTGCTGCGTGCCAGCAGCCATTGCAGCGCCGCCTCGGAAGCGCGCAGCAGCGCCTGCTGGTGGAACAGGTCCTCGCAACTGTAGGCCGAGATGCCGAGTTCCGGGAATACCGCGACGACCGCCTTTTTTCCCGCCGCCTCGCGCATCAGCGCAAGCGTCGCTGCGGCGTTCGCCATCGGATCGCCGATGCGCACCAGGGGCGTGGCCAGCGCGACGCGCGCGAAGCCATGCCGGTAGAGGTTGAAAAAGCCGCTCAAATTGTCGCCACGCGAGGCCATGGACGCTCATTTTACACCACCTTAGCTATGGTGTATAAGGCCATATGTACGAAGAGCGCGTCGTGCTGGACGATGGCGTGTT
>JBBPIU010000265.1:0-1720 GCA_038040245.1 Pseudomonadota bacterium | reverse complement strand
GGACATCTTCAACGAGATGGCCCAGGAGTACGTCACGCGCGTCAACGAAATGGCCGGCGGGCGCCTGCGCATCGACTACCTGTTGGCCGGCGCCGTCGTGAAGCCGTTCGAGGTGATGGACGCGACTTCGAAGGGCGTGCTCGACGCCTGCCACAGCGTGACGGTGTACTGGTACGGCAAGTCGAAGGTGGCGTCGCTGTTCGGCACCGGGCCGATCAATGGCATGGACGCGCACCAGACGCTCGCCTGGATCTACCGCGGCGGCGGTTTGGCGCTCTACAACGAGCTGCTCCCCAAGATCGGTCTTGACGTGGTCGGCTTTTTCGCCATGCCGATGCCGACGCAGCCATTAGGCTGGTTCAAGAAACCGATCACCAGCGCGGCGGGGCTCAAGGGCCTGAAATACCGCACCGTGGGTCTCGCGGCCGACCTGTTCCAGCTGATGGGCGCCAAGGTGACGCAACTGCCGGGCGGCGAGATCATCCCGGCGCTGGAAAAGGGCGTGATCGACGCCTTCGAGTTCAACAACCCGACCTCCGACATGCGCTTCGGCTCCCAGGACGTGATCAAGAACTACATGATGGGCAGCTTCCACCAGGCGACGGAGTTCTTCGAGATCGCCTTCAACAAGAAGAAGTGGGCCACCATCCCGAAGGACCTGCAGGCGATCCTGCAGTACGCCGCCGAGGCCGCGAATTCAGCCAACTACTGGACGGGAATGGACAACTACTCGCGCGACCTGCAGGACCTGATCACCAAGCACAAGGTCAATGTCGTGCGCACGCCCAAGTCGATCTTCGTCGAGCAGCTCAAGGCCTGGGACACGCTTACCGCTCAGTTGTCGAAGGAGGACCCGTTCTTCGCCAAGGTGGTGGAATCGCAGCGTGCCTTCGGCAAGCGCGTGGCGTACTACCACTTCCTGAACGACGCGGATTACAAGCTCGGCTACGAGCACATCTTCAAGACCAAGATCCCGGTTTGAGCCGGGCGCAGGGCAATTCTGACGGCAGGGGCGGCACCAGCAGGTGCCGCCCCATTTTCTTTCCCTCTCCGGGCTGAACCATGCAGCGCCTGATTTTCGCGATCGACCAGTTGAACAAGACCATCGGCCACGCGTTTGCCTGGTGCATCATCATCCTCACCTTCGGCACCTGCTACGAGGTGTTCGTGCGCTACGTGCTCGACGAACCGACCAGTTGGGCGTTCGACATGAGCTACCTGATGTACGGCGCGGTGTTCTTCATGGCCGGCGCCTACACGCTGTCGCGCGGCGGTCACGTGCGCGCCGACATGTTCTACCGGCTGTGGTCGGATCGCACCCAGGCGAGCGTCGAACTCGTCCTGTACGTGCTGTTTTTCTTTCCCGGCATCCTTGCCCTCGTCGTGGCCGGCTGGGGCTATGGCACCGAGTCGCTGCGGCTGCGCGAGGTGAGCGTCAACAGCCCGGCGGGCGTGCCGATCTGGCCGCTCAAAATGATGATTCCGATCGGCGCCGGGCTGATGGCGCTGCAGGGCCTTGCCGAGCTCATGCGCTGCGTGCAGTGCCTGCGCGACGGCCAGTGGACCGCGCGCATGCATGACGTCGAGGAACTCGAGAAGCAGATCCTGGCGGAGCACGCGCGCAAGGCCGCCGCGCAGACGATCCAAGGAGCGGCGCCTGCGCCGCAAGGAGCAGCGCGATGACCGACCCGGTGATCGCCCTGGTCATGCTGGGGATCCT
>JBBPIU010000264.1:0-1732 GCA_038040245.1 Pseudomonadota bacterium | reverse complement strand
TGGCGCTGCTGGAGCAGATCCGCCGCGATCCTGACTGCCGATTCCGGGACTTTCCCTAAGGCGCGCGGCCCTGAGCGCCTATGGCGCGCGACCGACGGTGCGGTGCAACTCGGCCAGCGGCACGATGCGACCGTGCAGCGGCAGGATGCGATCCACCGGGAGCTTCAGGCGCTCGATGTTGCGCACCAGGTTGACGTTGTTGGCGTTGGGCGGCGAGGGCGGCGCGGCATTCGGCGCCAGCGGCGTGTAGGCGTCGGCCTCGATCAGCAGCCTTTCCTTCGGCAGGTACACCATGAGGAAGGGCACCGCGTGAATGCTGTCCCTGATGTGGTGGATCTCCACCGTGCGCGTGCCGTCCTTGAGCACCATCTTCTCGCCCGCGCCGACGACTTTCGCCTTCCTGCCTGATTTGGCGAGCAGGTCCGGGCTGATGCGGTTCGGGTTGGCGAGCGCCTTCTCGTACCACGCCTTGGTCGCCTGGTGGGTGACGATGGTTGCACCTTCGGCTGCCGCGGTCCGCAGGCCGCCTGCGTGATCGAAATGGAAGTGCGAGTTGACGACGTATCGGATCGGCTTGCCGGGGACGAGCTTCTTCACCGCTTCCAGCATCGGCGCCGCGCGCCCGTCGTAGAGCGGGCTCTCGACCACGATCACGTGGTCCTGCATCTCGATCGCCACGCTGTGGTGCGTGGCGCCCGCCAGGTACCAGACACCGTCGGCGGCCTTTTCGCTGGTGACGCGCTCGGCGAAGCCGCGCACGTTCTCCGGCACCGGCAGGTCCACCGCGGCGTTGGGCTGGACCTCGCTCACCGCAAGCTCGAGCACCGGGTATCCGCCCGCACTCTGTCTGATGCGCGAGGGGAAGCGAATGCTGCCGTGGTGGCGGTAATCCTCGTAAGTGGTGACGATCGCGGTGTCGCCGAGCACAGGGTTGGGCATGCGCGACTCGACCCGCTCGACGAGATAGTCCGCGTTGATGAAGGCGGTCGCCGAATACTGGCCTTTCTCGGTGAAGGAGACCACGGCGACTTCCTTGCCCTTCACGGTGCGGAATTCCAGCGCGGCGCTGTTCGTCAGCGCGGCCTTGATGACGCCGTGCGGCGTGATCCAGATGTCGTGAACCCGGGCTGCGACCTCCCTCGGATTCGCGGCAGGGGCCGGTCCCACTTGGTTCCAGGCGTGCGTGCCGGCCACGGCCATGCTCAGGCGCTGCTCGACGCCGACCGCCGGCGGGATGCCGCCGCCCCCCGTGGGCTCGGCGCGGCTGCGAACCACGTCCTCGCGCGAGGCGCCTTTCTCGTAGTCGATCAGCCGCGCGTAGCTGGGAATGTTCAGCTTCGGCCAGGGCGCGCCGGCCTTGTAGCCCTGTCCGAACTGCCAGGCGCTGCCGCTGCCGGCATAGCGCAGCGTTTTCAGCTCGGCGGCGCCCATCGCCGCGTCGGCGCGCCTCAATACCGCCGCCGCCTCCAGGCCGGCCGCGTGAACCGGAAAAGCGGAGCAAACGGCGAAAGCGAAACCTGCCAGCTTGTGGTTCATGATGCGGTCTCCTCGCAAAGTTAAGGCGTGCAGGAAAACAAACAGCCGCAGGCAGAAATCATTCCCAATTGAACCGGTAGAATCGCGGGCCTTTTGCCGGGCCCCCTGTTTTTTAACCCCGCCAGTTCGGAGCCGTTCCCGCGCATGATCCGCTTTTCCCAAATCAGCCTGATCCGGGGCACCAAGGTGCTGCTCG
>JBBPIU010000263.1:0-1795 GCA_038040245.1 Pseudomonadota bacterium | reverse complement strand
GGCGGGCTCAAGCGTGCCGTCCACTGGTAATTACCCGATCGAGCGGCGCGAAGGCGAGATCGAGCGCCTGCGGATGCAGGCGGCAGCGATCGAATTCGACGCCGGCGTGATGCTCGATCGTATCGGTGTGTCCTCCGGCTGGCGCTGCCTGGACCTCGGCTGTGGGCCTGGCGGCATCTTAGAACTGCTGAGTGTCCGCGCGGGCCCAACGGGACAGGTTATCGCCCTCGACGCCGATCCGGTCTTTCTCGAGCACGCTCGGGTGCTGGCCCGCGACCGAGGGCGCGGCAACATCGAGTTCGTCCAGGGCGATGCTTACAACACGGGTTTACCGCGCGGCAGTTTCGACTTCGTGCATGTGCGCTTTGTCGCCAGCACCGTAGGCCGGCACCAAGACCTCATCGGCGAGGCTGTTGCGCTCGCGTGTCCGGGTGGCATCGTCGCGCTCCAGGAACCCGATATCAGCACGCTCAAGTGCTACCCGCGGCATGCCGCCTGGGACCGCCTCACGCAGGTCCTCGATCAGGTCTTCGTCAGCGTCGGTAATGACGTCCGGCTTGCGCAACACCTGTATCAGCTCGTCCGGGGCGCCGGGCTTGAGAATGTCCAGTACCGGCCGTTCCTCGTTGGCTTCCGTTCCGACGATCGGATGGCCGATTACCTGCCGGCCACAGTCGAGTCCGTGCGCCGCACGATCCTGCGTCACGACCTGATCGACGAAGAAGAACTGAACGCGGCCCTCGCTGCCTGCCGGCGCCACTTGGCCGACCCCGACACGGTCTCGACTTACGTCACCGTAGCGCAGGTCTGGGGGCGGCGCCCACGCTTGTCGACCGCGCCGAACCCGTAGGTGGTGCGGACGGGCCGGAAGCGCTTCCCTCGACGCGAAGGCTTAGGCGAACGGCCTGAGACTTCCGAGCAGCGTCGGAATCAGTTCGGTCACGGTTGGATGGATATGCACCGCGCGCTGGATGGTGGTGTAGGGCTTCTTTGCGTACATCACATCCAGCATGGAGTGCACGATCTCGTCGCCGTTCAGGCCGAGGATTGCGGCTCCCAGCAGCTCTTTTGAATCGGCGTCCACCAGAACTTTCATGAAGCCCTGCGTCTCGCCCGCCTCGCGCGCGCGGCCGACGCGGGTCATGAGCATCTTGCCGGCGAGGAGTTTCCTGCCGCTCTGCTTCGCTTCCGCCTCGTTCATGCCGACGCGGCCGAGCGGTGGGTCGATGAACAGCGCGTAGCACGGGATGCGGTCGGAGATTTTGCGCGGGTCGTTGTCGAACAGGTTGGCGGCGACGATTTCGTAGTCGTTCCAGGAGGTGTGGGTGAACGCCCCCTTGCCGTTGGCGTCGCCCATGCACCACACGCCTTCGGCGCTGGTGCGGCAGGTGTCATCCACCTTGATGTAGCCGCGCGGATCGGTCTCGATGCCCGCTTCCTTCAGGCCCAGGTCATGCGTATTCGGCAGGCGCCCCACCGCGAGCAGCACGTGGCTGCCCTCCGCGATCGGCTCGCCGTTCTTACACGAGAGTTCCACCGCCACCCGATCGCCCTTCTTCTTCAATTCCATGCATTCGGCGCCGGTGCGGATCGCGATGCCTTCGCGCTCGAGGATCGCCCGGATCTCCGCGACGATATCTTCGTCTTCGCGCGGCAGCAGTTTGTCTGATTTCTCGACCACCGTGACTTTCGAGCCGAAGCGCCGGTACATCTGCGCGAACTCCAGGCCGATATAGCTGCCGCCGATGATCACCAGGTGCTCGGGCACCGTATCGATGCACATCATCCCGGTGTT
>JBBPIU010000262.1:0-1799 GCA_038040245.1 Pseudomonadota bacterium | reverse complement strand
AGGCGCTGATCGATGCCGAGACACCCACGAGGAGGCAAGTGCTCGATCCGGGGGAGCAGAAATGGGGGGAGTGTTCCGGTCCACGGTTTTGAGACAGCCGATTGCGCTTATGCAGCCAACGCCATTGGCGTGAGCTGTTCGGCTCGGACGGCGGCGGGCGGCTTGAAGCCGTGTCGCTCGATGAGCCATTCGGTATTGTAGCGTCGTTTGAAGTCGAGCAGGGCCTGGCGCAGCTCCTCCACCGTGGCGAAGGTTTGGACCCAGAGTAGGTTTTCCTTGAGCGTTCGGATGAACCTTTCGGCGCAGCCGTTGCCCTCGGGGGCGCGCACGAATGACGGCGAGCTTTCCAGCCCAAGCCATTCGATCTCGTTCTGGAAGTCGTCGGCCATGTATTGACTGCCGTGGTCGTGTCGCAGCTTGAGGCCCTTGACCACGCCCGCCTCGAAGCCGCCGAAGTTCTCGCGCACGCCCTGGCGTACGGGCTCGAGCGCCTCGAAGCGATCCGCACGCTTGGCGGCGTGGATGCCGACACACTCCGCGGAGCAATGATCGACAGCGATAAAGACGGCGACCTGACCATCTCTCACGGTTGCTGTCGCGGTCAGGTCCGTGCCCCACATCTCGTCGATCCTCTTGGTTGTGATGGTGCCATCGTGAGCACGCGGACCACGCGCGGGGCCTTGGCGATGCGGCGCGAGCAGACCATTCTCGCGGCAGAGGCGGAGCACACGGCGTTTGGCGGTGCGCAGTCCAGCCAAGCGCAGCCGCGCCCAGATTTTGCGATAGCCTTCGCCGTGAAAGGGGCTGTTGGCCAACACCTTGCGGATGGCGGCGACGAGGTCGGCGTCGGACGCGGCGCCTTGTGGTCCGGGTCGCTTTGGCGTTGCCGGCCGGGTAGCGCGAGCCCGCACACGCTGGCGATAGAGGGTCGCCCGCGATAGCTTCCAAATGCGGCAGACCGGGGCGACGCCATAGGTCTTGTTCGCGGAGGGCGAGACGCTCGTGCTCATGACTTCGACCTCCGCAACCGTAAAGGGACGCCGCCCTCCAGCTTGTCGATTTTGGCATCCAACAGCTCGTTGGCCATCGTCAGATCACCAATCTTCGCCTTGAGGCGAATGATCTCCTCGTCGCGCTGGTCGGTCTCGCGGACCTTGAGCGCGCTTGCGCCGCCGGCCAGGAAAGCCTCGCGCCAGCCAGAGAGCTCGGCGGCGGTGACCCTCAGTTCGCGCGACAGCACCTCCAGGCTCTCGCCTTTCAGCAGGCGCAGCACGGCAGCCTCCTTGCGTCCGGCCGACATGCGGAACTGCCGGCGGGATTTTTGCGCACCCAGCCCTGGGGCTTCTCCAGTCGCCCTGCGGGCTTCTTCCGAACCCCCAGGGCTGGTCATCTTTCTATCGCTCATCGAATCACTCCGTTTGCAGGTGCTTCACCCTGCAAGCGGCTGTCTCAAGAAACTGTAGAGCGGGGGAGAAGCAATGAGCGCAAATACTGACTTGTTCATGGCTGCTCCTGCGCAACAACAACTTCGTGTAGCTGAATTGGCTGCCGCTTTTTGACCTTTGCGCCGTAATTTGCAGCGTTGTGGACCTTGGGCAGACTACCCCATGAGCGCTGCAAGCGGCAACTCCGTCCTAACGGCGGTTCCGGGTCACGAGCAGCAGACCGAACGTCCGTTGCCAATGAAAAGCGCCGTTCTTACTTTGGGCAGTAGATGCTATTCGTCGGGAGTGTGCTATACTACAAGCGTATGACAAAGCTATTTGAAGAAGCAATAGCAGAGGTCTTGGAGCTGCCCG
>JBBPIU010000261.1:0-1895 GCA_038040245.1 Pseudomonadota bacterium | reverse complement strand
GGGTCTTGGCCGTGTGATAACGCGGCGGAGGGGGTATCGGCGGGCCGCGACAGGCGGGATGTGCTGCAAGGTGACGGTTTCGAGCATATTTTTCCGATTTCGGTCTGGGAGGCAACCTGGTTCATCAGCGGGCCAACCTGGCCGGCTCTCAGGCTGTGCAGAGCCTGCAGTCGGGCCGTCTCAGGCCGCGATCGCCGCGATCGCCGCGAGCAGCGGCTTGACGCCGACGATATTCAGTACACGCGTCATGTTATAGCCGAGCACGCAGAGCGCCATCTCGGTCGCAACCTTGGGCAGCGTCTTGCACAAGAAGTGCGTCGCGCCCATGCGCATCTTCAGTGTACCGAACGGATGCTCCACCGTCTCGCGCCGCGTGCGCATCGCATCGGGGTTCTTGTCGAGCCGCTCCTGCACCGCCTCGACCACCTGCTCGTGCTCCCAGCGGGTGATCCGCCGCTCCGGGCCTTTCGTGCATTTCGCCTTGAGCGGACAGGCTCGGCACGCATTTGTCCAATACCGGCGCATGTTCTGGCCGTTTTCCACGGTCGTCATTCGATAGGTGAGTTGCTCCCCGGCCGGGCAGCGATAAACATCCTCCTCAGCCAGATAAACAAAATCCTGCTTGCCGAAACGGCCTTCCGCTTTGGCACCAGATGTCATCGGCTTCGGCAACGTCACGGTGACGCCGGCGTCCTCGCACGCCTTGATCTCCTCGCCGTTGAAGTAGCCGCGATCGGCGACCGCCTCGAGTTTCTCGACCTGCAACGCTTCTTTGGCCGCCTGCGCCGTATTCGCGAGTTGTGAGCGATCCGAGCCCACATTCGTTACCTCGTGCGCGACGATCAGATGCTTCTCGGTGTCGACCGCCGTCTGCACATTGTAGCCGACGACGCCGGAGCCGCGCCCGCTGGTCGCCATCGAGCGGCTGTCGGGATCGGTGAACGAAACCTGCTTGTCGGGCGAGGCCAGAACCTGCTTCTCGATAGCCGCCAGCTTCGCCATTTCGGATTTCAACTTCTCGAGTTTCTCTTTGTAACGCATCTTCTTCAGCGTGACGATTTCCGACGGACCCTGCCGGTCGGCGGTGTCGAGTTGTGCCAGATAGCGTGCCACGCTCTCCTCCAACTGCTTGCGCCGGCGCTCGACTTTCGCCTGCGTGAAGTTCTTGTCGCGGTTATTCACTGCTTTGAACTTGCTGCCATCGATCGCGACGCTGGCCTTCGCGAGCAATCCCATCTCGCGGCACACCTCGACGAAGCGTGCGCAGACTTTCTTGATCGCCGGCCCATTGTCCTTGCGGAAATCGGCGATCGTCTTGAAGTCCGGCGCCAGCCGGCCCAAGAGCCACATAACCTCGACGTTGCGGCCAGCCTCGCGCTCGAGCCGCCGGCTCGAATGCACGCGGTTCAGATAGCCGTAGATGTAGAGCTTCAGATGGATCGAGGCATGATAAGCCGGGCGGCCGGTGTCGGCCGGATCGACGCTGGTGAAGCCAACATCGCGCAGATCCAGCATCGCGACGAACGCATCGATCACGCGAACAGGATTGCTGTCGTCGACCCAGTCGTCGAGGCATTCCGGCAACAGCGTCGCTTGCCCCCGATCCGTCCCCGCAACAAAGCCCCGCATCATGCCCCCCGCCGATTCAGCAGGAGAATCATACCAGGCTGAGAGTTTTCACACAGCCAGGGTCATAAGCAGGAGCGCCGGGCACGTCCGCGCATCGGCAGCTCGTCATCCAGCACCGGAAGCAAAGGTCAAGAAAGCTGACATCGATCAAGATTTCGTGATCAGGCCTCGGATCAATGCGCGTTTTTTCTGTCCGCACCTGCTTCGATAGCGAACGTCCTCGGCCCTGGTCTGGACTTTCAGCAATGTGCCACAACCCGACTAAT
>JBBPIU010000260.1:0-1910 GCA_038040245.1 Pseudomonadota bacterium | reverse complement strand
AAGCGCACGGAACTCGCCGACCTGCACGGACGCGTGGCGCTGCTGACCGGCGGACGCGTGAAAATCGGCTATCAGGCCGGCCTCAAGCTGCTGCGCGCGGGCGCGCAGCTTATCGTCACCACCCGCTTTGCGCGCGACTCGGCGGCGCGCTACGCACGGGAACCGGATTTCGGCGAATGGCGGCACCGCCTCGAGATTTTCGGGCTCGACCTGCGCCACACGCCCAGCGTGGAGGCGTTCTGCCGGCAGCTGCTCGAGACGCGTTCCCGGCTGGACTTCATCATCAACAACGCCTGCCAGACGGTGCGCCGCCCGCCGGATTTCTATGCGCACATGATGGCGGGCGAGCGCGCCGTGCTTCCGGGATCGGCGGAGGGGCTACTTGGTCTTCCTATAAAAGAAACCCAAGAAGTGACGCGCTCGGCAGCACTGTCGCAAGTTCCGTTGCTGCCGGAAGAGTTCACGGTACGAAAGCACCTGTTTCCCGAGGGCCGGCTCGACCAAGACCTGCAGCAGGTGGACTTGCGCGGGCGAAACTCGTGGCGCCTGCTGCTCGTCGAGGTGTCGGCGGTGGAAATGCTGGAGGTGCAGCTCGTCAACGCCGTCGCGCCGTTCATCCTCAACGCGCGCCTCAAGCCGCTGATGCTGCGCACACCGGAGCGCGACAAGCACATCGTCAACGTGTCCGCCGTCGAAGGCCAGTTCTACCGCAACTTCAAGACCACCCGCCATCCGCACACCAACATGGCCAAGGCGGCGCTCAACATGATGACGCGCACCTCGGCCACCGACTATCGCAACGACGGCATTCACATGAACAGCGTCGACACCGGATGGGTGACCGACGAGGATCCTGTCGAGATCGCCGCGCGTAAGACCGCCGAGCACCGCTTCCACCCGCCGCTGGACATCGTCGACGGCGCCGCGCGCATCGTCGATCCCATCATCTCAGGCTTCAATACGGGCGAGCATGTCTGGGGGCAATTCCTGAAGGACTATCGGCCGACCGACTGGTAGGTCGAGGCGCGGTTTGGCGCTACTTTTTCTTCGCTGGGACGGGGGCGAAGTCGAGGTCGTGGATGCCTTCGAGTTCGTCCTTGTACTTGGTGCGCACTTGGTCGAATTCCTTTACCACGTTCATGAACGCGGCGACCACCGACGGGTCGAATTGCTTGCCGGACTCGGCGGCGATTTTCTTGGCTGCGTCCATCGCCGATATCGGGCTGCGGTGGCGCTGCGTCGAGGTCATCGCCTCGAAGGCATCGGCCACGGCCATGATGCGGCCCGGCACCGGGATCGCGTTGCCCTGCAGTTTCTTCGGGTAGCCGGTGCCGTCCCAGCGCTCGTGGTGGCTGAGGGCCATGATGCGCGCCTGCTCGAGCAGCGGGTCCTTGTGCTCGCCAATGATGCCGGCGCCGATTTCGGGATGCTTGCGCATCTCTTCCCATTCCTTTTCGTTGAGCGCGTCGCTCTTCTTCAGGATGTGCTCCGACACACCCATCTTGCCGATGTCGTAGAGCGGCGCCGCCTGCGAAAGGATTTCCACCACCCTGCTCTTGAGGCCCAGGGCCTGGGACAGCAGCTCGACGTACTGGCCGACGCGCAGCACGCGGTTGGTGAGGCCGCCCTCGCGGAATTCCATGGCGCGCGCGAGACGGCGGATGAGTTCGAGGCGGGTGTCGTGCAGCTCCTCGGTGCGCTGCTGGATCTGGTCCTCGAGCGCGCGCCGCTGGTCCACCAGCGCAAGCTGGGTGCGCACGCGCAGCATGGTGATCGGCGCGCTGATCGGCTTGGTGATGTAGTCCACCGCGCCCGCGAGCAGCCCCTTGGCCTGGTCCTTGGGGTCGCTGCGCGTCGTGACGAAGATCACCGGGATATGCGCCAGCGACGGGTTGGCCTTGAGCCGCGCG
>JBBPIU010000259.1:0-1950 GCA_038040245.1 Pseudomonadota bacterium | reverse complement strand
GCAAGGTCGTGCTGGCATGCGGCGGCAGCACCTGGCGGCACATTGCGTTCGAGTACCCGGCCGAGGCCAAGCGCGCCTTCGATCGCTTGGTCACGCGTGTCTCCATCGCAATGGACCGCGCCGCCCGGGTCGACTGCAACGAGACCGTCGGTCGAAGCAATTAAGCCGGTTGGACCCGCCGGTCCTCTAATCCAACGCTCTAGCAGCCTGTCGGACTTAACGGGATAGGAATCGTTTGGGATAGAATCGGTGCGATGATTCTCCATTGCAGCGAATGTCGTCCCGATGAATAATTTCCGCACGATTGACCGCCAGACCGGATTTCTTCTGCCGCCGTCGGTAGACGAGTGGCTACCGGAGAAGCATCTGGCGCGGTTTGTGGTGGAGGTGATTGACGGGATGGACCTTCGCGCGATGAGCGGAAGCTATCGCGGCTCGGGTTCGGCGTCCTACCATCCGAGGATGCTGCTGGGCATTCTGGTTTATGGCTATGCGACGGGGATATTTTCGAGCCGGAAGCTGGAGCGGGCGACTTATGACTCGGTGGCGTTTCGTTTTATCGCGGCTAACGATCATCCCGACCACGACACCATCGCGACGTTCCGGCAAAGATTCCTCAAGCAGATCGAAGGGCTGTTCGTTCAGGTGCTGCTTCTGGCGCGTGAGATGGGCATGCTGAAGCTGGGCACTTTGGGGATCGACGGCACGAAGATCCACGCTAACGCCAGCCGACACAGTGCGCTTTCCTATGAACATGCGGGCAAGATCGAGGCGCAGTTGAAGGCCGAAGTCGCCGAACTCATGGCCAAAGCCGAGGCTGCGGACAAGGCGGACATTCCTGACGGCATGTCAATACCCGACGAGTTGGCGCGGCGCGAAGATCGCTTGCAAAAAATCGCCGAAGCTCGCACCAAGATCGAGGCGCGCGGCAAAGAACGCTTCGCGCGCGAGCAGGCCGAGCATGAGGCCAAACTCGCAGCGCGGGAGGCCAAGACTGCGGCCACGGGCAAGAAGCCAAGCGGCAAGCCGCCTCGGCCCCCGACGCAGGGTCCGCTGCTTACCGATCAGATCAATCTCACCGACGAAGAGTCGCGCATCATGCCGGTAGCCGGCGGCGGTTTCGAGCAATGCTACAACGCGCAAGCTGCAGTGGCGGAGGGCAGTCTTCTGGTGGTTGCCATCGATGTTGTTCAAGCCTCGAACGACAAGCAGCAGCTCGAACCGATGCTCGGCAAGATCGGCGCCTTGCCGGAAGAACTGGGCGAGGCCGAAACGCTGCTGGCCGATACCGGCTATTTCAGCGCAGGGAATGTGGCGGCCTGCGAAGCGGCAGCGATCGAGCCGCTGATCGCCATGGGCCGACAGCCGCATCATCCACCTCTGGCCGAGCGCTTCGCCGATCCACCGCCCGCGCCGAAAAACCCAACGCCGGTCGAGGCCATGGCGCATCGGCTGAAAACGCCAGAAGGCAGGAAGCTCTATTCTCTGCGTAAACAGATCCCGGAACCAGTGTTCGGCATCATCAAATCGGTCCTCGGATTCCGCCAGTTCCTGCTGCGCGGGCTCGACAAGGTGCGTGGCGAGTGGAGCCTCGTGACCATGGCATGGAACATCAAGCGGATGTTCACCCTCAGCTCCGCCTGATCCTGCCGGACGCGGGTCCCGGCTGCGAAAAAAATGGCCGCAGGGCGACATGGGCGGTCACAACGCGGTCGGGACGCCATCAGGTGCCCGTCGCTGTTCTGCCGACGGCAAAATCGCTCTCGGCCTTCAGTCTCAAACCTCAGTCCGACAGGCTGCTAGGGAGGCCCCATAAGCAGCAGGTACCGTTGCGCTCATACGAGGCGGCCGTGTGCAAACCTTTGTCTTGTGGCCCCGTTTGTGGCCCCGTTTAATCGGGCAGTGTCTCAAGCCGTCTCACACCACCACCGTCAATCGCTTCGCCGCACG
>JBBPIU010000258.1:0-1954 GCA_038040245.1 Pseudomonadota bacterium | reverse complement strand
CTAGGAGTTTGTCCGAGATTGATCTGCTCACGGAGGCGGAAATCGGGGATTCTTTGGCCTTGTGGCTGAGAGAGGCAAGGATCGCGGTAGAGCGAGGGCGTGGATCATGGATGATCGACTCAAGTTGTTTCGCACGTGGGATGCGTTGGACGGTCGTCGGGAGATTTTCTGCCCGGAAGACAGTCTGCCGGAAGACGACCTGGTGTTCTTCTTGCTGGAACTCATCCCGGGACTCGACCTGAGTGCGTTCCACGAGTTCTACTCGAAAGACCTGCGGGGGCAGCCGCCGTTCAGCATCGCCCTGATGACCACGCTGCTGGTCTATTCGTACTCGGTGGGCGTGTTCTCCAGCCGCAAGATCGCCGGAGCGTGCGACCGCAATCTGGCGTTTTTGGCGATCGTGGGGAACGACCGTCCCGACTTCCGCACGATCAGCGACTTCCGCAAGAACCAGCAGGCCGCGATGAAGCCGCTGTTCTTGGCGGTCTTGCGCATGGCTGGTGAGTTGGGGATGGTCCGGCTCGGGAATCTCGCGACCGACGGCACGAAGATCGAAGCCAATGCCTCGCGGCACAAGGCCATGAGCTACGGGTACATGACCAGGGACCTGGAGCGGCTGCAGGCCGAGATCGACAAACTGCTGGAGAGTGCTAACCGCACGGACGAGGAACAGGACGCGGCCTTGGGCAGCCGCCGTGGCGATGAGTTGCCCGACGAACTCAAGCGGCGGGAGGATCGGATCGAGAAGATTCAAGCGGCGAAGGCGCGTCTGGAGGCCGAAGCCCAGGCGCGCGCGGCAGCCGAGCAACGTGAACGCGACGCGGCCACCGCGAAGCGCGCGGCGGAAGGGAAGTCGCGCCGCGGCAAGCAGCCGGCCCCGATCGACCCGACTCCAGAAGCGAAGGCTCAGACTAACTTCACCGACCCCGACGCGAAGATCATGAAGCGCAGCAACAAGGGGTTCGACTACTGCTACAACGCTCAGGCCGTGGTGGATTCGGCGCAGCAGATCATCGTGGCCGCCGAGGCGACCGCCGCCGCCAACGACAAACAACAAGCCGTGCCGCTGGCGCAGGCGGCCGTCGAAAACCTGGCCGCGGCGGGCATCGAGTGGCCGCGCGATGCGCAGGACCAACCCCGGCCGATTCCCAACACGGCCGACAGCGGCTACTTCAGCGAAGCCAACGTCCGCGACGTGACGGCGCTGGGTCTCGAACCGTACTACGCGACCGGCCGTCAGAAGCATCACGCTCCGGATGAGGCCGCGCCCGCCACGGCAGAGATCGCCACGACCGACAACGCGAAAGAGGCGATGGCGCGGAAGCTCCGCACGGAGTCGGGCCGCCTGTTGTACGCGGCCCGCAAGCACATCGTGGAGCCGGTATTCGGCCAGATCAAACGCGTGCGGGGCTTCCGCAAGTTTCTCTTGCGGAGCCTGGAGTTGGTCTCCGCGGAATGGCAACTGATCTGCCTGACGCACAATTTACTGAAGATCTGGAGGTTCACCACCAGCCTGCGCTAACCTGCTCAGCCCCCGGTGCGCGCCGAGGTCGCCCCCCGACCTTCGGCGAGCACCTCAGCCGCCCCCAATCGAAGGAAACCCCGCAATTCTCGGACGGACTCCTAGCATGTACAATTTGGCGGATGATTCGAGGGTCTGCAGGCAACTCTCGACGCAGCCCTAACGGGAGGATTCCTGATGTCTCGCATGATTTATGCCGCAAGCCTCCTGGTCGCCACCTTGGGAATCCTCTCCTTTTCGGCGGCCCAGGAACGGGCGGTTCCTAAGGAAGCCAAGGGCGGAGTCAACCAGGGCGAGCCGTGGTCGCTCGTGCCGAAATCGTTCCAGGACCTGAAGAAGATTCCCCAGTGGCCGCTACCGACCAACCTCCAGCAGTGGCGGGAAACCGATCGCGTCCAGACGCGCCAGACTCTGCTTCGGCTCTTGGGTGAT
>JBBPIU010000257.1:0-1980 GCA_038040245.1 Pseudomonadota bacterium | reverse complement strand
GCTCATCCTCAAAGATTCCATCTCCCGGCTCAAGATCCTGCTGGTGCCGGACATTCCCGCTTGATGGTCAGGATCACGCTCGCGTGATGTTCAGGATCACGCTCGCGTGATAGCGCTCATCCAGCGCGTCACCGAGGCGCGCGTCGAGGTTGGCGGTGAACCGGTCGGCCGCATCGGGCGCGGCATCCTCGCGCTCGTCGGCGTGGAGCGGGGCGACATGGAGGCGCAGGCCGAACGGCTGGTCGAGCGCGTGCTCGGCTACCGGATTTTTCCGGACGAAGACGGGAAAATGAATCTCTCGCTTCTCGACATCAAGGGCGAACTGCTCGCGGTTCCGCAATTCACCTTGGCGGCGGATACCAACAAAGGGACGCGGGCGGGTTTTTCTTGCGCAGCTTCACCCGCAGAAGGGGAGAAGTTTTTTGATCTCTTTGTGCGCTTTTCCCGAGAAATAATTCCTCAAATGAAAACCGGAAAATTCGGCGCCGAAATGAAGGTCAGTCTGGTAAACGACGGGCCCGTGACTTTCTGGTTGCAGGTACGGTCCCGCGCAAGCGGGGATCGATGACACTCTTGGTCTTGAAATTGGCCGGCGCGACGATCTCGATCAGCTCCAGGTCGTTCGAGTGGCTGATTTCGCGGTGCCGGATCCCGGGCGGCTGGTAGAAGCAGCTGCCCGGCTTCATCTTCACCAGGCCGGCGCCCTCGTACTCGAACACGGCCGTGCCCTTGAGCACGTAGACGAATTGCACCCTGCAATCGTGCCGGTGCCACTGGCCGTGCGGCGCCTTGCCGGGCCGCGCGCGGATCACGTGCGCGACCACTTTCCCTCCGGTCGCTTTGTCGATGCCGAGGTCGCGGTACTCGAAGTAGGCGCGCAGCCCCCGCCTCTTGAACTGGGAGGACTTGCGGTGATTGACGGCGAATTTCGATGTCATTGTCTGGCTCCTCTATGCCATATTCTACAGTTTCGGTTTAAGCTTGGCCCTCCCATGTCCGAACAGTTCACCGGCGTAAAGCCCGTCGAAGAGCGCCATCGCATCGACGCGGGGCGGCTGGAAGACTTCCTCAAGCAGCACATGGAGGGAATTCGCGGTCCGCTGCAGGTCGAGCAGTTCAAGGGCGGGCAATCGAACCCGACCTACCGCATCACCGCCGGCGGCAAGCGCTACGCGCTGCGCCGCAAGCCCCCGGGCAAGCTGCTGCCCTCGGCGCACGCGGTGGAGCGCGAGTTCAAGGTGATCAAGGCACTGCACGGCGTCGGCTTTCCGGTGGCGCGGCCCTACGTGCTGTGCGAGGACGACGCGGTGATCGGCACCGCGTTCTACCTCATGGATTGCGTCGAGGGCCGCGTGCTGTGGGACCAGTCGCTGCCCGGCATGTCGAAGGCCGAGCGGCGCGCGATCTGGGAGGAACTCAACCGCGTCATCGCGCTGCTGCACGGCGTGGACTACAGGGCGGTGGGGCTGGAAGACTTCGGCAAGGCCGGCAGCTACATCGAGCGCCAGGTCGGGCGCTGGAGCAAGCAGTACATCGCCTCGCAGACCGGGAAGATCGAGGCAATGGACAAGCTGATCGCCTGGCTGCCGAAAAACGTGCCGGCGGCCGATGAGACCACCATCGTGCACGGCGACTACCGCCTGGACAACACGGTGTTCCACCCGACCGAGCCGAAGATGCTCGCGGTGCTCGACTGGGAACTGTCCACTCTCGGCGATCCGCTGGCGGATTTCTCCTACCACTGCATGAGCTGGCGCATTCCGCCCGGGAAGTTCCGCGGCATCGCCGGCCTGCCGCTCGAAGAGCTAGGTATCCCGGGCGAACGCGAATACGCCGAACTGTACTTCAAGCGCACTGGCCGCAAGGGCGTCGATCCGTCGGTCTGGGACTACTATATGGCCTACAACCTGTTCCGCATCGGCGCGATCCTGCAGGGCATCGCCAAGCGCGTGCTGGACGGCACCGCGGCGAGCGAGCACG
>JBBPIU010000256.1:0-2000 GCA_038040245.1 Pseudomonadota bacterium | reverse complement strand
CGGGCATTTCGCGAAAATGATCCACAACGGCATCGAATACGGAATGATGCAGGCGCTCGCCGAGGGCTTCGCGCTGCTCGCCGCGCGCGAGGACCTGGAGTTCGACCTCGGGCGGCTGGCCGAAACCTGGCGCCACGGCAGCGTGGTGCGCTCCTGGCTGCTCGACCTGTGCGCGGAAATCCTGCAGCAGGACGAGGAACTCGACCGGATAGCGCCGGCGGTCGCCGACTCCGGGGAAGGCCGCTGGACGGTGCAGGAATCGGTGGCGCTGGGCGTGCCCGCGCCGGTGATCACCATGGCGCTGATGGCGCGCTTTTCCAGCCAGGGCAAGTCCGACTACGCGAGCAAGCTGCTCGCCATGATGCGCGGCAAATTTGGCGGCCACGCCATCACGCGAGCGTGATCAATGCTGAAGAGTTCTGCATGATCGTAGTGGTCATGGGCGTCTCCGGTTCCGGCAAGACGACCATCGGCAAGCTGCTCGCGGAGCGCCTCGGCTGCCCGTTCCTGGACGCCGACGAATTTCATCCGCCGGAGAATGTCGCGAAGATGGCCTCCGGCACATCGCTGACTGATGAAGACCGCTGGCCCTGGTTGAAAAATTTGAATGGAAAACTGCTTGAGGATCAACAGGCGGTACTTGCCTGCTCGGCCCTGAAGGAGTCTTACAGAAAAGTTCTTTCGCAAGGGCTCACCGACTGCCGCTTCATCCATCTGCACGGCAGCATCGAACTCATCCGCGCCCGGCTCGCCGAGCGGCACCACCGCTACATGCCGGCGTCGCTGCTCGAAAGCCAGTTCGCCACGCTGGAGCCGCCCGCCCGCGCCATCGGGGTAGACATCGGCCAGGCACCGGAGCGCTGCGTCGACGACATCCTCGCCGCACTGGACTAGCTCACGGCGCCGATCACAGGGTGAGCGGGTCCTGCTGCTTCACATCAGCGGCACGACCAGCAGCGCGACGATGTTGATGATCTTGATGAGCGGGTTCACTGCCGGACCGGCGGTGTCCTTGTAGGGATCGCCCACCGTGTCGCCGGTGACCGCGGCCTTGTGGGCTTCCGAGCCCTTGCCGCCGTAGTGGCCGTCCTCGATGTATTTCTTGGCGTTATCCCAGGCGCCGCCGCCGGTGCACATCGAAATTGCGACGAACAGGCCCGTGACGATGGTACCCATCAGCACGCCGCCCAGCGCCTGCGGTCCGAGGATGACGCCGACCAGGATCGGCACCAGCACCGGCAGCAGCGACGGAATCATCATTTCCTTGATCGCAGCCTTGGTGAGCAGGTCCACCGCCGTGCCATACTCGGGCTTGGCGGTGCCTTCCATGATTCCCGGGATCTCCTTGAACTGGCGGCGCACTTCCAGCACCACCGCGCCCGCGGCGCGGCCGACCGCTTCCATCGCCATGGCGGCGAAGAGGAACGGCACCATGCCGCCGATCAGCAGGCCGATCACCACCATGTGATTGGACAGGTCGAAGGAAACCGACTTGCCCGCCGCCTCCAGCGCATGCGTGTAGTCGGCGAACAGCACCAGCGCGGCAAGACCCGCCGAGCCGATGGCGTAACCCTTGGTGACAGCCTTGGTGGTGTTGCCGACCGCATCCAGCGGATCGGTGATGGCGCGCACCGAATCGGGCAGGTCGGCCATCTGGGCGATGCCGCCCGCGTTGTCGGTGATCGGGCCGTAAGCGTCCAGCGCCACGATGATCCCCGCCATCGAGAGCATCGAGACCGCGGCGATCGCGATTCCATACAGGCCCGCGAGCGCGTAGGAAGCGAAGATCGCCACGCATACCGCCATCACCGGCCAGGCGGTGGATTTCATCGACACGCCCAGGCCCGCGATCATGTTGGTGGCGTGCCCGGTAACGCTCGCGGCCGCGACGTGCTGCACCGGCTTATATTGCGTGCCGGTGTAGTACTCGGTGATCCAGACCAGGAACCCGGTGAGCGCCATGCCGACCACGGCGGTGCCGTAGAGGTGGCCGACCGTGA
>JBBPIU010000255.1:0-2001 GCA_038040245.1 Pseudomonadota bacterium | reverse complement strand
GATAGGGACCCGATCTGCGGATTACATCAGGGCCAGCGGCTATGAACGCCGCACAAACAGGCCGGACACATGACTTGCACCCGACCGCAAGCAGAAAGCCAAAAGTATCCCTTGACCCGTGGGCGCCGTCCACACATGACCCAGGATCGCGGTAGGGACGCGAGTTACCTCGCGCCCCCCGCACAGAACCGTACGGGCCCAATTCGGGCATACGGCTTGTATGGGGCTTTCTTTGTCAAGGCGGCATCACGCCATTTTTGTCGTCCTTTGTCATTCCATTCCTTTGTTCGACCCGCGCCGCGAACATTCTTCCGTCCCGACCGTATATTTCCACCGCCGTCGCGCGTAGCGGCGGTCAAGGAGGCGCTTCTTCAGCGCCGCCGAAGGCTTGTCCTTGACGGACGCGAGCACGGCGGTCGGCTGCCGGCGATCGGGTGGTTGGCCGTGCGATGATCCGAGGGGAGCCTGCCATTGGCCGCGATCAATCGCGCGAACCACGCTTGTATTCGGTTGAACCCGTATGGGGTCCCGACCATGAAGCAGTCATACGCTTCTGCGGGCAAGGCTCCGAGGCGGCGGGTCCATTCTCTCAGCGGCATTGCAGCCATAGCCGAATGCGGATTGCCGCCACCTCGGATCGTCATCGGCTACCCGGCGCAACAAGCGCAGTCAGGTGCCGAACCCTGTTTGTCCTTTCTCGTGCTAGAGTGTTGAACACGCAACCGGCCGCAGCTCGACACCGTCCGGCACCTCGCCGGTCGTGACTAGGCGCCACAGCGCGATCAGCAGCTTGCGCGCCAGTGCTACGATCATCGTCGTCTTGCGCGCGCCGCTCGGCCCCTCGGTCCGCGTGCGATACCAGCGCGCCAGCGCACTGTCTTTCTGGAACATCAGGAAGCGCCACGCCAACTGGATCAGCCCACGTCGTACCCGCGCATTGCCGGCCTTGGCTAGGCCCTTCTCTCGGCGTTTCAAACCGCTCTCGTCGGGCGATCCCGTGAGCCCGGCGTAGCGCGCCACCGCTCTTCGATCTCGAAGATTCCGCGACAGGATCTCCCGCACCAGCATGTCCGCCGTCTCGATGCCGATACCGATCACCCTGGCGAGCAGCCGCACCATCGCATGCGGCCCTGTATCTGGTGCCCGCTCGAGCCGCTCGGCACGTGTCTTCTCGATCGAGCTGATCTGCTCACGGACCAGTGCCAGCCGTGCCATGTCGCGCCGGAACTCCTCGATGATGTTCGCCAGCAGGCCCGTGCCCTCCGCTGTCCGCAGACCTGCCAGACGCTCTGGCGCCTTGCGCAGATGTGGCTTGAATCCCCGGACCCCGAGACGGGCAAGCGCACTCTTCATGCGGTTGGTGATGCGTGAGCGCTCGTTGACAAGGCTCTCGCGCTCGCGGCTCGGGCGCCTCGCATCCTCCTCCTCCATCGTCGGGATCGCCACCATCCCGCAGTGCCCCCGCTCACCGCGCAACCAGCCCAGGAATACGCGCAACAACATCGCCGCATCCAGACGATCCGTCTTCGCCCGCTTGCGCTCGCGTGACACCGCAACGCTTGCCGAATGGATGACATCCGCCTCGATCCCGCGAGCAATGAGCCAGCGCGCCAGCCAGAAGCCGTCACGGCCAGCCTCATAGGCCAGCGCGATCCGGCTGATCGGTCGGCCAGCACGCACCGCCTCGTTCCGCCACCGCTCGATCAGTCGCAACAGTGCCGTCGCATCCGGCTCCAATTTCTTCAACGGCTGGCGCTCGACGCCGGGAACAGCGCCGCTCACCAGCCAGCTCGCCTTGCTCATCTCGACGACCACCACCAAGGTCGAGATCGGATCAAACGCGGTCAGGCTTCGGCTGAGATCATTGACTTGGGCCACGGGGCAACCTCCATCAGTTCGTATGAACGATGAAGGTGCCACGACCTCCGCCGCCCACCCCATAGCTTCTCTCCGACTGGCTTCACCGCGAGGCCCACAGCGGGGCAGTTAGGGGCAGGCGTT
>JBBPIU010000254.1:0-2014 GCA_038040245.1 Pseudomonadota bacterium | reverse complement strand
GCAATCAGGATGTGCGCGTCGGCGCGATGCTCGAGTTGATGATGGATCGGGCGGATGCGCAAGTCGCTCTTGAGCGATCGAAACGCGGCTTCGATCTGCGTCAGCTGCACATACCGGGTCCACAGGACGGCCGGATCTTCGGCCGTCAAGTTGGAGCGAAGCAAGTAGTGGCCGTCGCGTAATTGGGCGGCGGTGAGTTTGGCCTTGTCGACACGAAACCGAAAGGACTCCCGCGTGACCGGCTGCGCCGGGCCGGGCACGTCGATACGGACAAATCCAAACGCGCGGCCCGCCTCCGTCTTGGCCGCGCCCAGGCGCATGAGCAGGTGATCGCGGGTCGGCAAGCTGTGGCGCATCGCCCGCAGCTTGCGTAATAACCGCACGAGACGTTTCCGGCGCATGGCGGTCTCTTTGGCTTGCCGGCCGGTGCTCTTCGCCAGCACGTAGAGTTCGCCGTGGTCTTCAAACAGCTTCACGTCCACCGAATCGCGCACCTTCTGCCACGGCCGATCGAGCCACTGCCGTTCGTATTGGGTGATCTTGCTCTTGGGCGTCCCGACCAGATAGGACACCGGACGAGCCGGGTCCCGCATCTCGGCCAGGATCGCTTCGGTCGGGATCCCGCGATCCATCACCCACAGCCGCTTCGCCTTGCCGTAGGTCGCTTCGATCCGGTCCAAGAACCCCCGCAGCGTGGTGCGGTCCGACGTATTCCCGTCCATCACCTCGTACGCCAACGGAAACCCGTCCGTGGTCATCACCAGCGCGATCACCAGTTGCACGCAGGCCGGCCGCCCGTCACGGCTGTAGCCGCGTTTGGCTTTCGGGTTGGCGGCCATCTCGCCTTCGAAGTACGTGCTGGTCAGATCGTAGAGCAACACTTCGAAGTCGGCATGAAACAGATCCGCCCACTGCTGCCGCAACCAGACGAACAGATCCTGCTTGTGCGCCAGCACCCGGTCGAGGCACCGATACAACCGATCTTTTTCCGCGACCGCAAAATCCACGCCCAGCAATGCGTCCATCGCGCTGTGGAGAAACCAGTGCCGATGCACGCGCCACTCGCTGCCCGGCGCGATCCACCGGTTGACCACCAGCAGCCGCAGCACCTTTTCCCAACTCACCGTTTCGCGACCGTCCGGCAAGCGGTCTTGCCAGAACTGCTCCAGGCCCAGCTCGCGCCACACCTGACACGCCAGCCAGCAATTGCCGAAGGCCCGCGGCCGCCGCAACTCCAACCCGCTCACTTTCACCCGCAGCCCATCCAGCGCATCGCGGGGAATCTCGCGGTCGTCCGGAAACAGGCTCAATGTCCGGTGGCGCTGCTCGTGCTCGTCAAAGACGTCCAGCGTCGTGCGCCACGCCGCCGCCTGGCGATCGTTGATCTCGCCCAAATACAAGACCGTCCGCTGCGCCGTCTTGCCGGACGACACTCGTCGATTCTCGACCACGCTGAAGTAGCGATGATCCTTACCGTCCTTCCGACGATTCGTCCCGCGCAAAAACATCCCGCACAGCATCACCGAACGGGGGGCAGAAGAACAGAGGGTAGGTCTTCACCGCAACCGATTCCGAACACGCGCGGGCACAAACATGGGACTTTCGGCGGGCGGACTCGTCAAGACGCGGCGAAACAGGTGCGAACTGCGAAAGTCAGGCTAGATGAGGAATGATGAGGAATACTAAATGTGTTCACCACCGCGAGCACACGTAGCGGCGCGATCACGGGCCGTCGAAACTGCCGGCGGTCAGGTTCTCCGGATTCTGCGCGTGCAGCCGGCTCCAGCGGGCGTTGTTCATCCAGGCCCACAGCCCCGAGCCGGGGAAGCTGACGATCACGTCCGCCTTGCCGGTGCCGTCGATGTCAGCGGCGGCAATGAGTGCGGCGTCGACGGTGTGGAGCTGCCTCCAGCCGGCGTGATTCATCCAGGCCCAGACCCCGAAACCGCGGAAGCCGATGATCGCGTCGGCCTGCCCGTTGCCGTCGATGTCGCCCGCGGCCATTACCGTGGCG
>JBBPIU010000253.1:0-2022 GCA_038040245.1 Pseudomonadota bacterium | reverse complement strand
GCGCGCTCGCCCAGGTCGAAGCCGAAGCCGACCGCGCCAGGTGGGAGAAGCGTTTCTACAAAGCGCTGGAAGACGGCTTCATTCCAGCCGGTCGCATCAATTCGGCCGCCGGCATCGCGCTGCAGGCGACCCTGATCAACTGCTTCGTGCAGCCGATTGGCGACTCCATCTCCGAGGTCGTGGACGGCAAGCCCGGCATCTACACCGCGCTGTCCGAAGCCGCCGAAACCATGCGCCGCGGCGGCGGCGTCGGCTACGACTTCTCCTCGATCCGGCCCAAGGGCGCCGAGGTGAAGGGCACGCAGTCGCGCGCCAGCGGGCCGGTGTCCTACATGCGCGTGTTCGACCGCTCCTGCGAAACGGTGGAATCGGCGGGTGCGCGCCGCGGTGCCCAGATGGGCGTGCTGCGCTGCGACCACCCCGACATCGAGGAATTCATCCACGCCAAGGACCAGGGCGACCTCGCCAACTTCAACATCTCGGTCGGCGTCACGGATGATTTCATGGCCGCCGTCGAGAACGATCTTTTCATTGAATTGAGCCACAAGGCAAAACCCTGGGCGGGGGCCGAGACGGGAGGCAAACAGGGCCCCTCCCCCGTTTATCAGCATGCCGACGGCCTGTGGGTCTACCGCAGGGTGCGCGCGCGCGATCTGTGGGACCAGATCATGCGCTCGACCTACGACCACGCCGAGCCGGGAATCCTGTTCCTCGACCGGATGAACCGGGACAACAACCTCTACTACTGCGAGACGATCGAGGCGACCAATCCCTGCGCCGAGCAGCCGCTGCCGCCCTACGGCTGCTGCTGCCTGGGCTCAATTGATTTGACGAGGTTTGTTGCCGACGCTTTTAACGAGTCCGCAAGATTTGATTTCGAAAAATTCGGCAAAAACGTAGCAGTTGCAGTACGCATGCTCGACAACGTGCTGGAAGTTACGGCCTGGCCGCTCGAGCAGCAGCGCAAGGAAGCGATGGCAAAGCGGCGCGTCGGCCTCGGCTTTACGGGGCTGGGCGATGCGCTCGCGATGCTGCGCCTGCGGTACGACACCGACGATGCCCGCGCCATGGCGGCGCGGATCTCGGCCGCGATGCGCGACGCGGCGTACCAGGCCTCGGCGGAACTGGCGAAGGAACGCGGCGCTTTTCCGCTGTTCAACGCGGATATGTATCTGTCGGGGGGTAGTTTTGCCGCCCGTTTGCCTGAAGAAATAAAAGCTCTTGTTCGAAAAAACGGCATTAGAAACTCCCACCTGCTGTCCATCGCGCCCACCGGCACCATCAGCCTCGCCTTCGCCGACAATGCCTCCAACGGCATCGAGCCGCCGTTCTCCTGGGTCTACACGCGCAAGAAGCGCATGGCCGACGGCACGCTGAAGGAGTTTCCGGTCGAGGATCACGCGTGGCGCAAATACAGGGCCGCAGGCGGCGACATCAACAACCTGCCGCCGTACTTTGTCACCGCGCTGGAGATCTCGGCCGGTGCGCACGAGCAGATGGTCGCCACCGTCGCGCCCTACATCGACACCAGCATCTCGAAGACCGTCAACGTCCCGGAGGATTACCCCTACGAGGAATTCCAGGACCTCTACATGCACGCCTGGAAGTCGGGCCTCAAGGGTCTCGCGACCTACCGTCCGAACAAGGTGCTCGGCTCCGTTCTGTCCGTGGAAAAACCGCAGGATTTCGTCGAGAACGACCTGAACCGGCGCATCCGCATCAAGACGGTGCCGCAACCGGTGCTGACCAGCCTGCGCTGGCCCGGCCGCCCCGACCTGGGCGCCGGCAACCTTGCCTGGACTTACATGGTGGAGCATCCGCATTACCACTTCGCGGTGTTCGTCGGCCACGTCGAGAACGGCCGTCCGCACGCCTTCGAAGTCTGGGTCAACGGCAGCGAGCAACCGCGCGGTCTCGGGGCGCTCGCCAAGACGCTGTCGATGGACATGCGCGCCAACGATCCGGGCTGGCTCAAGCTGAAGCTCGAGACCCTTGCCAAGGCCGCGGGCGACGACCCGTTCG
>JBBPIU010000252.1:0-2034 GCA_038040245.1 Pseudomonadota bacterium | reverse complement strand
GAACAGGTAGCGCGACAGTACCTCGTAGCTGACAGCAAGCACCAGCGGCACATTCAGCCACGCCACCCAGGTGCCGGTCGTGTCGGTGAATTTGTCGATGATCCGGACCAGCCGGATATGACTGGGAACCGCTTCAGTCATGGGATAAACTCTGGTTCAAGGTGCAAAAAAAGGGGGCGTTTCCGCCCCCTTTTCACGCTGCTCAGCTATTTCTTCTTCGCTTCCGCCTTGGCCGCCCCCGGCTTGGCGCCGCCCTCGGGCCAGTAGTAGTTCGCCGCGAAGGAGTAGGGCGGGAACATGAAGCGTTTCGCCGGCACCACCATCGAGGCGTAGGCGCGCTGCGAGTCGTGCACCTTCTTGAAGAACGGGCTTTTCGCGCCTTCCTCCGCCGCGACGATGTCCCAGGTCTTGAGGAACTCGGTCAGGATGTCGGGCGGGGTGCGCAGGATGCGCACGCCGTGCTTCTCCTGCAGCTCCTTGATGGCGTCGGCGTTCTGCCGCTGCCACTTCGCCCACCAAACCAGAAAGGTCTCGTTGGCCGCGGACTTGATGATCTCCTGGTGCGTCGGCGACAGCGCCTTCCACACGTCCAAGTTGAAGATCACCTCGCCGATGGTGACGTTCTCGTGCATGCCCGGCGTGTAGTGGTACTTCCATACATTGTGGAAACCAAGGCGCAGGTCCTCGACGCCGCCCACCCACTCGGCGCAATCGATCACGCCGCGCTGCGCGCTCGGGATGATCTCGCCGCCCGGCATGTTGACCGTCTGCATGCCCATCCTCTGCCACACTTCCGCGGCCATGCCGGTCTGCCGGCACTTCATGCCCTTGAAATCGGCGAGGTTCTTGATCGGGCGCTTGAACCAGCCGAAGGCCTGCGGACCTGATGGCAGGATCGGGTACCAGAATACGTTGAGCTTGAGCTCCTTCTGGAAGAACTCGTTGCAGAAATCGATGCCGCCGCCATGGTGCATCCAGCCGATAGCGTCGATCATGTCCATGCCGAAAGTGCCGCCCGGGCCGCCCGTGCAGAGGATCGCGGCCTTGTTCTTGCCGACCCAGTAGCCCGACCAGGAGTGGGCGCCGTCGAGCACCTTCTTGTGCGTGGCGTCGAGCACTTCGAATGCGGGAACGACCTGACCCGCGGGCATCGCATCGATCTTTAGCGTTCCCCCGGAGATCTTGCCGACGCGTTCGACGAAATACGTGAAGTTCTCGTACAGCGTCAGGCTGGCCGGCCAGGTGGCCTGCATCTTCAGGTTAACTGGTGCTTGAGCGTTCGCGCTGCCCACAAATGCGCCCGCAAAGGCGAGCGCCGCGAGCGTTCGGGTAAATTGCCTCATGTTGCCTCCTCCTGGAGTGAATTCCGCAAGACGAAACTCAGATTACACGCTTGACTATCCTCGGTCAACAAAACGGAATTAGCTTATTGCTTTTTGGCTTCGCCCTTGGCCGGCGCCTTGCGCACGTCCTCGGGGAAGTAGTAGTTCGCCGCGAACGAGTAGGGCGGGAACATGAAGCGCTTGGCCGGCACAACCTTGGCCGCGTACACGCGCTGCGATTCGAGGACCTTTTTGAAGAACGGGTCCTTGGCGGATTCCTCGGCCGCCATGATGTCCCAGGTCTTGAGGAACGCGGTGAGGATGTCCGGCGGCGTACGCAGGATCTGCGTGCCGTGTTTGGTGCGCATCTCCTCGATCGCGTCGGCGTTCTGCTTCTGCCACCGGATGCCCCAGCGCACGAAGGTGTCAAAGGTTGCCGCGCGAACCGCCTCCTGCTGCGCCGGCGTAAAACCCTTCCAGACGTCGCTGTTGATGATCAGCTCGAGCATGGAATTGCTTTCGTGCATGCCAGGCGTGTAGTGGTATTTCCAGACTTGCGGCAGGCCAAGACGCAGATCTTCTACCCCGCCCACCCATTCCGCGCAGTCGATCACGCCGCGCTGCGCCGCGGGCACGATCTCGCCGCCCGGCATATTTACCGTGGTCATCCCCATCCGCTGATAGATGTCGCCCACGATCCCGGTCTGGCGGC
>JBBPIU010000251.1:0-2062 GCA_038040245.1 Pseudomonadota bacterium | reverse complement strand
GCGTAGCCGTCTGTACAATGTTGCCAGGTGCCCCGGCTAGCGGCGTTTGGGTGCGGTTCGGACGGGCATCTTGTTGGCGGTACTCGGAAGACGACCTCGACACCGTCGTGGTCGATCTCAATTCTGCGAACGACGGTACGGATGATTTGGCGCATGCCGTGCCAGTCGAGCTCTTCGAGGCCTTGGCTGACTTTGGCGGAGAAGTCCTGCAGCCGGCTGATCACGAGCGACAACTCACGTTCGGCGTCGGCGGCCTTGACCGCGGCCTTCTGCTGCTCCTGAAGTTGCGACATGCGCAGCTTCAGACCTGCAATGCGGGGTTCGAATTCGGCCTTGTCGATGAAGCCTGCCGCGTAGCAGTCGATGAGGCGATCGATGCCGCGCCGAAGCGTCGTCACCTGGCGATCGATCCGCGCGACCTGCTCTGGCGGATCGGCTCCGTTGGACGCTTGGCCGATGCGCCGCCGGTACTCGTCCGCCACGCGGCTCGGTTCTTCCAGAAGCGCCCTGACCTGATGCCATACCATCTGCTCGAGCCGGTCGCCGCGCACGGTTGGATTGTCGCATTTGGTCGTACCGTTGAGCCGGTGTGCGTCCGCACCGATGCAGCGGTAATAGTGGCGCTTACCTTTCGAGCGATCGGTCGGCGAGAGCGCAGACTCCTTGGCGTAATAGGCATAGCCACAGCAGCGGCAAACCGTCAGTCCCTGCAGCAGCCAACGCGGCCCCCGTTGGCTTTGTCGCTTGCGCTTGCGGTTCTCATCGAGCTGCGCTCGCGCGGCCTCGAACACCGCCGGATCGACCAAGGCGGGCACTGTGACCTCGATCCATTCCCCGCGCGGACCCGCGACGCGCTGCGTGGCGCTCGGCACGGGTCGCGAATTGCGCCGGATCAAGCGCAACCGTGGTTCTGCCGGAACAACACGCGACCGTCCAAGCACGGCGTGTCCGATATACGCCGGATTGTCGAGCATGCCGCGGATCGTTGTGGCGCCCCAATGCCGCAGGCCCCGCGGACTTCTGCAACCCATTCGCTGCAAACGTCGACACACCTCGCGCAAGCTCAATCGATCGACACCAACCCATGCAAAGATGGAACGCACAATGCGAGCCTCGTCTTCAACAATCTCGAAGCGTGCCACTCCGCCGCCCTGGCCACGGCAGACATAGCGATATCCAAACGGCGCGCCGGTCAATGCGCTGACCGCGCCAGCGCGCGCGGCATGCCGGCGCCCGCGCCGAACGCGCTCCAGAATCTTGGCCCGCTCGTATTCGGCAATAATGCCCTGAACCTGCAGCAAGAGCTCGTCTTCCGCCGTGCTGCCAATCGAGCGGTTCAGGAATACGACCTCGACCCCGGCGCGACGAAACTCCTCGATCAGAAGCACCTGGTGAGCATGGCGGCGCGCCAGTCGGTCAGGCGCGTGCACATAGACGCGCTCGATCTGCCCGCCCGCTATCGCATCGCGCAGCCGCTCCAGCGCCGCACGCTGAAGGTTCGTGCCGCTGCAACCATCATCCACGTAGCGGTGGTCCGGCTCGAACTGGAACCCGTCTGCGGCGATACGCTCCTTCAGCGCCGCGACTTGACTGTCAATCGTGTGATCGCGCGCTTGCGCCTCGCTCGATACCCGCGCGTAGAGTGCGACCGCGCCAACCTTGCTCATGCCTCACCTCTTCGCCGCTTCGTCGTCATCGCCTTGGCCTGCGGCAGCCCGACTTCGCCGCGCGTCGGCGCAAGCCGCGTCCGCCGCACCATCGGCACCAGACAGCTGTAAGCGTCGATCAGATGCTGAGCACTGAACCTCGTCCTCTCGAACGATACGCGCACAATCCGCAGAGGGCGATCCGTGCGCCGGACCATGGGCCCCTCCATCGACGGTGAGTCGCGAACCGGACCGCCGATGCCACATCATTCCGGCCGCAAATACCGCGGCTCCCGCGTCAAAGTGACTCGCCTCGTCCTGAAAAGCCTTCCGACCCAACTGCGATCTGCCACCCAGCAGGCCGCGCCCAACTACCGCCGACCACTCAAAACTGGCAACATTGTACAGACGTCTGT
>JBBPIU010000250.1:0-2074 GCA_038040245.1 Pseudomonadota bacterium | reverse complement strand
ATCATCGCGCAGGACGAGAAGGGCTGGCTCGCCACCGAGACCATGGATTTCGTCGCCGGCTACCTCGGCATGGCGCCAGTGGCGGTGTACGAAGTGGCGACCTTCTACGGCATGTACAACCTGCGCCCGACCGGGACGCACAAGCTCACCATCTGTACCTGCCTGCCGTGCGGGCTGCAGGGTTCGCTGGACGCGGCCGACCACCTCAAGGCGACACTCGGCATCGACTTCGGCGAGACCACAGGGGACGGCAAGTTCACGCTGAAGGAAGGCGAATGCATGGGCGCCTGCGCCATGGCGCCGGTGGTCCTGGTGAACAACAAGAAAATGCACGACACCATGTCGAATGAAAAAATCGACGCGTTGCTGAAAGAACTGAAATGACCATGCTCGATTACGGACCGGATGCGATCCTGATGAAGGGCCTGGACGGCCGCAACTGGCATCTGAGCGACTACGAGGCCAAGAATGGTTACGAGGCTCTTCGAAAGATTTTGTCTGAAAAGCTTTCTCCTGAAAGCGTCATTTCAGAAATAAAGAAATCAGCCTTGCGCGGCCGCGGCGGGGCGGGCTTTCCGACCGGACTGAAGTGGTCGTTCATGCCGCGCCAGTTTCCGGGCGCCAAGTACCTGGTGTGCAATTCGGACGAAGGCGAGCCGGGCACCTGCAAGGACCGCGACCTGCTGCGCTACAACCCTCACATCGTGATCGAAGGCATGATCATCGCCGGCTACGCGATGGCGGCCACCGCCGGCTACAACTACATCCACGGCGAGATCTGGGAAGTCTACGAGCAGTTCGAGGAAGCGCTCGATGAGGCGCGCGCCGCGGGCCTGCTGGGCAGGAACATCCTCGGCTCGGACTTCTCCTTCGATCTGTTCGCGCATGCGGGCTACGGCGCCTACATCTGCGGCGAGGAGACCGCGCTGCTGGAGTCGCTCGAGGGCAAGAAGGGGATGCCGCGCTTCAAGCCGCCGTTTCCCGCGAGCTACGGCCTGTACGGCAAGCCCACCACCATCAACAACACCGAGACCTTCGCCGCGGTGCCCTGGATCGTGCGTAACGGCGGCGAGGCCTTCCTCGCGCTCGGTAAGCCGAACAACGGCGGCACCAAGCTGTTTTCGGTGACCGGTCACGTCGCCCGGCCCGGCAACTACGAGGTCAAGCTCGGCACGCCGTTCGCGAAGCTGCTGGAAATGGCGGGCGGCATGCGCTCGGGGAGGAAACTGAAAGCCGTGATCCCGGGCGGATCAAGCATGCCGGTGCTGCCGGCCGACGTGATGATGAAGACCGACATGGATTACGACTCGATCGCCAAGGCGGGCTCGATGCTGGGCTCGGGCGCGGTGATCGTGATGGACCAGACCACCTGCATGGTGCGCGCGCTGGAACGATTGTCGTATTTCTACTTCGAGGAATCCTGCGGCCAGTGCACGCCCTGCCGCGAGGGCACCGGCTGGCTGTACCGCGTGGTGCACCGGATCGAGACCGGGCAGGGGAAGATGGCAGACCTGGCGCTGCTCGACAACGTCGCCGACAACATCGCCGGCCGCACTATCTGCGCGCTCGGCGACGCCGCGGCGCTGCCGGTGAAGAGCTTTCTGAAGCACTTCCGCCACGAGTTCGAGCACCACATCAACCACCAGCACTGCCTGGTGCAGGGCCCGGACGTCGAGCCGAAGTGGGGTAGAGCTGGCGCGGTTTTGCATTCGGAAAATAATCTGAGAGCGGCAGCTTAAATGCTAAAAGTAGAAATCGACGGCAGGGAAGTCGAAGTGCCGCACGGCTCGACCGTGATGGACGCGACCAACAAGCTCGGCATCTACGTGCCGCACTTCTGTTATCACAAGAAACTGTCGATCGCGGCCAACTGCCGCATGTGCCTGGTCGAAGTCGAGAAGGCGCCCAAGGCGCTGCCGGCCTGCGCCACGCCGGTCACCGACGGCATGAAGGTGAAGACGAATTCGTCGGCAGCGAAAAATGCGCAGAACGGCGTGATGGAATTCCTGCTCATCAACCATCCGCTCGACTGCCCGATCTGCGACCAGGGCGGCGAGTGCCAGCTGCAGGACCT
>JBBPIU010000249.1:0-2084 GCA_038040245.1 Pseudomonadota bacterium | reverse complement strand
ATGCCGGACATCCTGTCCTGGGCGACGACAAGTACGGCGATTTCGAGCTCAACCGGGCGCTCGCCAGGCAGGGCGTCAAGCGGCTTTTCCTGCACGCGCGCCGGCTTGCATTCAAGCACCCGATCGATGGCAACCGGATCGTTCTGGAATCACCATTGCCGGACGATATGCTTCGCTTTTGCCAATCGAATTTCGGCAGTGTCCCATGTTGACTCCAACGCCGGAACTGCTCGCCCTGCGCGACGTGTGCGCGCGGCTCGATGGCGCCGGGATCGCCTACATGCTGACTGGCTCACTGGCGCTGAGCTTTTACGCCAGGCCGCGCATGACGCGCGATATCGATCTCGTCGTCGCACTCGAAGCGGCGAAGGTGGAACAACTGACCGGCGCGCTCGGCGCGGACTATCACGCCGACTCTGGCGCGATTGCCGCGGCGATTCGCGGCACCCGGCCGTGGAACATCATTCACCTGCCGTCGGTGGTCAAGATCGATTTGATTCCGCGCAAGGACACCCGCTACCGGCGCGCGGAGTTCGAGCGCCGCCGCAGGGTCGAGCTAGCCGGGGTACCCTTGTGGATCGTGAGCGTAGAAGACTTGATACTTTCCAAGCTCGAATGGTCGCGCGAATCCCGGTCCGAACAGCAGCGCCGCGACGTCGGCCTGCTGCTTGAAACGCCACTTGACCGGGCGTACCTTGACGAGTGGGCCGTGCGCCTTGGCCTGGATGGATTGCTGAAAGAGGTCGAGAATGAATGACACCAGCCCCGAAATCGAAGCCTTTCTCAAGGCGCGCTACGCGGCGATGACCGGCTCGGAACGCGCGTTGATGGCGCTGCAAATGTTCGAGACCGCGCAGCAGATCGTGCTCTCTTCCCTCGACCCGAATCTCAGCGAATCCAGCCGGCGGCGTGAATTGTGTCGGCGCTTCTACGGCGACGAACTTGCGCGGGCGGTGTTTCCGGAGACGACAGGGTGATCGAATGAAGAGGCGGCAAGCACTCCTCGGCATTCTCGGCCTCGGCATGGGGGTGGCTTCGGCACGCAACGCGAGCGCGCAGCGTGCCGCCAAGGCTCCTGTCATCGGGCTGCTCGACGCCGGCGCGCGCATGGAGTGGTGGGGCGCCTTCCAGCAACGGCTTCGCGAACTCGGCTATGTCGACGGCCAGAACGTCGCTTTTGAAGCGCGCTTTGCCAGTGGAAAAGCCGAGCAACTCCCGGCTCTGGCCCAGGAACTGGTTCGCCTTAACGTCGCGGCGATCGTCACAAGCGGCACCGTAGCCGCGCTGGATGCCAAGCGGGCTACCGGCAAAATTCCAATTGTCATGGCGACGGGTGCCGATCATGTAAGCCTGGGTCTCGCCGTCAGCCTCGCGCGACCGGGAGGCAATGTCACCGGCATGTCAAGCATTCATTCGGAACTCACCGGCAAGCGTCTAGAGCTGCTCCGCGAGGTCCTTCCCAAAATGACCCGACTGGCTGTTCTCTGGCATTTGGGCTATATCGGTTCGGTGCCCGCCATACGAGACCTCGAGGCCGCTGCCAGGTCGTCGAGGGTCGCGCTGCAGAATCTGGGCGTCAGCAGCGCGAAAGATTTTGCCGACGCCTTTTCGGCGGCGACGCGGGAACGCGCGGAAGCCGTTTTCGTAGTCAACAGCCCCTTACCTTATCAGGAGCGCCAGAGAATCGCCGAGCTCGCGCTCAAGCATCGATTGCCGAGCATGCACGGACCCTCCGAATACGTGGAGGCCGGCGGGCTCCTTTCTTACGGGCCGAGCTACCCCGATCTCTTCCGGCGCGCCGCCGTCTACGTGGACAAGATCCTGAAGGGCGCCAAGCCCGGGGACCTGCCGATCGAGCAGCCGACCAAATTCGAGCTGGTCGTCAATCTGAAAACGGCGAAGGCGCTTGGCGTCACGATCCCGCAAGCCGTCCTCCTGCGCGCCGACCGGGTGATCGAGTGAAGTGTTCAGACATTTGAGCGCCAGACATAAATATTCACTCATCGTCTTCGATTGGGACGGTACCTTAATGGACTCCACGGCGGGCATCACGCTGTCGATCCAGGAGGCGGCGCGGGACATGG
>JBBPIU010000248.1:0-2103 GCA_038040245.1 Pseudomonadota bacterium | reverse complement strand
CCGAGCGCGCGCTGCACGATGCCGGAGTAGAAGTCCACGTTCGGGTACAGCTTGCGGCTGACGAAGTACTCGTCCTCGAGCGCGATCTTCTCCAGCGCAATCGCCAGCTTGAACAGGCGGTCGTTGTGCAGGCCCAGCTCGCCCAGCACCTCGTGGCAGGTCTCGCGCATGAGTTTCGCGCGCGGGTCGTGGTTCTTGTAGACGCGGTGCCCGAAGCCCATCAGCCGCACGCCGCTCTGCTTGTCCTTCACCTTCTTGATGAATTCCCCCACCTTGGAGACATCGCCGATCTCCTCCAGCATTTGGAGGCAGGCCTCGTTGGCGCCGCCGTGCGCCGGGCCCCAGAGGCAGGCGATGCCCGCGGCGATGCAGGCAAACGGGTTGGCGCCCGAGGATCCGGACAATCGCACCGTCGAGGTCGACGCGTTCTGCTCGTGGTCGGCGTGCAGGATGAAGATGCGGTCCATCGCCCGCACCAGCACCTGGTTCACCTTGTATTCTTCCGCCGGCACCGCGAACATCATGCGCATGAAATTCGCGCTATACGACAGGTCGTTCCTCGGGTACACGAACGGCTGGCCGATCGAGTACTTGTACGACATCGCGACGATGGTCGGCATCTTGGCGATCAGCCGGAACGCGGAGATGCTGCGGTGCTCGGAATTATTGATGTCGAGCGCGTCGTGGTAGAACGCCGACAGCGCGCCAACCACGCCCACCATCACCGCCATCGGATGCGCGTCGCGCCGGAACCCCTGGTACAGGCGCGCCAGCTGCTCGTGCACCATCGTGTGATGGATAACGATGCCGACGAAGTCCTTCTTCTGCTTCACCTTCGGCAACTCGCCGTACAGCAGCAGGTAGCAGACCTCGAGAAAGTCGCAGTGCTGCGCCAGCTGCTCGATCGGGTAGCCGCGGTACAGCAGCACGCCGGCATCGCCGTCGATGTAGGTGATGGTCGAGTTGCAGCTCGCCGTGGAGAGGAAGCCCGGGTCGTAGGTGAACATGCCGGACTTGCCGTACAGCGTGCGGATGTCCACGACGTCGGGCCCGATGGTTCCCGACATCACCGGGAAGTCGAGCGTCTTGCCGTCGGGCAGGGTCAGGCTGGCTTTCTTGTCCATGGCGCTTTCCTCGTTAGACGGCGCGCAGCCGCGCCACGATGCCTTGAAACCTCGGATGAAACTCTTCGCTGCGACCGCTGACGATCGCCCAGAGGTCGATGTCCTGCAGATCGAGCAGCGCGTTCAATGAATTTACGTCTTTCTCTTCCAAATGCTTTTCAATAAAACCCTGCAAAACCAAATCCAATTCGAGCAGACCGCGCCGGCATTTCCATTTCAGCCTGTTCTGCGAGAGGGAGTCCACGGGTTTTCCTTTAAACGGTGCGCTTGACCATCAGTTCCTTGATCTTGCCGATCGCCCGGGTCGGATTGAGGCCCTTCGGGCACACATCCACGCAGTTCATGATGGTATGGCAGCGGAACAGGCGGTACGGGTCCTCGAGGTCGTCGAGGCGCGCGCTGGTTTCCTGGTCGCGCGAATCGGCGATGAAGCGGTAGGCCTGCAGCAGGCCCGCGGGGCCGACGAACTTGTCCGGGTTCCACCAGAACGACGGGCAGGCGGTCGAGCAGCACGCGCACAGGATGCACTCGTAGAGGCCGTCCAGCTCCTCGCGCTCCGCGGGCGACTGCAGCCGCTCGCGCTCAGGGGGCGCATCGTGGTTCACCACGTAGGGCTTGATCGACTCGTACTGCTTGAAAAACTGCGTCATGTCGACGATCAGGTCGCGGATCACCGGCATCCCGGGCAGCGGCCGCAGCGTCACCTGCTCGGGCAGGTCGGCGACCTTGGTGACGCACGCGAGGCCGTTCTTGCCGTTGATGTTGATCGCATCCGAGCCGCAGACGCCTTCGCGGCAGGAGCGCCGGAAGGCGACCGAGTCGTCCTGCGCCTTCACCTTGACCAGCGCATCGAGCAGCATCCGGTCCGAATGCTCGAGCTGGACGTCGTAGTCCTTCATGTACGGCTTGTCGTCCTTGTCAGGGTCGTACCGATAGATTGAAAGCTTCATTGGTAGGCTGCCCTTTGGGCTAGTAAGTC
>JBBPIU010000247.1:0-2105 GCA_038040245.1 Pseudomonadota bacterium | reverse complement strand
CGCCGCTGCCGTCCTTGGGGCGAAAGCTCTTCTGTGAAGCCCAGGCCTCGATCAGTGTTCCGTCCACCGAAAAATGCTCGTCCGACAACAGTGGTTTTACCTGCGGATGGTTCAAAAGCTTGGTCATAAACTTTGCAAACACGTCGCCGTTCTGCAGCCGGTCTCGGTTCTTCGTGAAGGTGGTCGGGTCCCAGACCGGGTCGTCGGGCGAAAGCCCCACGAACCAGCGGTACAAAAGATTGTAGTCCAGTTGCTCCATGAGCTGTCGTTCCGACCGAATGCCGTAGAACACCTGCAGCAGCAATGCGCTCAGCAATTGCTCCGGAGGGATCGAGGGACGTCCTTCGCTCGCGTAGAGCCGCCCCAAGCTGCGGTGCAACTCGCCAAGCACATCACGGACAATCTCACGGATCTTCCTCAGCGGATGGCTTACCGGCACCCGTGCCTCCGGCGACAGGTACGAAAACAGCTTGCCCTGATCCAAAAATGCGCCCCGCATGCAAGCCTCCACCGATTCGTGATAGAAAACTGAATCATCAATCTCGCGCCGTGGCGAGGGGTTTTTCAGCAGACTGCTAGTCTTACTGAGTCAGAAAGTCGCGGGCGATCGCCATTGGGAATCGGTTATTGAGGGAGATTCGCACTTCAGCATGTGAGGCTGAGATGGGTCTCCGAACAGCAGATGACAGTGAATCGCGGTTTGCGGGGTATGTCGAGGGGCTTGTCAGCGTGATTGGCCATGCTGACCGTGCTGGGCCGCTGCACGACTATTGCGTGGGGCTGATGCTGCCGTGCGAGCGCAAGAGCGTGGAGCCGATGGCGGCGGTGACGGCACCTGCGCGAACGGCGGCGCAGCACCAATCGCTGCTGCATTTTGTCGGCAATGCAGCGTGGTCGGACGAGAAGGTGTTGGCCAAGGTGCGCGAGATGGTGCTGCCGGAGGTCGAGCGTCACGGACCGATTGAAGCCTGGATCATCGACGACACCGGCTTTCCCAAGCAGGGGCGGCACTCGGTCGGGGTGGCGCGGCAATATTGCGGCCAGCTTGGCAAGCAAGACAATTGTCAGGTCGCGGTGTCGCTGTCGGTTGCCAATCACCATGCAAGCCTGCCGGTGGCGTATCGGCTGTATTTGCCGCAAGACTGGGCTGAAGATCGCAAACGTCGGCGCAAGGCGGGTGTGCCTGAGGAGATCAGCTTCAAGACCAAGCCGGAGATCGCGCTCGAGCAGCTGCGCTGGGCGTGTGAGGCCGGCCTTGCGCGCGGTGTGGTCCTGATGGACGCCGGCTATGGCGCCGAGACCGATCTGCGTACGAATATCACGACACTGGGATTGAGCTACGTCGCCGGCACGCGACCGAACACCACGGTCTGGCCGTTGGGCACGGCGCCGCTGCCGCCAAAAAGGTGGTCGGGCCGCGGGCGACCACCGAAGCTGATGCGCCGCGACGGCAAGCATCAGCCGATCTCGGTCAAGCAACTCGCTTTCGGACTGCCCAAGCGCGCATGGCGCACGATCAAATGGCGGGAAGGCACGGCCGAGTGGCTGTCCTCGCGGTTTGCTCGCGTGCGCGTTCGGATCGCGCATCGTGATTACAAGCTCACCGAGGGCCGACCGGAAGAGTGGCTGCTGATCGAGTGGCCCGAGGGCGAGAATGAGCCGACCAAATACTGGCTCTCGACCCTTCCGAAAGACATCTCCTTCCGCCGGCTGGTCGACATCGCCAAGCTGCGCTGGCGCATCGAGCGCGACTATCAGGAGCTCAAGCAGGAGGTCGGGCTCGGACATTTTGAAGGGCGTGGGTGGCGCGGCTTCCATCACCACGCCACGCTGTGCATCGCAGCCTACGGATTCCTGATCTCCCAGCGGGAGACGATTCCCCCCTCAGGACCTCGTACCACCACGCTGTTCCCGGAACTTGCCGTACGCGACGGTTACCAACCCCGAGGATCCGCCGCTACGGCCCGAGCGTCACATCCCAAACTCGATCGCAACCATGCGTCGACGGCTGATCGGCGCGCTCGTCAGAAGCCTGCCGCGATGTCCATGCTGCAATGCTCCAATCGCAGGACCGTCGCGGCGCAGAAATTTGTGACACAGTAAAA
>JBBPIU010000246.1:0-2120 GCA_038040245.1 Pseudomonadota bacterium | reverse complement strand
GATCATCGGCCCCAACGGCGCCGGCAAGAGCTCGATGCTGAACGTCATCAACGGCGTCTACCACCCGCAGCAGGGGACCATTCGCTACCTCGGGCGGGAGTACCACGACATGGACCCGCACGAGGTCGCCGTGAGCGGCATTTCGCGCACCTTCCAGAACCTGGCACTGTTCAAAGGCATGTCGGTGCTGGACAACATCATGTCGGGCCGCAACCTCAAGATGCGCTCCAACATCCTGCTGCAGGCGCTGCGCATCGGCCCAGCGCTGCGCGAGGAGATCGAGCATCGCGAAGTGGTGGAGCGCATCATCGATTTCCTCGAGATCCAGGCCTACCGCAAAACGCCGGTGGGCCGCCTGCCCTACGGGCTGCAGAAGCGGGTCGACCTGGCGCGCGCGCTGGCGATGGAGCCGCGCGTGCTGCTGCTGGATGAGCCGATGTCGGGGATGAACATGGAGGAGAAGCAGGACATGTGCCGTTTCATCCTCGATGTTAACGACCAGTTCGGCACTACCGTCGTGCTGATCGAGCACGACATGGGCGTGGTGATGGACATTTCCGACCGCGTCGTGGTGCTCGACTACGGCCGCAAGATCGGCGACGGCAGCCCCGACGAGGTGCGCGCCAATCAGGCGGTGGTCGACGCCTATCTCGGCGTGAGCCATTGACGCGATGAAGAAGCACTGGCCCGTCCTTACGCTGGGAGCCGTTCTGCTGATCGGCCTCGCGCTGCCGCTTGCGACCGGTGCTTCGTCGCCGGGCTTCTACGTGGAGGTTTTGCTCGGCGGCCTGATGGCCGGGGTGCTGTATTCGCTGGTGGCGCTCGGTTTCGCGCTCATCTTCAAGGCCTCCGGCGTGTTCAATTTCGCGCAGGGCGCGATGGTGCTGTTCGCCGCGCTCGCGGTGGCGCGGATGGGCGAGGTGATGCCGCTGTGGTTCGCCGGGCTGGTGGCGATCGGCATCATGATCGTGCTCGCCTGGTTCATCGAGCGGCTGGTGCTGCGGCCGCTGGTCAACCAGGAGGCGATCACGCTGTTCATGGCGACGCTCGGCGTGACCTTCTTCCTCGACGGCTTCGGCCAGACGATCTGGGGCAGCGACATCTACGCGATCGAGCTCGGCATCGCCAAGGAGCCGGTGATGGTCCTGCAGAGCGTCTTCCAGGGCGGGATCCTGGTGAACAAGGAAGACTTCGTCGCTGCCATCGTGGCCGCGGCGCTGGTGGGGGGGCTCGCCCTGTTCTTCCAGAAGACGCCGACCGGACGCGCGTTGCGCGCCGTCGCGGACGATCACCAGGCCGCGCAGTCGATCGGCATCCCGCTAAATCGCATGTGGGTCATCGTCTGGTCGGTCGCCGGCATCGTGGCGCTGGTCGCGGGCGTGATCTGGGGTTCCAAGCTGGGCGTGCAGTTCTCGCTGTCGCAGGTGGCGCTGAAAGCGCTGCCGGTGGTGATTCTCGGCGGTTTCACTTCGGTCACCGGCGCGATCGTCGGCGGCCTGATCATCGGCGTCGGAGAGAAGATGGCCGAGGTGTTCCTCGGGCCGGTGATGGTCAAGGCGTTCGACCTTGCCGGCGGCGGCATCGAGAACTGGTTCGCCTATATGCTCGCGCTGCTGTTCCTGCTGGTGAGGCCGCAAGGCCTCTTCGGCGAAAAACACATCGACCGCGTCTAGCCATGTTCTACCGCGAAAACGGCCAGTTCAAATCGAATTACGCCTCGGACCAGCAGATGCTGCCGATCCTGCAGGATCGCGTATTCATGGCCGGCCTGCTCGTGTTTGCATTCGCCGTGGTGCCGTTCTTCGCCAGCGACTACCTGTTCCTGTCGCTTCTGATCCCCTTCCTGATCCTCACGCTGGCCGCGATCGGCCTCAACCTGCTGGTCGGCTACTGCGGCCAGATCTCCATCGGCCACGCCGCGTTCATGGCGGTGGGCGCCTATGCCGCCTACAACCTGGTGTTGCGCGTGCCGCAGCTCAATTTTCTGGTGGTGCTGGTGCTCGCCGGTCTGATCGCAGCGGCGGTGGGGTTGGTGTTCGGCATCCCGAGCCTCCGGATCAGGGGTGTTTTCCTGGGGGGGGCGACGCTCGCCGGGCTGTTCTTCGTGGAGTGGCGGTTCG
>JBBPIU010000245.1:0-2145 GCA_038040245.1 Pseudomonadota bacterium | reverse complement strand
GGCCGGAGTTCCGAACTCTCGACGGCAAAATCGCCCAGCGCCACGATGCCGACCAGCCGCTTGTCGCGATTGACGACCGGCAAGCGCCGCACCTGGCGCTCGCTCATGATCTTGGCGACCTGTTCGACCGAGTCGTCCTCATAGACCCAGGCGATGCCTTCGGACATCACGTCACGAACCTTGGTGCCGGCGCCTTTGCCCTCGGCGACGGCGCGAATCGCGATGTCGCGATCCGAGATCGTCCCTATCATGCGATCGTCCTCTCCGACCGGCATCATTCCGAAGTCCCCATCGCGCATCTTTTTTGCGGCTTCCCCGATGGTCATATCGGGACTGATGACCTTCACGTCGCGGCTCATCAGGTCTTTGAGCTGTTGCATGTCCAGTCTCCTTGGTTCAGGTCTTCAGGATTGAAGCGTCGTTGCTGCCACAATTATCTTCTCCGGGCGGGTCGCGGTATGTGCGCTGCCGTACGGACTTGCCGCCGTTTGAGAAGCATAATGCGAGCGTTGCGTTTCATTGGGAAGCGTCGCGCTGGCGATTGCGCTGGCCGGGGTCGCCAACCGCATGCACAGGCAAAAAGACGCACCTGCCGGCGTGCGCAGCGCCCTCGCGTGTGCGGGCCCGTCGTCACAGATTCATTGTTCAATCACACCAAGGAAACCTCATGAGCCCAGATATGCCGGACTTTTCGAATGTGGAAGGCGGCTCCAGTTCGACGGCGACGAAGATCTACGAAGTGGTCTCGGGCGACAGTCTTTCGAAGATCGCCAAGCGCGAGTATGGCAATGCCACCGAGTGGAAGCGAATCTACGAGGCTAACCGGGACATCCTCAAAGATCCGGACAAGATTTATCCCGGCCAAAAGCTCAAGATCCCGCCGCTCTAACCGGCGCACTTCTTTCAACTCGAATGATGGAAAAAATCCCAATGCAAAAAAAGTATGTTCTCGGTATGCTCGCCGCGCTTATCCTGGCGCTCAATGCCTGCGGCAAGAAGGAAGAAGCGCCGAAACCCCAATCGTTCCCAGCGCCGACATCAGCCCCCGCTACGACGGCGGGTGTCACGATTGTTACGATCACCCTGGGCAACGCAATCGGTGCCGACAAGAAGGTTACACAAGCCGCCGACAGCTTCGGCAGGAAAGATACGATCTACGCTTCTGTCGCTACGACCGGCGCCGGAACCGCGACGCTCAAGTCGAAGTGGACGTACCGCAAGGACGGTCAGCAAGCCGCAGTGAAGGAAGATACGCAGACGATCACGCCGACGGGTCCTGCCAGCAGCGAATTCCACGTCAGCAAGCCGGACGGATGGCCAGCAGGCGACTACCAAGTGGAGATCTTCGTGGCGGACAAGTCGGCCGGTACTAAGACCTTTACCGTAAAGTAACCCACTTCAGGAAGCCGTGAGCAGCTGCTCCATGTAGCGCGCAAACAGATCCACCTCGAGGTTGACCTTCACGCCGCGCGCGAGGCGGACCAGGGTCGTGACCTTGAGCGTGTGCGGAATCAGGTTGACGTCGAACGTGTCGCTGCGTACCCGATTCACGGTCAGGCTTACGCCATCGATACAAATCGAGCCTTTGCTTGCCACATACCTCGAGAGCTTCTTCGGCACTTTCACCCGGAGCAGACCTCCGGCACGTTTCACGACGACGCCCACGCCATCCACGTGCCCGGTGACGAGATGCCCGCCGAGCCTGTCGCCCAGGGCGAGCGATTTTTCGAGGTTGACCTCGCCCAGCCGATCGAGGCCGGCGGTGACGCGCAGGGTCTCGCGCGAGACGTCGAACGAGACTTTCTTCCCGCGCTTGGCGGTGACGGTAAGGCAGGCGCCCTGGACGCAGATCGAGTCGCCGACGCGCACGTCGGCCAGGCGCAGCGCGCCCGCCTCGACGACGAGCGGTCTGGTTTTCACAATCCGCCCGACGGCTGCGACGATTCCGCTGAACATGGAACTTCAAGGTTACCGGACAATCCAACCCGGCGGAAACGGGGAACAAATGGCACTGCCGGAGCGCAAGGTGGACCTGATCGGCGTCGCGAGCGGGCTCGGCGGCGCTGACTCGGCGTGCGCGCAGGCGCCGGCGCGGCTCGCCGCTGCCGGGCTGGACGAACAGTTGCGGCGCTTCGGGATCGAGGC
>JBBPIU010000244.1:0-2198 GCA_038040245.1 Pseudomonadota bacterium | reverse complement strand
CTTCGAGATGGTGGATGCCGATGGCGGGAACGCCCAACGCCTGCGCGAGGCTGCGCGCGAACGCGGCGCCGGCGAGCAGCGCACCGGCCAGGCCCGGCCCCTCGGTATAGGCGATGGCGCCTATATCCGCGATCCTGCGCCCGGCACTCTTGAGGACCTGCCGGCTGAGGGGGACCAGCCGCCGAATATGGTCCCGAGAGGCGAGTTCGGGCACCACGCCCCCGTAGGCCTCGTGCATCGCGATCTGGGAGTGCACCGCGTGAGCGAGCAGCTTTGCAGGCTGGGTGTCGTACAGCGCCAGTCCGGTTTCGTCGCAAGAGGTTTCGATGCCTAGGATCAGCATGGGGGTCGATTGTCGCCCGGATTCTGATACAATTTCGCCCTTTCCGAATTGCTTGGACACAGGATCCGCATGCCGACCGTACGCATCAAGGAAAACGAGCCCTTCGAAGTGGCGATGCGCCGCTTCAAGCGCACCGTTGAGAAGACCGGGCTGCTCACCGAACTGCGCGCGCGTGAGTTCTACGAGAAGCCGACCACGGAAAGAAAGCGCAAGCTGGCCGCCGCCGTGAAGCGCCACCACAAGCGCCTGCGCAGCCAGCTGCTGCCGAAGAAGATGTACTAGGAGCGGATACCGGGAATCCCAAACGCCTCGGCTGAATGCCGGGGCGTTTTGATTTTATGGCATTGAAAGACAAGATCACGGAAGACATGAAAGCCGCCATGCGCGCCAAGGACCGCGCGCGCCTGTCCACGGTGCGCCTGCTGCTCGCGGCGATGAAGCAGAAGGAAGTGGATGAGCGCGTCGTTCTTACCGACGCCGACATCCTCGCCATCATCGACAAGATGGTGAAGCAGCGGCGCGAATCCATTGCGCAATTCGAGAAGGCCGGCCGCAACGATCTGGCCGACGGCGAAAAAGCCGAGATCGCGGTGCTCTCGGCCTATCTGCCGCAGCAGCTGTCCGAGGCAGAGGTCGGGCAGGCGATCGCTGCCGCCATTGCGGAGACCGGTGCTGCAGGCGCCAAAGACATGGGCAAAGTCATGGCCCTGCTCAAGCCGCGACTCGCCGGGCGTACCGACATGGGCAAGGTTTCGGGTCTGGTCAAAGCAAAGCTTGCCGGGTAATCTGGAGGCGCCGTCCGCGCCGTGATTCCAGAGTCATTCAAGCAGGACCTGCTAAACCGCGTCGACATCGTCGAAGTGGTGTCGCGCTACGTGCGCCTGAAAAAGGGCGGCGCGAATTTTCAGGGCCTGTGCCCTTTCCATAACGAGAAGTCGCCCTCGTTCACCGTCAGTCCCGCGAAACAGTTCTATCACTGCTTCGGTTGCGGCGCGCACGGCAACGCAATCGGCTTCCTGATGTCCTACGGCGGCCTCGGCTACGTCGATTCGGTGAAGGACCTGGCGTCATCGGTGGGCATGCAGGTGCCGGAGCTGCAGCCGCGCAGCGGCGAAGAGGCGCGGCGGGAATTCGAGCGCAAGGAGCAGGAGACCGGCCTCGCCGCGGTGATGGAAACCGCGATGGAGTTCTACCGCGCCGAACTGAAAAAGACGCCGCGCGCCGTCGAATACCTGAAAGGGCGCGGGCTGACCGGCGAGATCGCCGCCCGCTTCAGGATCGGCTTCGCGCCGGACGATTGGCAGGGCTTGAAGAACGCGTTTCCCGACTACGAACACAAGTCGCTGGTGGACGCGGGTCTGGTGATCGCGAACGAAGGCAAGCGCTACGACCGCTTCCGCGACCGGATCATGTTCCCGATCCTGAATGCTCGCGGCGCGGTGATCGGGTTTGGCGGGCGGGTGCTGGGCGAAGGGGAACCCAAATATCTCAACTCGCCGGAGACGCCGTTGTTCGAGAAAGGCCGCGAGGTCTACGGCCTGGTGCAGGCGCGCGACGCCATGCGCGCCGCCGGCCGCGTGCTGGCGGTCGAGGGCTACATGGACGTGGTCGCGCTGGCGCAATTCGGCGTCGGCTACTCGGTCGCGACCCTGGGCACCGCGACCACGCCGGTGCATATCTCCAAGCTGCTGCGCCTGACCGACGAGCTGGTGTTTTCTTTCGACGGCGACAAGGCGGGACGCAAGGCGGCCTGGCGCGCGCTTGAAGTCAGCCTGCCGCTCGCGACCGACGGCAAGCCGATCCGCTTCCTGTTCCTGCCCGAGGAAGACGATCCGGACAGCTACATCCGCAAGCA
>JBBPIU010000243.1:0-2211 GCA_038040245.1 Pseudomonadota bacterium | reverse complement strand
TGATCCTGGTGGCGCTGCTGAACGAATACGGCTGGAGCCGCTCGAGGTCAACCCGAACGCCTATCCGGCGTTGGATACCTGACGCCCGAATATGGAGGCAAGCGTAGAATGGATTCCATGAAATTCACCCGAATCACCGTCAATCCGGCCCAGATGGGGGGAGTTCCCTGCATTCGCGGCCTGCGCATGCCGGTGGCCACGGTGGTCGGTATGGTTGCCGATGGCATGGCCCAGGCGGAGATCCTCAAGGCCCACCCGGATCTCACGGCGGCCGATATCCAGGAAGCGCTGCAATACGCCGCCGAGGCGGTCCGGGAACGCGAGCTGCCCCTAGCGCTGCCGTGAGGTTCCTGGTGGACAACGCCCTTTCGCCCGAAGTGGCGGAAGGATTGCGCCGGGCAGGGCATGACGCCGCACACGTCCGCGACTACCAGATGCAGGAAGCCGGCGATCCGGAGATTTTCGCGCGAGCGGCGAGCGAGGACCGGATCATCGTTTCGGCGGACACCGATTTCGGATCGTTGCTCGCGCTTCGCACCGCGGCCGTTGCCGATCGGCGGCTAACCCTCGCCCATCACCGTCACGACGACGCTGCGCGCATGCCCCGCATGCCGGTGCTCGTAGAGATACAGCCCCTGCCAAGTCCCTAGCATCAGCTTTCCGTCGGCGACGGGAATGGTGAGGCTGTTCGAGGTGAGGATCGAGCGCGCGTGGGCGGCCATGTCGTCGGGGCCTTCGGCGTCGTGGACGTAGGCGGGGTCGGCGTCGGGGGCGAGGCGCGAGAGGAGGGTTTCCAGGTCGCGGCGCACGTCGGGGTCGGCGTTCTCGCAGAGGATGAGCGAGGCGCTGGTGTGCTGCAGGAACACGGTGACGGTTCCTGTGCGGATACCGCTCGCGGCGACGGCGCGGGAGACTTCGGCGCCGATGTCGGTGGTGCCGCGGCCGCGGGTGCGGAATTCGAGGGTTTTCTGGAAGACCATAGGCGTTATTGTAGTACTGTGCAAATACACAGTATTCCCCTATAGTCGCTCCCCATGGGCGCGATCGAGGCATTCGGCAGGCTGAACGGGCGGCAGCGGGAGGCGGCAACGCCGATATTGCCCTCCGCTGCTAAAAAGGCGACAATTGCTGCTAATTATGCAGCAGACACTTTCCGCCCTGCTGTTCCCGGGGTACCGCCGCCGCGTGCTCGGGCTCCTGCTGCTGCATCCGGAGGAATCGCTCCATGGCCGCGAGATCGCGCGCCGCACGGGGCTTGCATCGGGAACGCTGAACCGCGAGCTCGCCCTGCTGGTGGATGCCGGGCTGCTGAAGCGCGAGCGGCGCGGCAACCAGGTGCTCTACGGCGCGGAGCGCGCCTGTCCGGTCTACGAGGAGCTCGCGAGCATCCTGCGCAAGACTTCGGGCGTGGCCGACGTGCTGGCGGCGGCGCTGGCGCCGTCGAAGGAGCGGATCCGCGCGGCATTCGTGTATGGATCGCTCGCGAGCGGGCGCGAGCGGCCCGGAAGCGACGTGGATCTGCTGATCGTGGGCGGGATCGGGTTTGGCGAGGCCGTGCGGCTCCTGCACCCGGCACAAAAGACGATCGGCCGGGAAATTTCGCCGAAGGTCTACGGAGTGCGGGAGTGGGCGAGCAAGCGGCAGGCGCCGGATGCGTTCCTGCGCGAAGTGCTCGCCGCGCCCAGAATTTTCGTGATCGGCGGCGAACATGAGCTTGGAGAATCTCCTCGGAAGAAGCCTCGAGCGCGTCGAGCCTGAGCGCGCCGGCATCGCCCGCATGCTGGCGGCGGCCGCGCGCAATCTCGCCGACGCGCAGCTTGCCGGGCTGAGCGCGGAGAACAGGTTCGACGCCGCCTACAAGGCGATCATGCAATCGGCCATGGCGGCGCTGCGGGCGAACCGCTATCGCACCCTGACCAGCCAGCCGGGGCATCACCAGACCGCGCTGCAGACCCTGCCGCTCACGATCGGGCTGGCGAATGACCGGATGATCCTGCTCGACGCGTTGCGAAAACAGCGAAATCTTGCGGACTACGAGGGCGAGCCGGTGACGGCGCAGACGGTCACCGAATGCCTCGCGCAGGCGAAGCGCCTGGTTGCCGATGTGAGGACCTGGATCGCGACGAACAAGCCCGGGCTGTCGTCGCCTCACCCGGGTACTGGATAAACGGCGCATTGGCCGGGGTCGGCGTTCTCGCAGAGGATGAGCGA
>JBBPIU010000242.1:0-2216 GCA_038040245.1 Pseudomonadota bacterium | reverse complement strand
TCCAGCCCGAGCTCCTGCGCCCTCCTGACCTCGGCGTCCCAATAGGCGCCCTTGACCAGTCGCACGCAGAGCGCCTTGCCGCCGCTGTCGACGCGCCGGCGCGCCATCGCTGCGATGCGCTCGAGCGTCTCGAGTATCTCCCTGTGATAGGCCTGCACCGCAAGACCAAGCCCCGGCCATTGCAGAAAATCCGGATGCGAGGCCAGCGCCGCGAACAGATCGAGCTGCAGCGGCAGGCGCTCGGACTCCTCGGCATCTATCGTCAGGCCGATGCCGCATGCCGAGCCCGCGCGGCAAAGGGCAATCAGGCGCCCGAGCAGTTCGCCGCGCACGAGCGGATAGCTCTGGGCGTCGTAACGCGCATGGATCGAGGACAGCTTGACTGATACGCCGAGGCGATCCTGCGGCTCCCGGCACGCGGTTCCGGCGGCGCGGCCGAGCGCTTCGATGGCGCCGGCGTACTTGCTGAAGTTGCGCGCCGCATCATCCGCAGTCCTCGCGCCCTCGCCCAGCATGTCGAACGAGAACCGGGCTCGCGGCTCGCGCGCGGCGGTGCGCAGGGCTCTGGCCAGCGCGTCCTCGATCCGCTGCCCGTAGACAAACTGTCCGCCGATCGCCCGGATGGCCAGCCCGGCCACCGGCAGCGCAACCCTGGCCAGCACAAGGTTGCGCAAAGGCGGCACGTATTCCCGCAGCAGCGCGATCCGGCTGGCGCGATCCATCGTCCGGGGCAGCGCTTCGACCAGCCGGAACGCCGCTTCGCCCGCAGGCCGGTCCGGCGGCAAGAGGGAGAACACACGTTGCACGTCGAGGATCGGCCCGCCCGAGGTTGCGGCGAGGGCCCGCGCCAGTTCATCCGCCCGCGAGCGCCAGGGCGCGATCGGACCAAGGGCCGTACGCAACGCCTGTATTGTTGCCTTCAGCTATTTCTTCCCCGGTGGCGGGCGCTTCCCGATGAAGGCCTCCATGCCTGCCTTGCCTTCGTCGTGCGCGAAGCTCGCGGCGATGACTTCGCTCGCGAGCGCGTAGGCGCGCGGCAGGTCCATGTCCATCTGCTGGTAGAAAGCGCGTTTCCCGGCTGCGAGCGTAGCGGGTGGTTTCGAGGCGATGGTTTTGGCCAAAGAAAGCGTTTCATTATCAAGAGCATCAACAGCAACAACCTTGTTGACCAGTCCCCATTCGAGCGCCCGCTGCGCGCTGATCGGACCGCCCGTCAACAGCATCTCCATCGCGTGCTTGCGTTGCAGATTGCGACCGATGGCCACGCCCGGGGTGGAGCAGAAAAAGCCCCAGGTGACGCCCGAGGTCACGAACTTTGACGCCTCGGAGGCCACTGCGAGGTCGCACTGGGCCACCAGCTGCGCGCCTGCAGCGGCAGCGGCACCCTGCACTTTCGCAATCACCGGCTGCGGCAGCTGCTGGATCGTCATCATCATGGTGCTGCATTGGGCGAACAGCCCGGCGATCTTCGGTTGCTCGCGCAGCGCGCGGATTTCCTTCAGGTCATGTCCCGCGCAGAAACCTTTTCCGGCGGCGGCCAGGATGACGACGCGTATGTCCTTGTTGCCGGAAATTTCATCGAAAGCTTCCTGCAATGCGCCCAGCATCTCCGCCGTCAGCAGGTTCATCTGCTGCGGGCGGTTCATGGTCAGCGTGGCGATGCCGTCGCGGTCTTCGCGCAGCACGACGGGTTGTTGCTCCTGGGGTTGTGCGCTCATGTTTGATGGTCCTCAGGAATCGATGGCGGCCGCCGATTTGGCTTTCTCTCTCAGCACGAACTTCTGGATCTTGCCGGTCGAGGTCTTGGGGACCTCGCCGAACACCACCGCGCGCGGCGCCTTGAACTTCGCCATGTGGCTGCGGCAGAACTCGATCAGCTCTTTTTCATTTACTTTCGAGCCAGGTTTCAATTCCACAAATGCACAGGGTGTCTCACCCCATTTCTCGTCCGGCATCGCCACCACCGCCGCCGCGACCACCGCGGGATGGCGGTAGAGCACGTCCTCCACTTCCAGCGAGGAGATGTTTTCGCCGCCGGAGATGATGATGTCCTTGGAGCGGTCCTTGATCTTGACGTAGCCGTCGGGATGCATCACGGCCAGGTCGCCGGAATGGAACCAGCCGCCGGCAAAGGCTTTCTGCGACGCCGAGGGATTCTTCAGGTAGCCCTTCATGGTGATGTTGCCGCGGAACATGATCTCGCCCATGGTCTCGCC
>JBBPIU010000241.1:0-2323 GCA_038040245.1 Pseudomonadota bacterium | reverse complement strand
TCTCAGCCTCCGGGGCGAAGTCATCGGGCTGAACACGTCGATCGCCAGCACCAGCGGATCGAACGAAGGCATCGTCTTCGCGTTTCCGATCAACCTGGTCATGGTCATCGCCGATCAACTCATCGAGCGGGGCCTGGTCGTGCGGGCGTATCTGGGCGTGCGGCTCGATTCGTCGTTCGGACCGACCGAAGCGGCCCAACTCGGCCTGCCGCGTCCGGTGGGGACGCGGGTTACCGGCATCACGCGCAATTCGCCCGCCGAGCAAGCCCGCATTCAGATCGGCGACGTGATCCTCGAATTCGACGGCACGCGGATCGAGGATGACATGCACCTCATCAACCTCGTCAGCCTCACGCCGGTGAACAAAGAGGTCGAGGTCCGCCTGCTCCGCGAAGGCCGCCCCGTCAACTTACGGCTCCGCGTTGCCAATCGGGCCCAAATGCCGGCCGACTAGGCCGTCCTCGTTCCCACGCTCTGCGCTCAGTATTACCCACATCTACGGTGCTGCGGGTGGCTGAGTTCGGCGCTGCTGGAATGCCGTGATAGCTGACATGAATGCGTGGCAGGATTGGTAGTTACGTGGCGTGTGCAACCATTCGTGCTCGATGTGCGTAAGGAGGGAAACGCGGTCAGGGTGTCAGGACTGCGAGGGCCGGCTGCCAGGGAGGCGAAGTCCGGCAGGGCTGGCAAGGATGTGTTCGATGACCTTGGAGTTGGATGTGAATACCTGGGCGGCGCAACAATTCGAGTCGTGTGAGCTGGGAGACGCGCGCCGCGCCGCACGAGCCGTCACGATGGGGGCGCAGTTTGCCGCCAATCCCAGCGGCAGCACGCCCGAACAGACCGAATCGTGGGCCGACTGCAAGGCCGCCTACCGTCTGTTCGACTCGCCGGATGTGACGTTTTCGGCCCTGGCCACGCCGCACTGGCAGCAGACCAAGAACCGGACCAGTGGCCATTATCTGCTCCTGGGCGACACGACGGTGGTCAGCTTTGATGGCCAGCGACAAATCTCCGGGATGGGCATCGTCACCGATAGCTCGGCGCAAGGTTACCTGCTGCATTCGTCGCTGCTGGTCTGCGCCGACAGCGGATCGATCCTCGGCCTGGCGGGACAGACGATCTATTACCGGCAACGTGTGCCCAAGCGTGAAAAACAGCGGCAGCGGCTGGAGCGAAAGCGGGAGTCGGAAATCTGGGGCGAAGTGATCGACCAGGTCGGTCCGCCACGGGAAAACGTCCGCTTCACGCATGTGTTTGACCGCGGCGGCGACAACTTTGAGGTCTATTGCCATCTGCTCCTCGCGCAAACGGACTGGGTGGTCCGCGCCGCGCAGCTCAAACGGCTGGTGGTCAATGCCGAGGGCCAGACCGTCCAGCTCCGCGAACATTTGAAAACCTGCGCCGTGGCAGGAACTTACGAGTTGGAGGTCAAAGCCAACCACGACCAGCCGGCCCGCACGGCGTTGGTCGAGGTGCGCTGTGGCGCCATCGGCCTGCCAATCCCGCGCGACTGCGGCCGGTTTGCCCGCGCGTGCGGGATTACGTTTATCACGATGGACGTGGTCGAGGTGCGCGAAGTGAACCCGCCGCCGGGAACGCAGCCGCTCTCGTGGGTGCTGCTCACCTCGCATCGCGTCTCGACCTTCGAGCAGGCCCTGCAGGTGATTGGGTATTACGAACAGCGCCCGTTGATCGAGGAATTCCACAAGGCGCTCAAGACCGGCTGCCGCCTGGAAGAGCGACTGTATGAAACGGCGAAGCGTTGGGAGGCGGTAACCGCCATGCTGTCGATCGTGGCCGTGCGACTGCTGCAACTGAAGACCGTGGCCAAAGCCGAGCCCGATCGCCCGGCCGAAGAACTCGTTCCCCGCAAGTGGATCGAAATGTTGTCCGCCATGCGCACGGGCAAGCACAAGCGGATTCGCACCGCGCGGGACTTTCTGCGTGGTTTGGCAGGTCTGGGCGGACATCTCGGACGAAAAAGCGATGGCGAACCCGGCTGGATCACCCTCTGGCGCGGATTCAATAAACTGCACCTGCTCCTCCGCGGAGCCGCGGCAATGAACAAAAAATGTGGGTAATACTGAGGGGAGACCCTGGGACCAAGAGATATGACCGGCCACATTCGTCGCGTGGACGCGGCGGTTAACCGGAACATCCGGCTACCGGCTACACTTCGACGAACGTTCCCGTCAAATCTTCGCCGACCCAGATGGTGGCGCCGGCGGCGAGGGTGAAGCCGGGTTCAAAGGGCTGCTCGTTGGGTTCATCGACGATGGTGGAGAGCTTCAGCTCGCCGAAGCCGGTGCTGTCGATCATG
>JBBPIU010000240.1:0-2327 GCA_038040245.1 Pseudomonadota bacterium | reverse complement strand
TGGCCGGCGGTGCCGACGCGGTAGAGGTCTTGCGGGCCGATCTCGTTGGTCTTCGGATCGCGCTGCAGGAGAAAGCCGACTTTGCGCTGGTTGCGCGCGGCTTCCTGCGCCGCGCCCACGGACGCAGCCCGGCCGATGGTGATCGGCGAGATTACGTGCGGAAACAGAACCGCGTTGCGCAGCGGGATCAGGATCAACGCATCTTCGGGAATCGGCCGCAGCGCGAGCGCCGTCGAGCGGCTGCCCGCCTTGCCGGACGCTGCGCCGGCCGCGGTGGCGCCCTCTGCGCTCTCGAGCAGTTGCGCTTTCTCTTTCTTCTTGCGCCTGATATCCACGAATTCTCCTTGTTGCCGACGCGGACATACGCGTCCCTACTTAAGTGAGGGCGGAACGGGGGAAATCAAGGTTGCAGCCATGCGATGGTGCAGACCCAGTTTTCCTCATGCAAATCATGAGATTTGATCGTTTGCGGGGCCGCCATCCGGCGCCTAGCCTTGAAGCATGAAAAAACCCTCCAGCTTCTGGCACGACAGCCTCCACTCCTTGCACCCTTCAGTGCGCATCCGCTACATCCCCTACTTTGCGATGGCCGAGACGATGGACAAGTCCTTCGATGCCGCCCTGGCCCTCTGGCGCAGCGCCAACGAAGGCGCGCTACAGGCCTGGCGTGCACTGATGCGCTGAGGGCAGCAGGCTAAAATGCCGCTTTCGTCCTTACGAAAGCGAATGCGGCCATGCCTGCCACCACAACTGCCAGCGGTCTGATCATCGACGACACGGTCGTCGGCGCGGGCAAGACCGCCGTCGCCGGCCAGAAGGTCACGGTGCACTACACCGGCTGGCTGTTCTACGGCGGCGAGCGGGGCAAGAAGTTCGATTCCAGCAAGGACCGCGGCGACCCCTTCGGCTTCCCGCTGGGCGCCGGCCACGTCATCAAGGGCTGGGACGAGGGCGTGCAGGGCATGAAGGTCGGCGGCAGGCGCACCCTCACCATCCCGCCCGAGCTGGGCTACGGCGCGCGCGGCGCCGGCGGCGCCATCCCGCCGAACGCGACGCTGATTTTCGAGGTCGAATTGCTCGGTGTGGGCTGATTCGGATTGAACCCGCTTGAAAAATCCCTGGCGGCGGTGCCGCCGGTGGTGCTCAGGGGCATCGGCCGCGGCATCGAGAAGGAATCGCTGCGCGTGCGCGCCGACGGCCGGCTCGCCGGCACGCCGCACCCGGCGGCGCTCGGCTCGGCGCTCACGCACCCCAACATCACCACCGACTTCAGCGAAGCGCAGCCCGAGCTGATCACCGGCGTGCACGCGAACGCCGAGGACTGCGTCGCCGAGCTCACCCGGATCCACCAGTTCGTCATCCGCAACATCGGCGCCGAGATGCTCTGGTGCGCGAGCATGCCCTGCGGGCTGCCCGGCGACGACGCGATCCCGATCGGCCGCTACGGCGGCTCGAACATCGGCCGCGCGAAAAGCGTGTACCGCATGGGCCTCGCTTACCGCTACGGCCGCCGCATGCAGGCGATCTCGGGCATCCACTACAATTTTTCGCTGCCGGGACTCTCCAGCGCGCAGTACTTTGCGCTGATCCGCAACTTCCGGCGCCACGGCTGGCTGCTGTTCTACCTCTTTGGCGCGTCGCCCGCGGTCTGCTCCTCGTTTGTCGAAGGCCGCAGGCATGAATTGCTTACCTTGAGCGAATACACCCGCTACCTGCCGCACGCGACGACGCTGCGCATGGGGCGCCTCGGCTACCAGAGCGACGCGCAATCCTCGATCGCGGCGAGCTTCAACAGCCTGGAGGCTTACGGCAAATCGCTCGAGGAGGCGCTCACCCTGTCCTACCCGCCCTACGAGAAGATCGGCGTGCGCGGCCCCGGCGGCGAGTACCGCCAGCTCGCGACCTCGCTGATCCAGATCGAGAACGAGTTCTACGGCAAGATCCGCCCCAAGCGCGTGATCCATCCCGGTGAACGGCCGCTGCACGCGCTGCGCGAGCGCGGCGTGGAGTACGTGGAAGTGCGCCTGATGGACCTCGATCCGTTCGCGCCGGTCGGCATCGAGGCGCCGGCGATGCGCTTGCTCGACGTGTTCCTGCTCTACTGCGCGCTCTGCGACAGCCCGCCCGACACGCCCGACGAGAATGCCGCCATCGCGCGCAACCAGGACCGCGTCGCGATGCGCGGGCGCGAGCCGGGCCTGCGCCTGGAGCGCGGCGGCCAGCACGTAGAGCTCGCCGAGTGGGGCGGCCAGCTGCTGGCCGAGTGCGGGCCGGTCGCCGCGGCCCTCGATGCCGCGTACGGCGGCGGCGCCTACCGCGAGGCGCTT
>JBBPIU010000239.1:0-2329 GCA_038040245.1 Pseudomonadota bacterium | reverse complement strand
TTCCAGAACTACGCGCTCTATCCGCACATGAGCGTGTACGACAACATGGCCTACGGGCTGCGCATCCGGGGGCTTTCGAAGGAAGATATTTCGGTAAGAGTCAAAAAAGCGGCGGATATCCTGGAACTTGCCAAATTCCTGGAACGCAGGCCGCGTGAGCTCTCCGGCGGCCAGCGTCAACGCGTCGCCATGGGCCGCGCGATCGTGCGCGAGCCGCAGGTGTTCCTGTTCGACGAACCGCTGTCGAACCTGGACGCCAAGCTGCGCGTGCAGATGCGCGCCGAGCTGCAGTCGCTGCACCGGCGTCTGGGCACCACCAGCCTGTTCGTCACCCACGACCAGGTCGAGGCGATGACGCTCGCCCAGCGCATGATCGTGATGAACGCGGGGCGCGCCGAGCAGATCGGCGCGCCGCTCGAGATCTACGCCAAGCCCGCCACGACCTTCGTCGCCAGCTTCATCGGCTCGCCGCCGATGAACCTGATCCCCAGGGATGGCAAGCTGCTCGGCATCCGCCCGGAGCACCTGGAGCCCTGCGCCGGGTCCGATGCCATGCTCACGGTCGACGTGGACCTGATCGAGCCGCTGGGCGCCGATATCCTTGTCTACGGCCACATTGGCGATGGCGACAGCGCGCGCGTCGCGGCGCGCCTGCCGGCCCATGCGCAGGCGCAGGCGGGAAAGCTCGCGCTGCGCTACGACCCCGCCAACGTGCACTGGTACGACCCGCAGAGCGGCCGCCGAATCGAGCTATAGAGAATCCATGGACAGGCTGTGCGCCATCGTGTTGATGTTCGCCATGGGGTCCGCGCAGGCACTGGATCTACAGGGGCATCGCGGCGCCCGGGGGCTGCTGCCCGAGAACACCCTGCCGTCGTTCGAGCGCGCCCTCGCGCTCGGGGTTACGACGCTCGAACTGGATATCGCGATCACCAGCGATGGCGTACTCGTCATCTCTCACGACCCGGCATTGAATCCGGACCTGACGCGCGATGCCTCGGGCCGGTATCTCGAGCAGCGGGGTCCGGCGATCCACTCCATGACCTGGGCACAGGTGCAGACCTACGACGTGGGGCGCTTGAAGGCAGGAACCGAATACGCGCGCCAGTTTCCCGACCAGATGCCCGTCGACGGAACGCGCATTCCGCGCCTTTCCGACCTGTTCGATCTCGTGAAGCGCTCGGGCGATGACAAGGTGCGCTTCGCCATCGAGACCAAGCTCAGCCCCGACAGGCCGGAGGAGACGCCGCTCCCCGAGCCCTTTGCCCGCGCGGTGGTGGAAGAAATCCGCAAGGCCGGCATGGCGGGGCGCTCGCAGATTCTTTCCTTCGACTGGCGCACGCTGCAGGTGGTGCAGAAAATCGCACCCGAGATCGCCAGCGTGTATCTGAGCATCCAGCGGCGCATGGACAACATCGCCGCCGGACGGCCCGAAGGCTCGCGCTGGACCGCCGGCTTCCAGTACCGCGACTACGGCTCGATCCCGAAAATGATCAAGGCAGCGGGGGGCAGTCACTGGTCGGTGTACTTCGGCGACCTGTCGCCGGAGCTGGTGAAAGAGGCGCAGTCCCTCGGCCTCAAGGTGCTGGTGTGGACCGTGAACGACCCGGCCGCGATGGATCGGATGATCGGCTACGGCGTCGATGGCCTGATTACCGACCGCCCGGATGTTGCCCGCAAGGTGCTTGAGACGCGCGGCATTCGATGGCGATAGTGCGGCGCGGACGATGCGCATGAATGCCCGCCTGTTGCGCCGGGGCATGGGCTGGTGGCCGCCGTTCCTCGGCGCCGGCATCCGCGTGCGCAGCTTGGCCGACGATTTCCGCGAGGCAGTGGTGGAGCTCAGGTTCGGGCGCCTGAACCGCAACTACGTCGGCACCCATTTCGGCGGCAGCCTGTACTCCATGACGGATCCCTTCTTCGCGATCATGCTGATCCACAACCTGGGCGGCAAGTACCTGGTCTGGGACAAGTCCGGTTCGATCGAGTACGTGGCGCCGGGGCGGGGCACGGTGCATGCACGCTTCGTGTTGACGGAAGAGCGTATTGCCGAGATCCGCGCTCAGGCCGAGGGTGGCGAAAAAGTGCTGCCTGAATTCCAGGCGGAGGTACGGCACGCGCATGACAACTCGCTGGTCGCGCTGGTGCGCAAGACGCTATACGTGCGGCTCAAGCCCAAGCACAGGCAAGCATCATGAGCTGGCCGTATCCGAGGATCGTGGCGCACCGCGGCGGCGGCGCGCTCGCGCCGGAGAACACGCTGGGCGCGATCCGTCTGGGCGCCTCGATGGGGTTCAAGGGCGTCGAGTTCGACGTGATGCTGGCCGGC
>JBBPIU010000238.1:0-2342 GCA_038040245.1 Pseudomonadota bacterium | reverse complement strand
AAGATCTCCAAGGAGCCGATCTCGATGGAAACGCCGATCGGCGACGACGACGATTCGCACCTGGGCGACTTCATCGAGGACCAGTCCACCATGGCGCCCGCCGATGCCGCGACCTACGCATCACTTCGCGACGTCACCAAGGAAGTGCTGGACACGCTCACGCCGCGCGAAGCGAAAGTGCTGCGCATGCGCTTCGGCATAGAGATGAGCACCGACCATACGCTGGAAGAAGTGGGCAAGCAGTTCGACGTCACGCGCGAGCGCATACGCCAGATCGAGGCCAAGGCGCTGAGGAAGCTGCGGCATCCCTCGCGTTCGGAACGGCTGAAGAGCTTCCTCGACCAGGAAGGTTGACCGGAGGAGTTGGGAGCTGGAGGAGGGAAGGAAAGGGCCGCCGGGCCGTAAAACCCGTGCGGCCCTTTTCATTTTGAATCAGAGTGCCGGGCTAGCGCACGAGCGGCCTGTCCGGCAGTTCATTGCGCTCCTCGCCGCTGGCGGGGAAATGCTCCACCAGCTGCTGTGCAACCGCCTGTATGCCGCTGAGCGCTCCGCTTTCGTAGTTTGCCTGGCCCAAGGCCGTTTCCATCTGGCGGCAGATCCTTTCCCATCCTGGCCGGCCGACTTTGGCGTGAATGCCGCGATCGGCGACGATTTCCACGTCGCGGTCGGCGAGCAGCAGGTAAATCAGCACGCCGTTGTTGTGTTCGGTATCCCAGATCCGCATTTGCGAAAAAACCTCGATCGCCCGTTCTCGTGCCGACTGCCCCCTGAAGAGCGCCGCGCTGTCCAGTGCCCCTTCCACCATGAAGCGGATCTCGCCCGCGTGTGCGGACTCGCTCGCTTTGATCGCCGTCCCGATCGCCGCAAGGACAGGACGCGGAAAAGTCCGATTGACCTGCCAGTGGGTCATCAGGAGATGCTTGGCGATGCGCGCGAGGCTCACCGTCACCACCGGCCCGACGCGCCGCCGCCGCCGAAGCTGCCGCCGCCACCGCTGAAGCCGCCACCGCCACCGCCACCGCTATAGCCGCCGGTACCGATTCCTCCTGGGAAACCGCCCATGCCGCGCCCGCCCATGCCGCCGCCGAGCAACGTGAACAGGAACGCGAACACGCCTGCGAGCAACGTAATGAATAGCGCGCCTGCAAACAACCAGGCCACAAAGGCAACGGCACCCCCGGTTACGAGGGCGCCGGGAAATCTGCCCAGCAAGGTGCGCAGCATGGCGCCCCCCGCCAGCGCCAGAATGACAAGAATGGGAAGGTACTGCTGCATATCCGCGCCGCCGCCGGGTGTTGCCCTGGGCGGCGGCAGCGGCTCGCCGTCGATGGCGCGGATCATCTGTCCGACTCCGGCAGTCATGCCTTCATAGAAATTGCCGTGCTGGAAAAGCGGCGCAATGAACTCGCTGATGATGCGCTTGCTGGTGGCGTCATTGAGCGTTCCTTCCAGGCCATACCCCACCTCGATGCGCAGCGTGCGGTCGTTCCTGGCAATCAGGACGATCGCGCCGTCGTCGACTTTCTTGCGTCCCAGCTTCCATTGCTCCGCAACGCGCAAGCCAAATTGCTCGATGGTCTCCGGGGCGGTGGTCGGAACGATCAGAATGGCGATCTGACTGCCTTTCCTTGCCTCGAAGGCCTCGAGGGTCTGTTCCAGCGCGGCTTTTTGCTGCGCGGTAAGCGTGCCCGTCTGGTCGGTGACGCGGCCGGTCAAGGGCGGGACCGGGACCTGTGCGCCGGCTGCGAAAGACCAGCAAAGCGTCCATGCAACGAGCGCTCTTGCCGTATTCATCGCCATCACTTGGCGGTCCCGAAATCCACTTTGGGCGCGCTGGAGATCTCCTTTTCGTTCTCCACCGTGAAGTTGGGTTTTGTCTTGTAGCCGAACGCCATCGCCGTCAGATTGGAGGGGAACGACCGGACCGTGACGTTGTATTCCTGCACCGCCTTGATGTAGCGGTTGCGGGCAACCGCAATGCGGTTTTCCGTGCCTTCAAGCTGCGCTTGCAGGTCGCGAAAGTTGGCGTCCGACTTCAGCTGCGGATAGTTTTCCGCCACCACCAGCAGCCTGGACAGAGCGCCCGACAGCTCTCCCTGGGCGGCCTGGAATTTGGCAAATGCCTCAGGGTTGTTGACGAGCTCCGCAGTGGCCTGGATGCCGCCGACCTTGGCGCGCGCATTGGTGACGCCAAGCAACACATCCTTTTCCTGGGCGGCGAAGCCCTTTACCGTGTTCACCAGGTTGGGGATCAACTCTGCACGTCGCTGGTACTGGTTCACGACCTCCGACCAGCTCGACTTGATCTGTTCATCGGTGCTCTGCAGCTGGTTGTAGCCGCA
>JBBPIU010000237.1:0-2378 GCA_038040245.1 Pseudomonadota bacterium | reverse complement strand
CAGAGCTGGGCGTAGCCGGCGGCCCGGTCGCGCATCGCCGGGTAGAACAGCTCCAGCGTCCGCTCCGCGGCGCGTGCGTAGCGGTCTTCGCCCGTAAGCGCCGCGAGCCGGCCGAGGACCCATGCCGCGACCCCGTTGCCCGAGGGCGTGGCGTTGTCGGCGCCGGGCTTGGGCCGGTGCAGCAGCTTTTCGTGGTCGCGCGCGGTGAAGAAGAATCCGCCGCGCTCCGGGTCCTCGAACTGCTCCAGCAGCACCTCGGCCAGCTGTTCTGCGAATTCCAGGTCGACCGCCGTGAATCCAGCCTGCAGCAGCTCGAGCAAAGCCGCGAGCAGAAAGGCGTAATCGTCGAGGTAGGCCGAAAGATGCGCGCGCCCGTCCTTCGCGGTCGCCAGCAGCCGCCCGTCCTTCCACATATGGGTGCGGATGAATCCCAAGGCGCGGCGCGCCGACTCGATCCAATCCGGCCGCCCGAATACCCGTCCCGCATGCGCCATGCCGCGTATCGCGAGCGCGTTCCACGACACCAGGACCTTTTCATCGCGCCCGGGACGGATGCGCGTCTCGCGCGCCGCAAGGAGCTTTCCTCTGGCCGAGTGCAAGAGAGCTTCGTTCCGGAAGGGAGCAGCGATGCGTAAGTGCCAGTGCTTGTTCTCGAAGTTCGGCGGCTGGTCCAGGCCATAATGCGCCGCGACCTCCTGAAACTCCTCAAGGGTGAGAAGAGAACGCACTTCCTCGCGGTCCCAGACGTAGAACTTTCCTTCCTCGTGCTCCGAGTCGGCATCGAGCGAGGAGTAGTAGCCTCCGTCGGGACTCTGCATCTCGCGCATCATCCACGCCGCAGTCTGCTCCGCGCAACCGGCGTAGAGCGGTTCCCCGGTGACAAGCCAGGCGTCCACCAGCAGGTGCAGCAGCGGGCCGTTGTCGTAAAGCATTTTCTCGAAGTGCGGGATCATCCAGTACTGGTCCACGCTGTAGCGGCAGAAGCCCCCGCCCAGCTGGTCGTAGATCCCGCCTTCGCACATGCGCGTGAGGGTCGTATGCGCGATTTCCGTCTCTCCCTTGCGAAGGCAGAGTTCCAGATCGGTCGGGTGCGGGAATTTGGGCGCCCGGCCGAAGCCGCCGTGGCGCGCATCGAAATTGGCGCGCAGGTTCTGCAGTATCGAGTGCACGGGCGCGTCGCCAAGTTCGGAACGGTGCGCGCCGCCCGCGGGCAGCGTGCGCGCGAACGCGATTTTTACCTGCTGGTTCTGCTCGCCGATCTCGGCCCGTTTGTCGCGCCAGATTTCGTTGACTTGCCCGAGCAGCTCCACAAATCCGGGCAGTCCGTAGCGCGCAACCTTCGGAAAATAGGTGCCGCCGAGGAAGGGGTCGCCATCGGGCGACAGGAACATGGTCAGCGGCCAGCCGCCGGCGCCGCGCGCCAGCATCTGGTGCGCCGTCTGGTAAATCTGGTCGATGTCGGGCCGCTCTTCGCGGTCCACCTTGATGTTGATGAAATCGCGGTTCATCAGCGCCGCGACCTCGGCGTCCTCGAAGCTCTCGTGCGCCATGACGTGGCACCAGTGGCAGGCGGAATAGCCAATCGAGAGCAGGATCGGCTTGTCCTCCGCTTTCGCGCGCGCGAGCGCTTCCGGGCCCCACGGATACCAGTCGACCGGGTTTTCCGCGTGCTGATGAAGGTACGGAGAAGTCTCGTTCGCAAGGCGGTTCGGCATATCGGGCATTATTGCGCCAATGGGTGCCGAGGAAGTTCTGAAGTTCTGGTTCGAACGCGACCGCAAAGCCTGGTTCGAGAAGAATCCCGCCTTCGACGGAGAAATCCGCCAGCGTTTTCTACCGCTCTACGAGCTGGGCGCGGCGGGAAAGCTGGAGGCCTGGAAGCAGACCCCTGCAGGCTGCCTGGCACTGATCGTGCTGCTGGATCAGTTCCCGCGCAACATGTTCCTCAATTCCGCGCGCGCGTTTGCGGCGGATCCCCTGGCGCTTGACGCGGCAAGGCATGCGGTCGCGATGGGATACGACCTAGGCATGTCCGACGATGAGCGCGCGTTTACCTACTTGCCCTTCGAACATAGCGAGTCGCTCGCCGATCAGAACCGTGGCTGCGCGCTCATGAACCCGCTGGGCGAGGAAGTGTACCGCTACGCCCTGCGGCACAAGGAAATCATCCAGCGCTTCGGGCGCTTTCCGCACCGCAACGCGGCGCTCGGGCGTGCCAGCACGCCCGAGGAGCTGGAGTTCCTGAAGCAGCCCGGCTCAGCTTTCTGAGTCGGTGATCGCGCCTAAGCTCGCCGTGGAAACGAGCTTCATGTACTTGGCGAGCAGTCCTCGGGTGTAACGCGGCTTCGGCGCTTGCCATTTTTTCCGGCGCGCGGCCA
>JBBPIU010000236.1:0-2420 GCA_038040245.1 Pseudomonadota bacterium | reverse complement strand
CTCAGATCGCGGAACAGCCCCGGGCTGGGCGAAGAATCGGCGTCCACAAAGACCAGCCATTCGCCGGCCGCGCCCGCCGCGCCGCGGTTGCGCGCGCGCGAGATCTGGTTGTGCGGCTCGAACACCACCCGCGCCCCGGCCGCGCGCGCAATCCCGGCCGTGTCATCCGTCGAATTGTTGTCGCAGACGATCAACTCCCAGCCGCCGGCACCCTCGAAGACCTGCGCCGCCGCCTGGATGCTTTCGAGCGTTGCAGCGAGCAGGCGCTCTTCATTGAACGCCGGGACGACGATGGAAACCTTCAGGCGAGATTTTTCTTGAAGAAAGCGATGGTCCGTTCCCAGGCCAGCTTGGCCGCCGCCTCGACGTAGCGCGGCGTCGAATTGTTATGGAAACCGTGCTGGGTGCCGGGGTACATGTGCATCTGGTACGGCACACCCGCCGCCTTCAGCGCCGCCTCGAACGCAGGCCACATGTCGTTGATGCGCGCGTCGTTCTCCGCGTACTGGATGAGCATCGACGCCTTGATCTTCGGCACGCCAATGGTTTCTGCCGCGGGGCCGTAATAGGGCACCCCCGCGTGCATGTCCGCGCCCAATTCCACCGCGAGATAGTTGACCGTGCCGCCGCCCGAGCAAAACCCCGTCGCACCGAGCTTTCCCGTGGAGAGCTTGTGCGATTTCAGGAAACGCGCGCTGTTCAGAAAGTCGGTGCGCAGCTTGCCCTGGTCCAGGTTGCCCTGCAGCGTGCGGCCGTCGTCGTCGTTGCCAGGGTACCCGCCGACCGGAAACAGGCCGTCGGGCGCCAGCGCGAGGAATCCATCCACCGCGGCGCGGCGCGCCACGTCTTCGATATAGGGATTGAGTCCGCGGTTCTCGTGGATCACCAGCACCGCAGGGAACGGCCCAGAGCCGGCGGGCTGCACCAGGTAGCCGCGCATGTTGCCGGAGTTGCCGCCGGGCGACGGGTAGGTCACGTACTGCGCCTTCATCCGCTGGTCGGTAAAAGAAATGGTCTGCGCCTGCGCATAGCGCGGCAGCAGCGCCTGCGCCATCGCCAGGCCGCCAACCACCAGCGCGCTGGCTCGCAGCAGAAATTCACGGCGGTCGATGCGGCCGTGGCAATACTCGTCGTAGAGCTCGAATACGCGCTGGTCGATTTCCAACTGGGTCACGGGTTCATTCATGCGCATGGCCAATTCCTCCGTTCATCAGGAACGCAGCTTAAACCTCTGGATCTTGCCCGTCGCGGTTTTCGGCAGTTCGGCGGCGAACTCGATCCAGCGCGGGTACTTGTAGGGCGCGAGCTTGGACTTGACGTAGTTCTGCAGCTCTTCGGCGGTGGCCTGCTTGCCGGGCTTGAGCACGACGTAGGCCTTGGGTTTGATGAGCTTCTGTTCGTCTTCCTTGCCGACCACGGCGGCCTCGAGCACGGCTTCGTGCGACACCAGCGCGGCTTCGACCTCGGCGGGGGAGACCCAGATGCCGGAGACTTTCAGCATGTCGTCGGTGCGACCGCCGTAGGCGTAATAGCCGTCCGCGTCCTGGCTGTACTTGTCGCCGCTGCGCGTCCACTCGCCGACGAAGGTGCTACGGCTCTTCTGGCGGTTGTTCCAGTAAAGGTTGGCGGCGGTCGGGCCCTTGATCAGGAGTTCGCCCAACTCGCCCTGCTTCACTTCGTTGTCCTGCTCGTCCACCACTTTCAGTTCGTAGCCCGGCACAGGCTTGCCGGTGGTGCCGTAGCGCAACTCGCCGGGCCGGTTGGAGAGGAAGATGTGCAGCATCTCGGTGGAGCCGATGCCGTCGAGGATGTCGATGCCGGTCTTCTCCTTGAAGCTCTTGGCGATCTGCGGCGGCAGCGCCTCGCCCGCCGATATGCAGGTCTTCAGGTTCAGAGCGTCCTTGTTCGGGAAGTTCGGCGAAGCCAGCATGCCCGCGTAGAGCGTCGGCACACCGAAGAACAGGGTCGGCTTTTTCTGCGTCAGCCGCTTGAACACGGCGTCCGGCGTCGGCCGCTCGGCCATAAGCACGGTGGTAGCGCCGACGGCGAGCGGAAACGACAGGGAGTTGCCCAGGCCGTAGGCGAAAAAGAACTTCGCCGCCGAGAAGATCACGTCGGGTTCCTTCAGACCGAGCACCCCTTGCGCGTACAACTCGGCGGTGATCCGCATGCTCGAATGCACGTGTACCGTGCCCTTCGGCATCCCCGTCGAGCCCGAAGAGTAGAGCCAGAAGCACGGGTCATCGCTGGTGGTAGGCGCCGGGGAAAGTTCTTTTTCGCCTTTCATTAAAAAATCTTTGAAGGGAGAGGTAATGACATGCTTTAAAAAAGGCAGGCTCTTGATGAACGGCTGGAACTGCCGCAGCAACGGCTCGGAGACCAGCAGCGCCTTGGCCCGGCTGTCGGAAAGCATGTACTCG
>JBBPIU010000235.1:0-2432 GCA_038040245.1 Pseudomonadota bacterium | reverse complement strand
GAAAGAAGAATGGAGAGGGATGGATCGCGACGAAATTCGTCGCGCAGATCACGTGTCGTCATCTGTCCCTTTTTCAGGCTCATCAGGAAATCGAGTGGGTGAATCTAATGGGGAATGCGGCTTGAAGCCCCATGGATACTGGGTTTTCGGGGTTTCGTAAGGTGGTTGAATTGGGCATCATTTCCCGATGGCCAACTCATCGAAGCGACAGCGGCGCCTTTGGGACACGTACACGTTCCCCGGCTTTCGCCCCCAACCCACGGTGCGCGGTGTCTTCGGTGATCCGAAGGCGCGCATCATCACGCTCGCCCGGCGCGCAAAAAAACGGTTTGCGGGTGCTGCGGGCGGATTCATTCGGGTTGGTACGACCGGCGTATACGGCAGGTTCGCGATCTGCCGTGCGGTGACACGCGCATCTTCCTGGAGATTGAGGTCCGGCGGGTGCGATGCCGTAGTTGCGGCAAGGTGAAGCGCGAGCGGCTCGATTTCCTGGCGGACAACCCGCTCTATACGAAGCGCTTTGCGCATTACGTGGGCCAGCGCTGTCGGCAGGCGACGATCAAGGACATTGCCGAGGAGCTGAAGCTCGACTGGGATACGGTCAAGACGTTGGAGAAGCAGTACATGCAAGCCCAACTCGCCCGCGCGGGCAGACCGGGGCCCAAGGCGATCGGCATCGACGAGATCTCGATCCGCAAGGGTCATAGCTACCGTATCGTGGTGAGCGATCTGATCCGCCGGCGGCCGATCTGGTTCGGCGGGGAGGATCGCTCGGAGGCGAGCATGGCGCAGTTCTACGACTGGCTGGGCCCGAAGAAGAGCCGCGGCATTCGCCTGGCGGTGATGGATATGTGGAAGCCGTTTCGCAACACGACGCGCGAACGGGCGCCGCAGGCGGCAGTGCTGTTCGACAAGTTCCACATCATGCGCCATCTGGGCGAGGCGCTCGACAAGGTCCGCAAGACCGAATACGCGCGGCTTAGCGGCAAGGGTCGACGCTTCATCAAGGGGCAGAAATACACGCTGCTCGCGCACCACGAAAACCTCAGCTTGGAGGGCAGGAGATCGCTCAAGCTGCTGCTGGCGGCGAACAAGCGGCTGAACACGGCCTACGTACTGAAGGAATCCTTTGGCCAGCTCTGGGATTACGAGCGCGAGGGCTGGGCGCGGCGCTTCTTCGAGAATTGGCGGGCGAGTTTGAAGTGGCAGCGGCTCGCACCGTATGAAAAGTTCGCCGAGATGATCGATCGGCATTGGGATGGCATCGCCGCCTACTGCAAGCCGGAAAACAAAGTCTCGCTCGGCTTCGTCGAGGGCCTCAACAACAAGATCCGCGTCATCCAGCGGCGCGCCTACGGTCTACGCGACCAGGAATATCTGCGGCTCAAGGTGCTCACATGCATGCTCCCAGCGCTCTGAAGTTGCCGAAAACACCCACTCGATTTCCTGAAGACCCTTTAAAAAAGGCTGAAGATTCGTTTGACCTCGCAAAAACTCAACACGAGCTTGCAGATCAGCAACACGAGAGTGCCGATGATCTGCGAGCGAGCGCCGTTAAGCAACACGAAATCGCAGATAAACTAGATACCCTTGGTGACGCGCTGCACGCCGGCGCGGCCGAGCTCAAGGGCGAGATGGAAATGGATGCCGGGCGGACCAGCCCTCGCCTTGTGCTGCGGCCCGAAACTAATGATCGATTGCCCCGCGTCGCGGGGCGCGCCTAAGACATTCGGCCGTAAATAACTTGCCCCTAACCCCGATGGACTTGGCTTGCGGCATCTGCTAGATGCCCGCAGCAAGAGGCGGTGCGAGCCGGCTTGTCCGCTCGCCGCGCAGAAATTCCACCCTTACCGCATGATGAGGATAACGCGTGCAGGTTCTCGTTCGTGACAACAATGTCGACCAGGCGCTGAAAGCGCTGAAGAAGAAGATGCAGCGCGAGGGCATCTTCCTCGAAATGAAGCGTCGCGGCCATTACTAAAAACCGTCGGAAAAGAAAGCCCGCGAAAAGGCCGAGGCGGTGCGTCGCGCCCGCAAGCTGGCGCGCAAGCGCCTGCAGCGCGAAGGCCTGCTGCCGATGAAGCCCCGGCCGGTCATGGGCGCCGGCGGTCCGGGTGGCGGCGGCCGCAGCTTTGGCGGGGGCGGCGGCTTTGGCGGTGGGGGCGGCGGAGGCGGTGGCGGCTTTGGTGGTGGCGGCGGTTTCCGGCGCTAAATTTCCCCGCGAACTTCACCCCCGACCGTCATCCTGAGGCGCCGGCGCAAAGCGTGAGCCTCGAAGGATGCACGCCAGGCGCGCCCTTTTGTCTCCTCGCCGGTCGAAAGATCGCCGCATTCTCGGGTGAACACGGGAGGCTCAGGGCTCTACAGGCCCAAGAGGTCGTGCCATTCGGTCGCGGGGCAGCGTGAAGGCAAACCCAACAAAGCAAGTGATC
>JBBPIU010000234.1:0-2432 GCA_038040245.1 Pseudomonadota bacterium | reverse complement strand
CCCACGCGCAACAATGTCCACATTTAAGCCTGCCGTGAGTTGACCCGTACCGCGTGGGCACGGCGCTGCACTGTGCGGGTGGACAGGATGGTGTCTGTGGACCGCGCCTTTGCCCACCCTACAGCTGCTAGCTCAATTGGGTTCGTTCTCTCCAAAGTGTGAACCTCCCCCGAATGAGTGGACACCTGTAGTAGGCTCGATGAGCCAGGAGGTGTCGGATGGAAAGGCGTCGGCGGCGATCGTTTACGGATGACTATAAGCGGCAAGCGGTTGATCTTGTTGCTTCGAGCGGGCGCTCGATCGGATCGGTGGCCAAAGAGCTTGGGCTTCGCGATTCTGTATTGCGCCGGTGGGCGGAGCGCCGCGGAGTCGGGCGCGAGCCGACGGCAGGGCCGCGGCGCCCCGCAACGCAGGCGGCGCTGCCGTCGGCGGATCAAGCGGCGGAGATCGCCCGTTTGCAGCGGGAGAACGAACGGCTGCGCATGGAGCGCGACATTTTAAAAAAGTCGATCGCGATCTTTGCTGGAACTCGGACATGAGGTTCCGTTTCATCGAAGATCGCCGCGCCGATTATCCGGTGACGATCATGTGCGGCGTGCTCGGCGTCTCGCCGGCCGGCTATTACGCCTGGCGCTCGCGTCCGGAGAGCCCGCGATCGGCCGCAAATCGTGGCATTCTGAGCGACATCGAACGGGTCCATCGCGACAGCCGCAGATGCTATGGCAGCCCTCGTGTCCATGCTGAGCTGCAGGCTCAGGGCCGCGGGGTGAGCCGCGGACGGATCGAGCGGCTGATGCGCCATCACGGCATTCGCGCCATCATGGCGCGACCACGACGGGTGCGCACGACCGACAGCCGTCACGACCTGCCGATCGCCCCGAACCTGCTCGAGCGGAGCTTCATCGCACCCGCACTGAACCAGGTCTGGCTCGCCGACATCACCTACGTCGAGACCGACCAGGGATGGCTCTACCTGGCCGCCGTCATGGACCTGCATAGCCGCCGGATCGTCGGCTGGGCGATGCGCGATCATTTGCGCACCGAGCTCCCGTTGGCCGCTTTGCGGATGGCGATACAGGCGCGGCGGCCAGCCGCCGGCCTCATGCATCACTCCGATCGCGGCGTCCAATATGCGTCGGGGGATTATCGAAACACCCTGCAGTCGGCCGGCTTCCAGATCTCGATGAGCCGCAAGGCTGACTGCTACGACAATGCCCCAATGGAAAGCTTCTTCCACACGCTCAAAACCGAGCTCGTCCATCACCGGAAATACGCAACCCGCGCAGAAGCACAACGCGAAATCTTCGCCTACATCGAAGGCTTCTACAATCGAACCCGTCTCCACTCGGCCATCGGCTACCTCAGCCCGATCGAGATGGAGCGAAAAGCAGCTTAACCCTGTCTACTTTTTTAGGGGAAGATCAGCAGCCTATTGGTGTTCTACGCGGGCCTTAAGGGTTGGAACTTTGACTGCCCGCCAGCTCTTTATATCATCGGCTGCTTTGAGGTCGCGCGGGCGGGTTTGGCCACTTCCTTCAGCCAAGCGGAGCTGGCGGGGATGTTCCAAAACAACTTTCACGTCATGCACGGTGATGTCTTCGAGGACCAGAGGGATCGCCTTGTTCTCGTGAAAGGCACGGCGAACAGCCGGTTGCTGAAAAAGGCGGTCAAGATTAGCTCGGTGGGAACGGACAGGAATGGTCGCTCTCTCCACCGGCTTGCGCCGGAGATGCAAGCGGTGTTCGGGGGATTTGCTGGCAACACGAGCATCCAGCGAAGTCCGCCACGGTGGGTGGCTCCGGAATTCACCCAGCGCGCAGCTCAGTTTATCTCGGCGCTTCGGTAGCCGTAGCTCGTAGGGCGCAATAAGCGTAGCGCATTGCGCCGCTCCGTCTCAAACACGCTGGCCGAAGCGGCCCTCCGCCGTGACGTCGCCCGCCCAATCCTCCGGAAACAGTCTCGCCCCCGCACGTGCGCCGACGATAGCAATGGTATGGCGCAATGCGCTACGCTTATTGCGCCCTACAGGCTTCGATCTCGTTCGCCGCAGAGGAGGACACGCCGTGAACATTCAGCGCCGTCGATTTCTTTACCTCGCCGGTGGTGTCGCGACACTCCCTGCCACAACGCGCATTGCGCGGGCTCAGACCTATCCCTCACGATCCGTCCGGATCCTTGTCGCCACGACCGCGGGAGGTGCGACCGACCTCGCGGCTCGCTTGGTCGCGCAATGGCTGACGGACAAGCTGGGCCAGTCCTTCTTCGTCGAGAACCGTCCCGGCGGCAACAACAACATCGGCACCGAGGCCGCCGCCCGTTCGCCCGCCGACGGCTACACGCTTTTCATGGCCAATTCGGTCAACACGATCAATGCGTCGCTGTATCAAAAGCTCAGCTACAACTTCATCGCCGACTTCGCACCGGTGGTGCGT
>JBBPIU010000233.1:0-2490 GCA_038040245.1 Pseudomonadota bacterium | reverse complement strand
TTCGAATACCTCGCCAACCTCGGCGCCTACCTCGCGTTCACCGGCTCGTTCGTCAACACCATGAACATGCTGAACGTGATCAGCGGCGTCTACGACGTCCAGGCGGTGCATGTACAGGGCAAGCTCGTGGTGACCAACACCGTGCCAACCGCCGCCTACCGCGGCGCCGGCCGGCCGGTTGCTTCCTACGCGCTGGAGCGCCTGGTCGACCAGGCGGCGCACGAGGCCGGCATGGATCCGGCCGAGTTCCGGCGCCGCAATCTTGTGGCGAAGACGAAGTTTCCGTACAAAGTCATTACCGGATTCGAGTACGACTGCGGCGATTTCGAAGGCGTGCTCGACAAGGCGCTGGCGGCCGCGGATTGGCCGGGCTTCGCGGAAAGAAAAAAACAATCTCAGGCACGTGGCAGGCTGCGCGGCCGGGGCATCGCCACTTACATCGAGGCGACCGCCTCGGGCGGCTTTGCGCCCTACGACCAGGCGCATGTCACCTGGGACGAGGACGGCGGCATCACCCTGCGCACCGCCTCGCACAACCACGGCCAGGGACACGAAACCACGTTTGCGCAGATCGTTTCCGGCGTGCTCGGCATCCCGATGGAGAAAATCCGCTTGCGCACCGCCGAACCCGGCTTCGACCTTGTCAGCAATCCAACCGGCGGCTCGCGCACGCTGCACGGCCTGGGCAGCGCGATGTTCGTCGCCGCGCAGGAGATCGTGAAGAAGGGCATGGAACTCTCCGCCGAGGCGCTGGAGAGCGCTCAGGCGGATATCGAGTTTTCCGAAGGGAACTATCGAATCAAGGGCACGGACCGTTCGGTCGCCATCACGGCTTTGGCAAAAAAGTATCCGGGCAAGCTGGACCTCGATTACAAGGAGCGCCCGAAAGTCGGCTCGACTTATCCGAACGGCTGCCACATCGCCGAGGTCGAGATCGATCCCGAGACCGGCGAGACCGAGATCGTTTCCTATCTTGCCTGCGACGATGCCGGTAACATCATCAACCACCAGATCGTGGAGGGGCAGATGCAGGGCGGCATCACCCAGGGCGCCGGCCACATCTTCGGCGAGGAAGCCGTTTACGACCGCGAAACCGGCCAGCTTCTCACCGGCAGCTTCATGGACTACACGATGCCGCGCGCGGGCCTGGTGGGCGGGCTCAACGTGATCGACCATCCCGTACCCACCGCAACCAATCCGCTCGGCGCCAAGGGCGTAGGCGAAGCCGGCGTCACCGGCTCGATGCCTTGCCTGATGAACGCGGTGATGGATGCATTGCGCCAGGCCGGCGTGCAGCGCTTCGACATGCCGGCGTCTCCCCAGCGCGTCTGGGCGGCGTTGCGCGCGGCAAAGGAAGGTAAGCCAGAGGCACTGGCGATTGCAGGATGAAACGAGCCTCCCTCTACAGCAGTTCACGTCCGAAGGCGGGCAGCAAGACAGGGGATGAGGCTTTGGTCCCGAAAAAAAATGAACTTAAATCAAAATTTTCATGGAAAGAAACACTGCGTAGGCATCGCGTTCCACTGCTGGCCGCGGCGCCCGGCGCGCTCGCGTTGGCGTTCGTGCTGGTGCAGTGGGGGACCACGGCCTCCCCGCAACAGCTTACGCAGGAGGATATCGACGTGGCGGTCACCCGCGCGCTCGAGACCGTGCCCCTGCCGTCGGTCGCGACCAAGGCGTACGAAGCGGTGCGCGGTTCCATCGTTCGCGTCCGGGGGTTCATGGACGGCCCTGACGGCGGGGAAGTGGAGGGCAGCGTGGGTACCGGTGTGGTGATCCTCGACTCCGGCGTGATTCTCACCAACATCCACGTGGTTGCCGGCGCGAAGCGTATTGTTCTGACGTTCTCCGAGGGAATGGAGTCGGACGCGGTGGTCACCGGCACGCGGCCCGAGGATGACCTCGCGGTGCTGCAGGCGCAGACCCTCCCGGACGATCTCCAGGCGGCCACCCTGCAATCCACCAGCGGTTTGTCGCCGGGCGATCATGTCACCGCGGTCGGCTTTCCCTTCGGCGTCGGCCCGTCGGTTTCATCGGGCGTGGTCTCGGGGCTGCGGCGCGACTTCCGTTCGCCCGAAGGCAAGCGCCTCCTGACCAACCTGATCCAGTTCGACGCGGCGGCGAATCCCGGCAACTCCGGCGGCCCGCTGGTGAACGCGTCGGGCGAAGTGGTCGGCATCGTGACCGGCATCCTCAATCCGACCGAACAGCGCGTGTTCGTCGGCATCGGCTTCGCCGTACCCATCGAAAACGCGGCGATGGCCGTGGGCGTGCCGCCGTTCTAACCGAGGGCAAGCAATGGAAAAAATCCTCTACGAGGTCAAGAAAATCGTCGTCGGCCAGGACCACTTCCTGGAGCGCGTCATGGTGGCGATGCTGGCGCAGGGCCACCTGCTGGTCGAGGGCGTGCCGGGCCTCGCCAAGACGCTCACCGTGAAGACGCTGGCGCGCACGATCCACGGCACCTTCCGCCGCATCCAGTTCACGCCG
>JBBPIU010000232.1:0-2512 GCA_038040245.1 Pseudomonadota bacterium | reverse complement strand
GCACTCGGCGCGGTTGCGGTGCTGCGAGCGGTCGTTCTGGCTCTGCACCACGATGTTGGTCGGGAGATGCGTGATGCGCACCGCCGACTCGGTCTTGTTGACGTGCTGGCCGCCGGCGCCCGAGGCGCGGTAGACGTCGACGCGCAGGTCGGCCGGATTGATCTCCACCTCGATCGACTCATCCACCTCGGGGTAGGCGAAGACGTTGGCGAAGGAAGTGTGGCGGCGCGCGTTGGCGTCGAAGGGCGATTTGCGCACCAGGCGGTGCACGCCGTTCTCGGTACGCAGTTGGCCGTAGGCGTACTCGCCGGCGATCTTCAGGGTCGCGTTCTTGATGCCGGCCACCTCGCCGTCGCTCTGCTCCAGGATCTCCGCGCGAAAGCCCTTCTTGTCGCAGTACTTGAGGTACATGCGCAGCAGCATCGAGGCCCAGTCCTGCGCCTCGGTGCCGCCGGCGCCGGCCTGGATGTCCATGAAGCAGTTGTTCGGGTCCAGGGGGTTGGAGAACATGCGGCGGAATTCCAGCGCCGCGACGTCGCGCGCGAGCACGTCCGTGTCCTTGCCGATCTGCTCCAGGGAAGCGGCGTCGTTGTCGGCGCGCGCCAGTTCGAACAGCTCCCGCGCGTCGGTAATCCCGCCGCCGACGCGCCTCAGCGTCTCGACGACCGCCTCGAGGGCCTTCTTTTCCCTGCCGATTTCCTGCGCCCGTTGTTGATTGGCCCAGAGCTTGGGATCTTCCTGCTCGCGGTTCAGCGCCGCCAGGCGCTTTTCCTTGGCCTCGAAGTCAAAGATACCTCCGCAACTCGGCCGACTGGGTCTGCAGTCCGGCGAGCGTCGAGGCAATCTGGTTGATGCGTTCGGCTTCCATGGTCATCCGCGCTGAGGGCGCGAATTATACCCGGCGCCCGGTGTATTCCTCGGCGATCTTGTCGTCGTAGAAGCTGGTCGGGTTGGGCGCCGCCATGAAGCGGCGGTAGACCTCGGGATAGACCTTCGGGTACTGGTAGACCTGTCCGTTGGACAGTTCCACTTCCAGCGTCATGCTTTTCTCGTCGTATCCGATCGAGCGGACCTTCGAGGAATTTACGCGCTTGCGTTCCATTTACTTCGCGGGCGCGGCGCTCCAGGCGGCCTTGCTGCCACCGCCCTCAACCGAGCCCTCGATGGACTGGCCCTTGACGGTGCCGGTGAAGTCATAGGTCTTGCCGCCCAGGGCGAGCTTGAAGGTGAAGCGTTCGCCCCTCAGCTTGGCTTCTTCGAGCAGCACGTCCCTGCCGCCGACGCGCGCGCTGCCCGAAATGCGGGTGATCTGCTGCTTGAGGTTCAGGCGCACCGGCTCCTTGCTCAGGTTCGCCGGCAGCTTCGCGCTCCAGGTCCCTTCCGCTTTTGCCGGCACCACATACAGATAGATGAGGGTGGTCGTGACGCCGCTGATGGCGACCTTGTCGTCCAGGTCCATCTGCACGTACTTCTCCGGGATCCAGCCCGACAGGGGATAGTCGTGCGACAGGATGCGCGTGCCCGGCTTGAGTTCCGAGAGCAGCTTGTCCTTGAGCATGTTCACCGTGTTCGGCAGCAGGTACATGGTGAGCACGGTGGCCTTGCGGATGTCGGTCTTGAAGAGATCCTGGATGGTGAAGTTGGCGCGGTCGGCGAGGCCTTGCAGCTTGGCCGCCTCGTTGGCTTCCTTCACCAGCTTCTCGTTGATGTCCACGCCGAAACCGCGCGCGCCGAACACCTTGGCGGCGGTGAGCACGATGCGCCCGTCGCCAGAGCCCAGGTCGATGACGAAATCCTTCGGGCCCACCTCGGCCAGGGTCAGCATGTCGGCCACCACGCTGGAGGGCGAGGGCACGTAGGGGCCGGCGTTGACCGGCGCCTTGTCGAGCGCTTGGGCTGCAAAGGAGACGAAGGCGGTGGAGAGGAGCGAAAGGGCGTAACGCATGAACGGTCTCTACAAGAAAAAGAGCGTGGCTGAGAGACGGCGACTGTAGCGCAGAATCGCAGCCGAGGAAAGCGAACCGTCGGCTAGCGCGGCGCCGCGGGTTCGACGGCTTCGAAGGTGAGTTGCGGCCGCTTCAGGCCGTTGAATTCGTTCACGCTCACTCGGTACGCGGCGCGCACGCGCGGGGGCAGCGGTTCTAGAGAGTTGAAGCGCATCGCTTCCAGCCGCTGCCCATCCTTCAGCAGGCGCAGCTTGAGGTGGCGTTCGCCGACCACGCGCTGGTCCTGCACGGTGAAGGTGTCGCAGAACAGCGGCGGCGGAAAGCCCTGGCCCCAGATCTGCGATTCCAGCATCTGCGCCACTTCCAGCGAGCGGTAGGCGGGCTCGAGTTCGCCGTCCGTCTCGACCACCTGCAGGCGGGCTTCCTCGGGGAGGAGTTCGCCTGCCGCCTGTTCAAAGGTTTGCTTGAATTTCTCTAGGTTTTTCTCTGCAATCGTCAGGCCAGCGGCTTGTGCATGGCCGCCGAAGCGCAGGATCAATCCTGGAGCGCGCTTGGCAACGAGATCG
>JBBPIU010000231.1:0-2546 GCA_038040245.1 Pseudomonadota bacterium | reverse complement strand
GTTGATCCTGGTGGGCGCGCCGATTCCGCTGCCGGACCACGCGCAGCGCGCGATCATGCTCGCCAAGCGCATCCGCGAGAAGGGCATGGAAATCACCGCGCGCTGGTCGGATGCCGAACTGCGCCTCGGCGTGGGCGTGGGCGTCGCCAGCGGCTTCGTCACCGTCGGCGTGATCGGCGCCGCCTCGCGCCTGGAGTACACCGCGGTCGGCCCGGCGGTGAACCTCGCCTCGCGCCTGTGCTCCGAAGCAGCGCATGGCGAAGTGCTGATCGATCCGCGCACCATCGAACTGCTCGGCGAGGAGGCGCGCCGGCCGGAACTGCGCCCTGGCGAGGCGCTGCAGTTGAAGGGCTTCCAGCAGCCGGTGCAGAGCTACACCCTGCTCGCCGCCGTCTAGGGCAGTTCAGGCGCCGAGCGCGCGCGTCACATCGTCGAACAGTTCGTCCACCGCGTAGCGCCGGGGTATGAGCTTCTGCCGGTGGACGTAGTCGATGGCGACTTCGAGGTTGCGCCGGTTGGCTTCGAGGCCGAAGGGGCTGGTGTCGATGGACCCTTTCGCCTTTTCGTTTTCTTCCGAAATTTTTTTACTTTGAAGCATCAGGCCGAAAATCTCCCGAACCATTGCGGGATCGGACTTCAGCAAGGATTCTTTCACCACCACCATGTGGTTGATCTGCAGCGCGCCTTTGCGCCGCTGCCAGTCCGCGGCTGCGGCGGCGGGGTCCGGAATCACGCTCTTCAGGCGCTCATCCTTCGGCAGCGGCTCGGCCAGCACGGCCGCGTCCACTTCGCCGGCGAGCAGCATCGACAGCGGTGACTTGCCTTCGGCTGCGCGCTCAACGCCCGGCGGGTCGCGGTATTCGGCGACGTGCGCGTCCTCAAAGGTGACCCACTTCACGCGATCGAGGTCGACGCCGTGGTCGTCTGCGAGAATGCCGCGGATCCAGGCCACGGTGGTCACGGAACTGGAGCGGATGGCGACGCGTCTGCCTTCAAGATCTTTTGGGGAAAGATCTTTGGTGCAAACCAGATAAGGGTGCTGGAAGCGTCCGAACATCACGGCCGGCAGGAGGCTGAGCGGCTTGCCGTGCGCTTTCGCCATCAGGAAGGTGACGATGGCGAGTTCCGCGACATCGAACTCCAGATTCCGCACCACCCGCTTGAATGCCGTGTTCGGCACCTTCACATCCGCGTAGTCGAATTCGACTCTCGGGCTGCGCACGGCCCCTCGCTTCAGGGCGTGGGTCACCGGGTAGTCGCCGAGCAGCGTGCGCAGCTTCATGTGGAGAAGGAATTATAGAAAGGGATATTCCTTCTGCGACGCAATATAAAATCCCGGAAAACACTTAACTCGCGTACAATGCGCGCACTTTTTTGCAGATGAATCAAGATCATGCCTCGCGCTTTACGTAACCTCGCCATCATCGCCCACGTCGACCACGGCAAGACCACGCTGGTGGACAAGCTGCTGCAGCAGTCGGGCACCTTTGCCGCCCACGAGCACGTGCAGGAACGGGTGATGGACTCCAACGACCTGGAGCGCGAGCGCGGCATCACGATTCTCGCCAAGAACTGCGCGGTCCGTTACCAGGGCACGCACATCAATATCGTCGATACGCCGGGCCATGCCGATTTCGGCGGCGAGGTGGAGCGCGTGCTGTCCATGGTGGACGGTGTGCTGCTGCTGGTGGACGCGGTCGAGGGCCCGATGCCGCAGACGCGCTTCGTCACGCGCAAGGCGCTGGCCCTGGGCCTGCAGCCCATCGTGGTGGTCAACAAGGTGGATCGTCCCGGCGCGCGCGCCGAATGGGTGGTGAACCAGACCTTCGACTTGTTCGACAAGCTCGGTGCGACCGAGGAGCAATTGGATTTCCCGGTCGTCTACGCATCGGCCCTGCTGGGCTGGGCAAAGAACCATCTGAATGAAGACTCGAAGGACCTCAACCCGCTGTTCGAGGCGATCCTCAAGCATGTGCCGATGCGCGACGAGAACCCGGATGAGCCGCTGCAACTGCAGATCTGCTCGCTGGATTATTCGAGCTATGTCGGCAAGATCGGCATCGGCCGTATCCGCCGCGGGCGCCTGAAGCCGGCGCAGGAAGTCCTGGTCCTCGAAGGCGACAAGACCTTCAAGGCCAAGGTCAAGGAGGTCCTGATGTTCGAAGGCCTCGAGCGCGTCCAGGTGGACGTGGCCGAGGCGGGCGACATCGTCCTCATCAACGGCATCGACGAAATCGGCATCGGCGCCACCCTGTGCGACCTCGAGCATCCGGATCCGCTGCCGCTGCTCAAGGTGGACGAGCCGACGCTGACGATGAATTTTCTCGTCAACGCCTCGCCGCTCGCAGGCAGGGAAGGCAAGTACGTGACCAGCCGCCAGATCCGCGAGCGCCTCGAGCGCGAAACCAAGAGCAACGTGGCGATGCGGGTCGAGTATCCCGTCGACACCGACACCTTCATCGTGCACGGCCGCGGCGAGCTGCACCTGACGATCCTGCTGGAGAACATGCGCCGCGAAGGCTACGAGATCGCGGTCTCGCGGCCGC
>JBBPIU010000230.1:0-2562 GCA_038040245.1 Pseudomonadota bacterium | reverse complement strand
TCGACTCGGATTTTTCTATTGATGAATTAATTCAAAAAAATCTTATCGAATACATCCCTTTTCCGCCTCAGCTGGTCGGGAAATACCAGAGCTACACGCAGGCGGACCTGAGCCGGTTGCGCGAAGCGGGCTATCCCGGCGGGTTCCAGCCGGTGGCAGAGGGCGTCGCGGCCTACGTCAGGGAATTGCTGAAAGCGTGAACAAGACGATCGAGGATTTCATCGGCGAAACGCCGCTGGTGTGCCTGCAGCGTCTGCCCGGCGAAGAAAGCCGCAAGGCGAACAACACCATCCTCGCCAAGCTGGAGGGCAACAACCCCGCCGGCTCGGTGAAGGACCGCCCCGCGATTTCGATGATCCGGCGCGCCGAAGAGCGCGGCACGATCAAGAAGGGCGATGTCCTGATCGAACCCACCTCGGGCAACACCGGCATCGCGCTCGCCATGGCGGCCGCGATCCGCGGCTACAAGATGGTGCTGATCATGCCGGAGCACCTGTCGATCGAGCGCCGCCAGACGATGCGCGCCTTCGGCGCCGAGATCATCCTCACGCCGCAAAAGGGCGGCATGGAAACGGCGCGCGACCTCGCCGAGAAAATGGTGAAGGAGAACAAAGGGATCATGCTCGACCAGTTCGCCAATCCGGACAACCCGCTTTCGCACTACGAGACCACGGGCCCGGAGATCTGGCGCGATACCGGCGGCAGGATCACGCACTTCGTTTCCTCCATGGGCACTACCGGCACCATCATGGGCTGCGCGCGCTACTTCAAGGAGAAGAACCCGAAGATCCAGATCGTCGGCTGCCAGCCCGAGGAGGGCTCGCAGATCCCGGGCATCCGCAAGTGGCCCGAGGCCTATCTGCCGAAGATCTACGACAAAGCGCGAGTCGACCGGCTGGAGTATGTGAGCCAGGCCGATGCCGAGGAAATGGCGCGCCGCCTGGCGCGCGAGGAAGGCATCTTCGCCGGCATCTCGTCAGGCGGCGCGACGGTTGTGGCGCTGCGTATCGCCAGGGAACTGAAGAACGCGGTCGTCGTGACCATCATCTGCGACCGCGGCGACCGCTACCTTTCGACCGGCGTGTTTCCGGATTGAACGCTGTTCTTGCCTTTGATATAGAAACGATTCCGGATGTCGCCGGGATCCGGCGGCTGCACCACCTGCCCGCAGAGCTGCCGGACCATGAAGTTGCGGAGGTCGCCTTCCAGATCCGCCGTACGAAGACCGGCAGCGACTTCCTGCCGCCGCAGCTGCACCGCGTGGTCGTCATTTCCTGCGTATTGCGCAACGACGAGGGCATCCAGGTATTCACCATCGGCGAACCCGAGCGCAAGGAGCCGGAGATCCTGCAGAAGTTCTTCGACGGCGTGGAGAAGCTGGTGCCGCAGCTGGTGTCGTGGAACGGCGGCGGCTTCGACCTGCCGGTGCTGAATTACCGCAGCCTGATCCACAAGGTCTCCGCGCCGACCTTCTGGGAGACCGGCGACGAGAACCGCGACTTCCGCTACAACAACTACCTGTCGCGCTACCACAACCGACATCTGGATTTGATGGATGTACTGGCGATGTACCAGCCGCGCAACAACGCGCCGCTGGACGACGTGGCGCAACTGGCGGGCTTCCCCGGCAAGATCGGGATCGGCGGCGCCCAGGTGTGGCAGACCTGGCTCGCGGGGGATATCGCGAAGATCCGCGACTACTGCGAAGCCGACACGGCGAATACCTACCTGCTGTATCTGCGCTATCAGCTTCTTCGAGGGGTTTTTTCAGAAGATTCATATCGAAAAGAAATACAACTTCTAAAAAAGCATTTGAAAGAGCTCGACAAACCTCATTGGCGCGAATTCCTGCAGCTCTGGAATGAAGCTTGAGATCGACGCGCTTGATGCCGCCGGCCGCGGCGTCGCGCGCAACGCGGGCAAGGTCGTCTTCGTCGAAGGCGCGCTCGCCGGCGAGATGGTCGAGGCGCGCCTGCTCGAAGCCAAGCCAAAGTTCGACCGCGCGCGCGTCACCGCGGTCCTCCGTCCGTCCGCCTCCCGGCGCACGCCGCGCTGCCCGCACTTCGGCGTCTGCGGCGGCTGCGCCACCCAGCACGTGGACGCTCGCACCCAGGTCGCCGCCAAGCAGCGCTGGCTCGAGGACAACCTCGCGCGCATCGGCAAGGTTAAGGCGGATGCGATGCTGCCGCCGATCTACGGCGAAGAGTGGGGCTACCGGCATCGCGCGCGCCTGTCGGTGCGCTTCGTCGAAGGCAAGGGCGGCGCGCTGGTGGGTTTTCGCGAGAAGAAATCCACCTACGTGGCGGACATGCAGGGCTGCGACGTGTTGCCGCCGCGAGTTTCTTTCTTGATTGTTCCTCTTAGAATCCTCATTGGAAGTTTATCGATTCGAGATCGGGTTCCACAGATCGAGATTGCGGTCGGCGAGACGGCGACGGTCCTGTTGTTCCGTCATTTGCTGCCGTTCTCCGAAGCCGATCATGCGCTGCTGCGGAATTTTGCCGATACGCAGGCCGTCCACGTCTGGCTCCAGCCCGCGGGGCCGGAGAGCGTGGCGCCGTT
>JBBPIU010000229.1:0-2580 GCA_038040245.1 Pseudomonadota bacterium | reverse complement strand
CCGGCCTTGCGCGCTTTCGCCCGCAGGTCGGTTACCGCGCCGACGTCGAGGCCGCGATACTCCGCGACGATCACCGACTGCGCGCTGCCGAGCTGCGCCGCGATCTCGCTTACGACCGCTTGCTTCTGCTCAAGATTGAGACCCAAGGTCACCCTCCTTACGTTGATGAATCGGCGACCTTGAATCAGGAACCCCTATATGTTCCTGCTTCGGGTACGCCATCTGCGTAGGGTGTAGCAATCCATTAAGCATTTCTGCCCCTACGGTCTTTGATAGCTGCTGTCCTTTCAAACAGCGGCCCAAAGTTCGTAAATATCGTTACTGCGCCGGCGCCGAGAGAGTGGCGGGATCGACTTTCACTCCCAGTCCCATGGTGCTCGACACCGATACCTTTTTCAGAAAAATGCCCTTCGTGTTGGCGGGCCGGGAACGGTTCAGCGCCTCGACCAGCGCCGCGAGGTTGTCGCGCAACTGCTCTGGGGAGAAAGACGCGCGGCCGATCGTGCATTGCACGATGCCCGTCTTGTCGGCCCGGAACTGCACCTGGCCGCCCTTGGCGTTCTTGACCGCCGCCGCCACGTCCGGCGTCACCGTTCCCACCTTCGGGTTGGGCATCAGGCCGCGGGGCCCCAGGATCTGGCCGAGCTGGCCGACGATCCGCATGGCATCGGGCGCCGCGATGACGACGTCGAATTCCATGCTGCCGCCCTTGATGCTCTCGGCGAGGTCTTCCATGCCCACCAGCTCCGCGCCGGCCGCCTTTGCCGCCTGCGCCTTGTCACCCTGGGCGAACACCGCCACGCGCACCTTCTTGCCCGTGCCGGCCGGCAGCACCACCGAACCGCGCACCGTCTGGTCCGATTTCTTGGTGTCGATGCCGAGGTTGACCGCAACGTCCACCGATTCGTCGAATTTCGCGGTCGCCGTCTCTTTGACCAGTTTCATGGCGTCCAGGGCCGCGTATGCCTTGGCGCGGTCCACCTTGTTCGCCATCGTCTTCCTGCGCTTGGAAATCGAAGCCATTTACATGCCCTCCACGATGATGCCCATGGAGCGCGCGCTGCCCGCAACCGTGCGCATCGCAGCCTCGAGGCTCGCGGCATTCAGGTCCGGCATTTTTACCTTGGCGATCTCCTCGACCTGCTGCTTGGTGATCTTGCCGACCTTGTCGGTATGCGGCCGGGGGCTGCCCGACTCGATCCCGGCGGCCTTCTTGATCAGCACCGTGGTCGGCGGCGTCTTGATGATGAAGCTGAAGCTCTTGTCCGAGTACGCCGTGATCACCACGGGCAGCGGCAGGCCGGGCTCCACCTTCTGCGTCTGCGCATTGAACGCCTTGCAGAACTCCATGATGTTGAGACCCCTCTGGCCGAGTGCCGGCCCGATCGGCGGGGCAGGGTTCGCTTTTCCTGCAGGGACCTGCAACTTGATGAAACCAACTATCTTCTTTGCCATCTTTCTCTCCTAAGGTGGGTTCAAACGAGACCGCAGTTTCAATGCGGGTCTCTCCCCGGGTTACTACGCTTTCTCGACCTGCCCGAACTCCAGTTCGACCGGAGTCGAACGGCCAAAAATCGTGACTGCGACACGCAAGCGGCTCTTGTCGTAATTGACGTCTTCCACCGTGCCCTGGAAATCGGTGAACGGGCCATCCTTCACCCGCACCATCTCGCCGTTCTCGAACAGCACTTTCGGCTTGGGCTTCTCCACGCCTTCGCGCATCTGCTGCATGATCGCGGCGACCTCCTTCTCGGAGATCGGCGTCGGCCGCATTGCCGAGCCGCCGACGAAGCCGGTGACCTTGTTGGTGTTCTTCACCAGGTGCCAGGTGTCGTCGTTCATTTCCATCTCGACCAGCACGTAGCCCGGGAAAAACTTGCGCTCGGACATGTGCCTCTGGCCGCTCTTCATCTCGACGACTTCCTCGACCGGCACCAGGATCTTGCCGAACTTGTCCTTCATGCCGGCGCGGTTGATCCGGTCTTCGAGCGCGCGCAGCACCGATTTCTCGAATCCCGAGTAGGCGTGCACCACGTACCAGCGCTTGGTTGCTTGTGCGGTCATGTTTTCTTCCATCCTAGGATGAGGTCATACAGCACCCACTCCAGGGTCTTGTCGCTGAGCCACAGGTACACCGCCATCACCGCCACGAACGCAAACACCGCGGCGGTTGTCTGCACCGTTTCCTTGCGCGTCGGCCAGACCACTTTCTTCACTTCGACCAGGGCTTCGCGCGCGAACGCGAGGAACTCCTGCCCCGACGCGCTCGTCCAGGCCACCGCCACGCCCGCGACGATGCCCGCGATCACCGCCAGAATGCGCAGCAGAATGGAATTCGCCGCCAGCAGGTAGTAGCCGGCGATTCCAGCCACCACGAGCAGCGCAGCGACCGCCAGTTTTATCTTGTCCGTCATCCTCTTTGTCCAGGTCCAGTTCTGTGGCAGGGGCAGAGGGAATCGAACCCCCAACCTTCGGTTTTGGAGACCGACGCTCTGCCAGTTGAGCTATGCCCCTATTCGATGACTTTGGCGACGACGCCGGCGCCCACGGTCTTGCCGCCCTCGCGGATGGCAAAGCGCA
>JBBPIU010000228.1:0-2599 GCA_038040245.1 Pseudomonadota bacterium | reverse complement strand
GTGAGCTGGCGCACGACCCAGTCGTAGGCTTCGTCCACCGAATCGGTGCGGTGGAGCAGGTTTACGTCCTCCGGGTTGATGGTGCCGTGGCGCACCAGGGCGTCGAAATCGATCACTTCCTTCCAGTATTCGGTGCCGAAGAGCACGATCGGCATCGGCTTGGTCATCTTTTTCGTCTGCACCAGGGTCAGTACTTCGAACATTTCGTCCAGGGTGCCGAAGCCGCCGGGGAATACGATCATCGCCTTGGCCATGTAAGCGAGCCAGAACTTGCGCATGAAGAAGTAGTGGAAATGAAACACGAGCTCGCGCGTGATGTGCGGGTTCGCCGCCTCTTCGTGCGGCAGCGAGACCGAAAGGCCGACATTCAGGCCGCCGGCCTCGGAGGCGCCCCGGTTGGCCGCTTCCATGATGCCGGGGCCGCCGCCGGTGCAAACGACGAAGCGCTGTTTCTTCGAATCAAGCGCCTTGGACCATTGGGTGAGGCGGAAGGCGAGGGCGCGTGCCGCTTCATACCAAGGCGAATCCGCCTTCAGGCGCGCCGAGCCGAAGAACACGATCGTGTCTTCGACGCCGTAGTGCTCGAACCGGGTCTTCGGCTCGAGGTATTCCGCAAGGATGCGCAGCGGCCGCGCATCCCTGCTGTTGATGAACGCCGGTTCGCGATAGGCCTTGGCCTTCTTCAACCGCGTCCTTCAAATGGCATCTTGGTCGCCTTGATGGTGAGGAACAGCACGTTGGTCTCGATCGGAAAACCGGCCATGTGCAGCACCGCCTGGCCGACATGGCCCACGTCCATCAGCGGCTCGGGTTTGATCGAACCGTCTGCCTGCGGCACGCCATTCGCCATGCGCGCGGCCATCTCGGTGCGCGCGTTGCCGATATCCACCTGGCCGACGGCGATGTCGTACTTGCGGCCGTCGAGCGCGCCGGTCTTGGTCAATCCCGTGACCGCGTGCTTGGTGGCGGTGTAGGCCACGGAACCAGGCCGCGGCGCATGCGCGGAGATCGAGCCGTTGTTGATGATGCGGCCGCCGCGCGGGTTCTGGTCCTTCATCACCTTGAAGGCCTCCTGCATGCACAGGAACATGCCGGTGAGATTGATGTCCACCACGTTCTGCCACTTCTCCAGGCTCAATTCCTCGAGCGAGGTGCCCGGGGCGTTGACGCCGGCATTGTTGAACACCACGTCGATGCGGCCCCATTTCTGCTTCACGGCGGCGAACAGGGCCTTCACCGAGTCCTGCTTCGCGACGTCGGTCGGCACGCACAGCGCGCGGTCGCCGGCGCCGGACTCTTTCGCCGTCTGTTCCAGTGCATCCTTGCGCCGTCCGGCGAGCGCCACCTTCCAGCCGTCCTTCAGAAACGCCAGCGCCGTGGCCTTGCCGACGCCGCTGCCCGCGCCGGTGATGACTGCGACTTTATCCATTGAATGAGCTCCATGACCCTCGAAAGAGGGCGCATGGTAACGCATTCAGGAACGCTAGCTGCCCTTGAGGCCGCGCTCGTTGCGCAGCTCGTGGCGCATCTCGCGGCGTTCCTGGCGCTGCTCCTGGCGCTCGGCGCGCGGCTGCTGCGGAGCGACTGCTTGGGGCGTTGTGGCGCGCGGCTGCTGCACCTGCGCCTGCGGACGCGCTACGGGCTGCGGAAGGGCTTGCGGTTGCGGCCGAACCTCCGGCTGCGCGCGCGGCTGCAGTTGCACCTGTGGCTGTGCCTCGCGGGTTTCACGCCGATCGATCCGCGCACGTTCCCGTTCCTCGCGCCGCGGCTGCACCTGAACTGAAGCCGGTGCCTGAGCCGCAGGCTGTGCCTGTATCGAAGGGAGCACATTCGCTTGCGACCGCACCTGCTGCCGCTCTTGCCGCTGGACCTGAGGTTGCACTTGAATCTGTTGCTGCACCTGTATTGGCCGCCGCTCGGCAAAAGCTTCACGGCGCCGCGGTTCATGCTGCCACCGTTGCGGCGTCAAGACGGCGTTCCGGTTCACGGCGAACGGCTGCCGATAGTAGTAGGCGCTCGGGTGCGCGACGCGCACGTGGCGGTGGTGCCAATCAAAATTGCCGAAGAAGAAGTTGGCCGACAGGCCGATCGGCGCACCCCACCAGAATCCGACCGATACGCCCGGACGGTAGTGGCGCGCGTAGCCCCGCCACGGCGCCCACACGACGGGCTGATATGCCGGCCACCACCACGGCCCGTACACCACTAGCGGGTCGTAGTAGGGCACATAGACATACTGCGGCGAGGCTGGCTGGACCAAGATGGCCTGGCCCTGCTGCTGCACGAACATCTGTTCGCTGGATTGCAGGTTCCCTGCTGCCTGGGCGCGGCGCCTCAATTGCTGCACCGTGTCCATCATGTGCGGTTCCTGCACGAGGAACGCATCGCCGAGCGACCGGGTCCAACCTGGGTTTTCCTCCATGCGCGCGAGCACCTGGGGGAACGCGACCAGCGACTTGACGCTGGAATCCCAGTCCTCGTTCTGCGCCGCGCGCACCGCGTCGTCGCCCTGCAGGCCGGGATTGGCGCGCGACCAGCGCGCCGCCTCGGCGACCTCGGGCGGATAGGTCGCGGCCATCAGCACCTGCGACAGCAGCGG
>JBBPIU010000227.1:0-2651 GCA_038040245.1 Pseudomonadota bacterium | reverse complement strand
GCGGGTGGCTACGATGCGGTGAGGCGCTATGCGCGCCGGTGGCAGCGAGCCCGGGTGTCAACGCCGCTCGGATCGGGAGCCAAGGCGCCGGAGCAAAAGGGAGCCAGTGGCGGCGGCGGAGATCGAAGCAAGATGGGCCCCTCGAGGGGCCCTTCTTGCTTTTCGCGTCGGCATGATGGTGGCAAGCGTGGCGGCTATGATCCGGCAATCTCGCCTGAGTCAGGATCGATCGCGTCTAGTATCGGCATGTCGCCAGTTTCTTTCATGACCTTACGGCGTCGGCCACGCGCCTGCTTGTATCGATAGCTCTCGCCGTTCATCTCCAGGATGTGCACGTGGTGCGTGAGCCGATCGAGCAGCGCGCCGGTGAGGCGTTCCGAGCCGAAGACGCTGGTCCATTCTTCGAACGGCAGGTTCGACGTGATGATGGTTGCGCCGCGCTCGTAGCGTTGACTGAAGACCTCGAACAGCAGTTCCGCGCCCGTCTGGGACAGTGGCACATAGCCGAGCTCGTCGATGATCAGCAGCCTCACGGCGGTCAGCTGTGCCTGCAGCCGCGAGAGTTGCCGCCCGTCGCGCGCTTCCATCAGCCGGTTCACCAGCGTCGCCGCGCTGGAGAAGAAGACGGAGAAGCCTTTCTGGCAGGCCGCCAATCCGAGGGCGAGGGCCACGTGCGTCTTGCCGGTGCCGCTATTGCCGAGTTCGATGATGTTCTCGTTGCGGATCACATACTCCGAACGCGCCAACTCGACGACCAGCATTTTGTTGAGCGTCGGGATCGCCAAGAAGTCGAACGTGTCGAGGCTCTTCACCGCCGGGAACTTTGCTGCCCGGATACGGCGATCGACCAGACGGCGCTCGCGCTCGATCAGCTCCAACTCGGCGAGCCGCAGCAGATAGCGCGTATGGTCGATGCCTTCGGCCGCACTTTCGCGAGCGACCTTCTCGTACTCGGCCAGGAACGTCGGCAGCTTCAGCGCCTTCAGATGATGCGTGAGCAGAACCTGTGGCTTGTCGGCGGTCTTGGTCATGCCGCTGCTCCTTCGAGCAGAGCTGCATAGTCGGCAGCGCGCGTCGTCGCCACATAGGCCTTCGGTAGATATGGATATGCGCCGAGATCGAGGTAGGGCGCACGGCGCTCAACGCGCGCCAGCGTCAGCTGCTTGACGGCATCGAAACCGATGGCGCCGAGCTTGATGGCGTCGTTGACGGCCGCAGCAACGACGTCACGTGCGAACAACTCCATCAGCCGGAGAACCTGGATGTACTCCCGCTTGCCTTTGCGGCCCATGCGGGCTTCGAGCAGACGGCGCAGATGTCCGAACTGCTGGGGCAGATTCCAGCCCTGCAACGGGGCCGCCTGATCCAGCGCACCGGGCTTCTGCTCGATCAGCGCCAGATAATGCAGCGGATCGAACACGAGCTCGGCCTTGCCGTAGCACCGCCGATGCCGTGCGATCTCGGTCGCGCCGGTGAGGATCACGACCTCCTCGACGAAGCCCTTCACGAGCACCTCGCGGAAGCCGTACCTGGTCGGCACCGAGTAGTCGTTGCCGCGATAGCGCACCAAGGACGTCGATGACACGCGCGCGGTCCGCGTCTCGCACGCCTCGAACGGTGCGGCTGGGAGATCCCGGAACGCGGACAGATCGGCTTGAAGCCGTACGCCAATCGTCTCCGCATTCCGGCCCGAGCACTCCGCCTGCCGTGCTCGACAGTCGGCGGCGAGCTTCGCGTTGAGTGCGTCATAGCTCTCTGCAATCGGCACCGGCGTCAAGAACCGGCGCCGCCCGTTCTTCACCAGGCTCTCGACCTTGCCTTTGTCATTGCCTTTGCCGGGGCGGCCGAAGCGGTCCGCAAATAGATAGTGGCTGACCAAGGCCGTGAACGCCTGCGTGCGATCGCGCGTGCCATCGCCGCAGATCTTGGCGACCGCCAACTTCGTGTTGTCGTACAGGATCGACTGCGGCACGCATCCGAAGAACGCTAACGCAGAAACGTGACCATCGAGGAACGCCTCCGTCGTCTCGGCCGGATACGCCTTCATGAAAGGGGCGTCCGAGTGCGGCAGATCCATGTAGAACACGTGCATCTTCTGGCGCACGCCGCCGATAACGCCCACGGCCTCGCCGAAGTCCACCTGCGCATGGCCGGGCGGATGCATGAGCGGCACGAATGTCTCGCGCGAGGACAGCTTCTGCTCGTGCACGTAGCTCTTCACAGTCGTATAGCCGCCGCCGTAGCCGTGCTCGGCCTTCAGCCGCTCGAAGATCCGCTTCGCCGTGTGGCGCTGCTTGGTAGGCGCCAGCTTGTCCGCCGCCAGGATCGCGTCGATGACGGGAATGAAGGGCCCGAGCGTCGGTCGCTCGATCGGCTTGGTGCGCACGTAGCCCGGCGGCGCCGAGAACTTGCACATCTTCGAGATCGTCTTGCGCGAGAGCCCGAAAACCCGCGCCGCCTCGCGCTCGCTGTGACCCTCAATGAATACGAACTGCCGCACCGCCGCGTAGTTGTCCAATCCATACATCCCCCGCCTGCCCCCGAGCCGAATCACTCGAGTTCAGGCTAGCCACTGGCCCCCTTTTGCGGCGGCCCGCAGCAGCACTACGCCGCCGCTCCATGGCCTACTTTCTCATTGGCGGCGACACCCG
>JBBPIU010000226.1:0-2653 GCA_038040245.1 Pseudomonadota bacterium | reverse complement strand
ACGAAGGCGAATTCCCCCACCTGCGACAGGGCGAGGGCGAACAGCGTGGCGTCGGCGCGGCCGCAAAAGCCGAAGGTCTTGGCAATCGGGTAAAGAAGTATCGCCTTTACTGCAACAATTCCAAATGCAATTGAAAGAACAAGGACAGGAGAGCGCACGAACAATCCCATATCCACCGACATGCCGACGGCAATGAAGAATAGTCCCAGCAGCAGGCCCTTGAATGGCTCGATGTCCAGTTCCAGCTGGTGGCGGTATTCCGAGTCGGCGAGCAGCACGCCGCCGAGGAAGGCGCCGAGCGCGGTCGACAGGCCGACCCATCCCATCAGCGCCGCGATTCCCATGACGAGCAACAGCGCGAAGCCGACGAAAATCTCGCGCTGCCGCGTATTCGCGATGTAGCGCAGCACCGGCCGCAGCACGTAGCGCCCGGCCACGATCAGCAGCACGATCATGCCCACCGCCTTTGCGGTTGCGGTCCAGTCGAAATTGTTTTTGGTGTTATCTGATGCTAGTAAACCCAAAAGGAGCATGAGCGGGATGACTGCAAGATCCTGGAACAGCAGCACCGAGAAGCTCGCCTGGCCGCCGGGCGTGGGCAGCAGGTTCTTTTCCTGCAGCGTGGCGAGGCCGATCGCGGTGGAGGACATCGCAAAGCCCATGCCGGCCACCAACGCCACCTTGGGCGGCAGGCCGAGGGCCCATCCCGCCGCCGCCACCACCAGGATAGTCAGCGCCACCTGCGTCGCGCCCATGCCGAAGATCGGCTTGCGCAGCTGCCAGACGCGCGCCGGGTTGAGTTCCAGCCCGACCAGGAACAGCAGCAGCACGACGCCGAACTCGGCGATCTGCAGGATCGCCTCGGGCGCCGACACCAGCGCAAGGCCCCAAGGGCCGATGGCCACGCCCGCGACGAGGTATCCCAGCACCGAGCCGAGGCCCAGGCGCTTGAAGAGCGGCACCACGATCACGCCTGCGGCGAGATAGACGAGCGCCTGGTGGAGGAAGCCGTGATCCTGCATGGTGATGCTCCGCTGCGAAAGAACCGAAGAATCTAGCACGGTAGAATCCCGGCCATGAACAAGCCGATCGATGCCGCGCAGTTCGCCGCGGAATTCAAGCTCGGCATGCGCAGCCTGGCTGGCGCGGTGACCATCATCACCTGCCGCCATGAAGGGCGCGTCTTCGGCATGACCGCGACCGCGGTGTGCTCGGCGAGCGCAGAGCCGCCGACGGTGCTCGCCTGCATCAACCGCAGCACCACCACCCACGAGGCCATCGCCAAGGCCGGCATTTTCTGCGTCAACGTGCTGCGCCACGAGGACCGCGAACTGTCGAGCCTGTTCAGCGGCGCGCAGAAGGGCGAGGGCCGGTTCCGGGAAGAGCATTGGACCAAACTTTCGACCGCCGCGCCGGTCCTGGCCAATGCGCTGGCGGCGTTCGACTGCAGGGTAGTGAACCGGATGGTGCACGGCACGCATACGATCTTTCTCGGCGAGGTGCAGCAGCTGCTGATCGGCAGGAAGGGCAAGCCGCTGCTCTACGCCGACGGCCAGTATGCCAAGCTCGCCTCGCTCGCGCACGGCGAGCCGCTCCCCGAGGGCCTGGACTATTGGGGAGAATAGTTGGAGCCTACGCCGCCGAAGTCATTATTTGAGCTGTACTTGGGTTTTCTTTCCATCGGCGCGCGCTCCTTCGGTGGCGTGCTGCCCTGGGCGCATCGCGTGATGGTGGAGGAGAGGCGCTGGCTCGCGCCGGCCGACTTCTCCGAAGTGCTGGCGCTATGCCAGTTCCTGCCCGGCCCGAATGTGGGCAACGTATCGGTCGTGCTGGGGCGGCGCTGGTTCGGACCGAGCGGCGCCGTCGTGGCCTTTGCCGGCCTCATGGCATTGCCTTTGATTTGGGTTTTTGGCTTGGCCCTTCTTTACGCAGATTTTTTCTCCAACCCGGCGCTAAGAGCCATCGTGACAGGAGTCGGCATCGCGGGCGGCGGCCTGTTCATCGGCACCGCGCTGAAGCTCGCCAAGCCGCTCGCGCGCAAGCCCTGGGGCATCGCGCTCGCTGCGAGCTGCTTTGGCGTCATTGCGCTTGGCCGCGTGTCGCTGTTCGCGGTCTTGCCCGTCGCGGCCTTGCTTGGCTGGCTTGCCGCGCGCAGGGGCCTGCTCTGATGGTCCAAATCGCGTTCTATTTCGCGTTGCTGTCGCTGGTGTCTGTCGGCGGCATTCCCTCCGTGATGCCGGAGATGCAGCGGCTGGTGGTGGATGTGCAGGGCTGGATGAGCGCTGCCGAGTACACCCAGCTGTTCGCCATTGCGCAGGCGGCGCCGGGGCCGAACGTGCTGGTGACGGCGCTGATCGGATGGAAGGTCGCGGGGTTCGCGGGTGGACTGGTCGCGCTGGGCGCGTTCTGCGGGCCCGCCGCCGTGCTCGCCTATTCGATCGGCGGATACTGGGACCGGATGCGCGACGCGCCCTGGCGCAAGGTCTTGCAGCGCGCGCTCATTCCCATCAGCGTCGGGTTCATCGCCTCGGGCGGCTACGTCCTCGCCACGCCGCAGGGTTTGGACTGGCACAACGCGCTCATCGCCGGCGCCAGCGCCGCGACGCTCTACCTCACACGCTACAACCCGCTGTGGATCCTCTCAGGCGGCGGC
>JBBPIU010000225.1:0-2656 GCA_038040245.1 Pseudomonadota bacterium | reverse complement strand
CCCGGCCGAGTTGCGCAAGGCAATGGAAGAAGCCATCCGCTCGCGCAAGCCCACGCTCATCAATGCCGTCATCGATGAAACCGCCGGCACCGAAAGCGGTCGCATCACGAGCCTGAATCCGAGCGCAAAAAAGAAATAGGTTTGAGATCAGAATGGAAGCACTCAAGGGAATCCGCATCCTCGACATGTCGCACGTGCAGGCGGGTCCGACCTGCTCGCAGCTGCTTGCCTGGATGGGCGCGGACGTGATCAAGCTCGAGCCGCCCCAGGGCGATGCGACGCGCGGGCAGCTGAGGGACGTGCCCAACGCGGACAGCCTGTATTTCACGATGCTCAACTGCAACAAGCGCTCGATCACGGTCAACATGAAGACCGCCGAAGGCAAGCAGGTATTCATCGACCTGGTGAAGAAGTGCGACATTGTGATGGAGAACTTCGGGCCGGGCGTGCTGGACCGCCTCGGCTTCACCTGGGACAAGATCCACGAGATCAATCCGAAAATCGTGATGGGCTCGATCAAGGGTTTCGGCTCCAGCGGCCCCTACGCGGATTTCAAGGCGTACGAAAACGTCGCACAGGCGATGGGGGGCGCGATGAGCACCACCGGCCTGCCGGAGGGACCGCCGTTCGTCACCGGCGCGCAGATCGGTGATACGGGCACCGGCCTGCACCTGGCCATCGGCCTGCTGGCCGCGCTGCACCAGGCGAACCGCACCGGCCAGGGCCAGTACGTCGAAGTGGCGATGATGGACGGCGTCATGAACCTCTGCCGCGTCAAGTTTCGCGATCACCAGAGGCTCACGCGCCAGGCCTTGAGCGAATTCTCGGTGCCGACCGCGCAGGGCATGGGCGACGTACCGCGAGGCGGCAACGACTCGGGCGGCGGCCAGCTGGGCAACGCGATCCACTGCAAGCCGCACGGGCCGAACGACTGGATCTACGTGGTGGTGCAGGAAGCGGTGTGGGAGGCTCTTGCCAACCGAATTGGGGGTGAGGGTTTAGTAAGGGATCCTCGGTTTGCAAAAATTGCGGACCGAAGAAAAAATCAGAATGAAATGTGGAAAATCATTACCGATTTCGCGAAGGGCTACACCAAGCGCGAATTCATGGCGATCTTCAATCCGCTCAACGTACCCTGCGGTCCGATTATGAGCACCGAGGACCTCGCCAACGACGAGCACATCCGGGGCCGGGACATGTGGGTCGAGCTGGACCATCCGCAGCGCGGCAAGTGGTGGAACGTCGGCATGCCGATCAAGCTGTCGGCCTCGCCGGCGAAGATTGAGCGCTCGCCCACACTCGGCGAGCACACCGACCAGGTTTTGAAAGAGGTTTTGGGCTACGACGACTCGAAGATTTCAAATCTTAAGCAGGCCGGCGCCTTTTCTGCCCCGCCCAAAAGGGCTGCCTGATGAAAATCGCTATCGTAGGCCAACAGGATTTCGGAAAAGCTGTTCTGGAGGCGTTCCTCGCGCGCGGCGATGAGGTCGCCGGCGTGTTCTGCGCGCCCGAGAAGCCGGGCGCGAAGCCCGACGTGCTGAAGACTGCCGCGCAGGAAAAGGGTGTGCAGGTTTTTCAATTTCAGTCTTTAAAAACGGATCAAGCAAAAGCTGAAATGAAAAAACTTGATGCCGAAATAGGCATCATGGCGTTCGTGCTGCAGTTCGCGCCGCAGGACTTCATCAGCATCCCGCAGCACGGCACGATCCAGTACCACCCGTCGCTGCTGCCGAAGTACCGCGGCCCGAGTTCGATCAACTGGCCGATTTCGCGCGGCGAAACCAAGACCGGCTTGACCATATTCCGCCCGACCGATGGCCTGGACGAGGGGCCGGTGATCCTGCAGAAGGAAACGCGCATCAGCCCGGACGACACGCTCGGCACGGTGTATTTCGACCGCCTGTTCCCGATGGGGGTGCAGGCGTTACTGGAGGCGGCGGACCTGGTGGTCGCCGGCAAGCACCGGGAGCTGGTGCAGGACGAGTCGCAGGCGACCTACGAGGGCTGGTTCCGCGATGGCGAGGCGCGCATCCATTGGGCGAACCATGTCGATGTGGCCTACAACCTGATCCGGGGCTGCAATCCGGCCCCGGGGGCCTGGACGACCCTGAACGGCGTGAAACTGCAGGTTTTCGACTGCAAGAAGGTGCCGGTGCGTACCTTCGGCGCCGTCAAGGGCAAAATCGGCGAGGTCGTCGAAAGCGGCCCGGCGAGCTTCCAGGTGACCGCCCAGGGCGGTCGCATCGAGGTGCTGCGCGCCAAACTCGGCGACGGCAAAAAGGTCGCCGCCGGCGACCTGCTGGCCGCGGGCAGCGTCAAGCCCGGGCAGCTTCTCGGCGCCTGACCTGGCAGGCGCCTGCTTCGTCTCGGTTCCTGAATCCCCGAACCGCCTCCCGGTCCGGCTGCGCGGCGGGAGGCCGGGCCGCGCCAAATATTTGACGTAGCTGACATTTAGCTGCAAAAATGCGGGATAGGGAGCTGTTTTCCTTGGGAGAAACGTAGGTCCAGGGTGGGTCTTTGAGTCCCGCCTGCCGGGCATGGCGCTGGCGTAGAATTTTTGCGCCGCACGACTGCCTGAAAAACATAAGAATTCGGAGAGTTCGGACAGCAGCATGAGGAAGTTCGATTTCTGGAAAACCGACTGGTTTCTCGGGGT
>JBBPIU010000224.1:0-2706 GCA_038040245.1 Pseudomonadota bacterium | reverse complement strand
AATGATGACGACTGCGCCGACGATGTAGACGATGCTGTTCATGACTTTGCCTTTTGCGTGGGTTAACGGATCAAATCCCACGTTACCCCTCCCGGCCCGGACGCACCGTACGTCCGCGCGCATATAGTCCTGCTAGTTCCAAGCGCCGTGAGGGACAGACCTCGATTGCCGGACCTCACAATCGCTTCGAGGCTGGAAACTCACCAATAAGCGCGACGGCGATTATGTACGATAGCGTACAGACGGCGGAATAGACGAAGCGGATTCTAAATAGGGGATCCAACGCCATTCCCTAGGCGAAACCCCGCATGTGCGGGGTCGCGCGGGGTTTCTTTGGACTAGCGTGTCTGCCATGGACGAGTCGCCAAAATACGCCAACGCTTCGCCGCCATCGATTGTGGCGACCATCCACTCGCTCATCGATTCGCTGCGCGGCTGGCTGGACAATTTCATCCTCCTCGTCGTGCTGGAAGGAAAAAAGGCCGGCATCGGACTCGCGCTGATGCTTGGATTCGGTGTCGGCGCGGCCGTTCTGTTGATTACCGGCTGGCTCGCGCTGGTCGGCTGCGCAGTCGCGGCCTTGGTGGAAAACGATATCCTCGGCTGGGCCTGGTCGCTGTTGATTGCCGCGCTGCTGAGTTTCGCCGGCGCCGGCGGCCTCGTGTTCCTCGCCATCAAGCGCAGCAAGGATCTCCTGTTTAGCGCAACGCGGCGCCAGCTTGGCTTGAAGTCCGAACCCGCACCGAGCCATGAATGACTCATCGGCGGCGCTAGAGTCCGCGGAGACACGCGTTGCCGCCGCCAAGGCGGGCATCGTCGCGCAGGTTCACGCGCTGAAGTTAAGGGCGCGCCGGCTGGTGAAGTCGCCTTACGTGATCGGCGGGCTGGTCGCCGGCGCCGCGGCTGTGGGGTACTTTGCCGTTACGCGCAACCGCAAGCCGCGAGCGCCGTCCTCCCGCCCCGCGGCTCGCGGAAGCCTTACGAGCTTGCTGAAAACGGCGCAGATGCTGCTGCCATTGCTCGGCGCGCTGGGCGCCGCCACGGCCTCCAAGCGAAACCCGCGCGCGCTCCCGCTCGTCATAGCGCAGCCGGGGAGCGCTGCGCAGAAGTCGGCGGCCGCGGTGCCGCAGGCAAACTGGTTAAGCCAACAGTGGCCGATGATCAAGGCGGCCGTCAAAGCCTGGCTGGATGACTACGCCCCGAGCATGGGCGCCGCCCTTTCCTACTACACGCTTTTTTCGCTCGCTCCGCTGCTCATCATCGTGATCGCGGTGGCGGGAATGGTGTTCGGGCAGGAAGCGGCGCAAGGAGGAATCGTCGCGCAGTTGCGCGGAATAATGGGTGAGGAAGGCGCGGTGGCCGTGGAAGGAATGCTCAAAGCCGCGCGCGAACCGGCCAAGAGCGTGGTCGCGACCATTGTCGGCATCGCCATCTTGCTGCTCGGTTCGACCGCGATCTTCGGAGAGCTGCAAAGCGCGCTGGACCGTATCTGGCGAGTGCCGGCGCCGGAGAAGGAGTCGGGCATCTGGCACCTGCTGCGCACGCGCCTGCTGTCGTTCGGGCTGGTGCTCGGCCTGGGCTTCCTGCTGATCGTATCGCTCGTCGTGAGCGCGGCGCTCGCGGCCTTGGGCAAGTGGTGGGGCGGCTGGTTCAAAGGCTGGGATGTGTTCCTCGAGATCCTCAACTTCGCGGTCTCGTTCGGCATCTTCACACTGCTTTTCGCGATGATCTACAAAATCATGCCGCGCGCAACGATCCCCTGGCGCGACGTCTGGACCGGCGCCGCGGTGACGGCGTTGCTGTTTACCATTGGCAAAGTGCTGATCGGGCTGTATCTGGGCAAAAGCAGCCTGGCGTCCGGATTCGGCGCGGCGGGCTCGCTCGTGGTGCTGCTCGCATGGGTCTACTACTCCGCGCAGATCTTCCTGTTCGGCGCGGAATACACCTGGGTGTACGCCAACCGGCATGGATCGCGCGTGCACAAGCCTGCGCCGGGCGACGCGCCCGCGGTGCCGAGCCGCAGCGGCGACTAGCATCGGCTTTGCCCCGAGGCGTTTTGTTTTGGAGACCCTCAAAGCGAGCTGGTCGAGGACGTGTCGCAGTCCTTCGGGCGGCCCGAGTCCATGCCACGCTTGAACCAGCGCACGCGCTGCTCGGAAGAGCCGTGGGTGAACGACTCGGGCACGACGCGGCCCTGGGTCTGCTTCTGCAGGCGGTCGTCTCCGATCGCCGTGGCGGCGTTGAGCGCTTCGGCGATGTCGCCGGAGTCCAGTTGTTTCATGCTGCCCGCATGGTGTCCCCACACGCCCGCGTAGCAGTCGGCCTGCAACTCCATGCGCACGGACGCCTGGTTGCTCTTGACCTGAGAGGCGCCGGTGAGCTTCTGCACGTGGTGGCCCACCTCGTGAGCGATCACGTAGGCCTGGGCGAAATCGCCCGGGGCGCGGAAGCGCGTTTGCAGGTCGCGGAAGAACGCGAGGTCGATGTAGAGCTTCTCGTCGCCGGGGCAATAGAAGGGGCCCATGGCCGCTTGCCCCATGCCGCAGGCCGAGCGCACTTGCCCGTCAAAGAGGACCAGCGTCGGGGGGCGGTACTGGCTTTTCGACTGCTGGAAGATCTTGCCCCAGACGGCCTCGGTGCTGCCGAGGACCTTGGAGACGAACTGCCCCATCTCGTCCGCGGGCGCGCCCTTGGGCGCCTCGCGCG
>JBBPIU010000223.1:0-2748 GCA_038040245.1 Pseudomonadota bacterium | reverse complement strand
CAATTGAAGGCCAGGCAGCAAACGGCCGCTCTTGGGCCCGAATCGGCCGTCGCGTGGCCGCTTGCGTGACGGCAGGTCGTGTGAAGGTTTTCGGATGCCGGCCCATGCCGTACGGCGACACCCGCTCCGGGGGCCGGCGTTCGAAAACCTCCAAGGGAGGAAATCGCGGGAAGTGAGACGTGGGCGGCGCGGGCGGCGCGGGCGTTATGGCGATTTGGCCGCTGCAGGTGGGGCGCCGGATCGGCGCGGCTGGGGGCGAGCGCGATGATTGACGGGGTTGGCGCAGCTGAGTTGATGGCTTCCGCGGTCCTGGGCGACGCCGGACGATGACGATCGAGACTGGATTTGAGACCCAGGCCCCGGGTTCGGGCGAGGGTGATCGTGGCCGGTCGAAAACCAGTGGAATGGACGGCCAGATTTGCGGCGCCGGAACTCGGGCTTGGTCATCATGACGTGTCGATCCTGATGGCGAGGGTCGGTGGCGCGGGCCGATATCGCGGTGGGCTGCCGCGGGCGAAGGTCTCGATGATGATCATGCGACCGCCGCAGCAGGGACAGGGATGCGCGAGCTTCGGCGATTCATCGGTGATGTCGGCGTCGGTGGGATTGCTGTGAGGCTTCGGCGTGTTGAGCAGCTCGCGGGCTCGGGCGATGTTGTCGGCGCGCCCGGCGCTGGCGAAGAGGCCGTAGTGGCGGATGCGGTGGAAGCCGTGCGGCAGGACGTGGATGAGGAAGCGTCGGATGAACTCGTCGCTGGCGAGGGTCATCACTTTGGTCTGCTCACGGCCCTTGGCGCGATAGTCCTTCCACTTGAAGGTGACGCCCTTACCGTCGAGCGCGATGAGGCGGCTGTTGGAGATGGCGACGCGGTGGGTATAGCGCGACAGATAGGCCAGCACGGCCTCCGGCCCGGCGAACGGACACTTGCTGTAGACGACCCATTCGCTTTGGCGTAACGGCGCCAGATACGCCGTGAACGCGTCGCGCTTTGCCAGCCGGGCGTGATCACCGAAGAACTTCAGGCGGCCGGCCTCGTGGGTCGCGATCAGCTTCTCCAGGAACAGCCGGCGGAACAGCCGCGAGAGCACGCGCACGGGGAGGAAGAAGCCCGGCCGGCAGGAGATCCAGCGCTTGCCATCCGGCGCGATGCCGCCGCCCGGCACAATCATGTGGACGTGCGGATGGTGGGTCATCGCCGATCCCCAGCTGTGCAGCACACTGGTCAGCCCGATGCGTGCGCCGAGGTGCTTGGGATCGGCGGCGATCGTGATCAGCGTCTCGGCCGATGCCTTGAACAGGAGGTCGTAGATCGCGGCCTTGTTGTGATAGGCAATGTCGGCGATCGGCGCCGGCAGGGTGAACACCACGTGGTAGTACGGCGCCGGCAGCAGGTCGGCCTCGCGCTCGGCGAGCCATTCCTTCGCCGCCGCGCCCTGGCACTTCGGGCAATGCCGATTGCGGCAGGAGTTGTAGGCGATGCGCGTGTGGGAGCAATCCTCGCAGCGCTCGACATGCCCGCCGAGGGCTGCCGTGCGGCAGCTCTCGATGGCAGACATGACCTTGAGCTGACCGAGGCTGACATGGCCGGCGTTGGCTTTGCGCCACGCCGGGCCATGGCCGCGGAAGATGTCCGCGACCTCCAGAACCGGACGGGACACGATCCCGCCGCGCTATGCCGGCGGCTCTTCTCTCTTTGGCCGCAGCGGCGTCAGGCGATCGAGCGGGCTCATCACCGCGCGGATCGTGTTGGTGGCGACGCGGGTGTAGAGCGCGGTGGTCTCGAGCTTGGCGTGACCCAAGAGCACCTGGATCACGCGGATGTCGATGTTCTGCTCGAGCAAGTGGGTGGCGAAGCTATGGCGCAGCGTGTGCGGCGTCACCCGCTTGGTGATCTCGGCCATGTGGGCGGCGGCGTGAACGGCGCGATTGAGCTGGCGTGTCGTCAGCGGCTGCAGCGGGTCGCGGCCAGGGAACAGCCAGAGCCGAGGCCGCGCGATGCGATACCAGTCGCGCAGCAGTTCGAGCAGTTGCGGCGAGAGCATCGCATGACGATCCTTGCGACCCTTGCCCTGCTCGACGCGGAGCAGCATGCGCTTGGAGTCGATGTCGGACACCTTCAGCGATGCGACCTCCGACACGCGCAGGCCGGCGCCATAGGCCGCTCCGAACGCCGCCTTGTACTTCGGCCCGGGGGCTGCCTCCAGAAAGCGCGCCACCTCCTCGGGATCGAGGACCACGGGGATCTTGCGCGGCTCCGCGACAAACGTCAGCGGCTTGACCGTATCGGCCCGGTCGAGCGTGACGGTGAAGAAGAAGCGCAGCGCCGTGACCGTGCCGTTGATGGTCGGCGGGCGCACGCCGGTCCCGGTCAGGTGCAACTGGTAGCGGCGCAGGTCCTCGGGCGTGGCCGTGTCCGGCGAGCGGCCGAGGAACTTGGTTAGGTTCTTGATGCTGCGAATGTAGTCGTGTTGCGTCTTCTCGACGAAGTTGCGCACCGTCATGTCTTCGATCATGCGGCGGCGCAGAGGGCTGACGGACTCCGGGGTCATCGGAATGCTCCTGTCTTGAATGAGGTTGCTGACCCCTCAGTTCAAGACAGGAAGTTCCCCGCCGCCACTGGCCGCGCCGATCGCCGCAGCACCCTATCGCGCGAGCGATTTAGTCCCTTGACCCTGACCGGACCTCGGCGATGGGTGAACCTTATCGCCATTTGTGGCGACATGCCGCCGCCCACAGGGGGTAGTCGCT
>JBBPIU010000222.1:0-2799 GCA_038040245.1 Pseudomonadota bacterium | reverse complement strand
GGCTTCGCCCGACACGTTCACCTGGATCAGGACGTTCAGCGGAGCAGTGCCGGCGGGACGCTGGTCGCAGAGGCGGTGCGCGATCTTCTCGCTCTCGACGGTATGCACCCAATCGAAGCGCTCGGCGGCGAGGCGCGACTTGTTGCTCTGGAGCGGGCCGATGAGGTGCCACTCGACGGATTTCCCGGCCAGCGCATCCATTTTCTCGACGGCTTCCTGTACGTAGTTCTCGCCGAACGCCCGCTGACCCGCGTCAAGGGCCTGCTCCACGAGCGCCGCCGGATGGGTCTTCGACACCGCCAAAAGCGTCACGCTCAGGGGGTCGCGGCCGGCCGCCGCCGCGGCGCGCGCGATGCGCCCCTGAACGGCTTGCAAGTTGTCATGGATTACCCGCATACTTTGGCCCATCGTTATCGGGGGAATTGTAATGGATCTCACTGAATTGCTTGCGTTTGTCGTCAAGAACAAGGCCTCGGACCTGCACCTGTCCTCGGGCTTGCCGCCGATGATCCGCGTGCACGGCGACATCAAGCGCATCAATCTGCCCGCGATGGAGCATAAAGACGTGCACAGCATGCTCTACGACATCATGAACGACGGGCAGCGCAAGTTCTACGAGGAAAACCTCGAATGTGACTTCTCGTTCGCGATACCGAACCTCGCACGCTTCCGCGTCAATGCCTTCGTACAGAACCGCGGCGCCGGGGCGGTTCTGCGGACGATTCCTTCCAAGATCCTGTCGCTGGAACAGCTCAAGTGCCCGAAGTCCTTCGAGCAGATCGCCGACCAGCCGCGCGGCGTGGTGCTGGTGACCGGTCCGACAGGCTCGGGCAAATCCACCACGCTCGCTGCGATGGTGAACCACAAGAACGAGACCGAGGAAGGCCACATCCTCACCATCGAGGATCCGATCGAGTTCGTGCACGAATCGAAGAAATGCCTGATCAACCAGCGCGAGGTCGGGCCGCACACGCTTTCGTTCTCCAACGCGTTGAGAAGCGCCCTGCGCGAAGACCCGGACGTGATACTGGTGGGCGAGATGCGCGACCTGGAAACCATCCGCCTGGCCCTGTCCGGCGCGGAAACCGGCCACCTGGTGTTCGGCACGCTGCACACCTCTTCGGCGGCGAAGACCATCGACCGGATCGTGGACGTGTTCCCGGCGGCGGAAAAGGAAATGATCCGCGCGATGATCTCCGAATCGATTCGCGCCATCATCTCCCAGACCCTGCTCAAGACCAAAGACGGCACCGGCCGCGTCGCGGCGCACGAAATCATGGTCGGCACGCCGGCGATCCGCAACCTGATCCGCGAGAACAAGATCGCGCAGATGTACTCCTCGATCCAGACCGGGGCACAGTTGGGCATGCAGACGCTCGACCAGAACCTGCAGGATCTAGTCAAGAGAAACATCGTCTCGATGTCCGAGGCGCGCAGCAAGGCCGCCAACAAAGACAACTTCGCCGGAGGTTAGGACATGGAACGCGAACAGGCAGTCAAATTCATGTACGACCTTCTTCGCGCACTGCTCGCGAAGAAGGGCTCGGACCTGTTCATCACCGCGGGCTTTCCGCCGGCGATGAAAATCGACAGCAAGATGACGCCGGTGTCGCAGACCGCGCTCACCGCCCAGCACACCGGAATGCTCGTACGCTCGATCATGAACGACAAGCAGGCGGCCGAGTTCGAATCGACCAAGGAGTGCAACTTCGCGATCAACCCCGCCGGCATCGGGCGCTTCCGCGTCAATTGCTTCGTGCAGCAGGCGAACGTGGGCATGGTGCTGCGGGTGATCACGACCACCATCCCTACCCTCGAGGATTTGAAGCTCCCGCCCGTGCTAAAAGACGTGGCGATGACCAAGCGCGGGCTGGTGCTGTTCGTCGGCGGCACCGGCTCGGGCAAGTCCACCTCGCTCGCCGCGATGATCGGCTACCGCAATGAGAACTCACACGGCCATATCATCACCATCGAGGACCCGGTCGAGTACGTGCACCCGCACAAGAATTGCATGATCACCCAGCGCGAGGTCGGCGTCGACACCGACTCCTGGGAGTCGGCGCTCAAGAACACGCTGCGCCAGGCGCCCGACGTGATCCTGATCGGCGAAATCCGCGAGATGGAGGTGATGGAGCACGCGGTCGCCTTCGCCGAGACCGGCCACCTGGCGCTCGGCACGCTGCACGCCAACAACTCCAACCAGGCGATGGACCGGATCATCAACTTCTTCCCCGAGGCGCGGCGCCACCAGTTGCTGATGGATCTGTCGCTGAACCTCAAGGCGGTGGTCTCGCAGCGCCTGATCCCGCTGAAGGAGGGCAAGGGGCGGGCCGCCGCTATCGAGGTGCTGCTCAATTCCCCGCTCATTTCGGACCTCATCTTCAAGGGCGAAATCCACGGCATCAAGGAGATCATGAAGAAGTCGAGGGAGCTTGGCATGCAGACCTTCGATCAGGCGCTGTTCGACCTCTACGAAGCCGGCCGCATCGGCTTCGAGGACGCACTGCGCTTCGCCGACTCGACCAACGAAGTGCGGCTCAACATCAAGCTGCACGGCAAGGAATCGAAGGACAAGGACCTCACCAAGGGCATCGAGCACCTCGACATCGTCTGAGCGCAGCCTGTTGGACGAAAAGGAAAAAGGGTGCGCGAGCGCCCTTTTCCATTTCTGGAGATGGAATTGCTTTTCCTCTACTGCCCGCCTAACGTATTGAGACGGAGAGCGAATGAATGCCGCAGCTACAACTTGTGCGGTTTGCAAACCGACCACAAATGGCAACTAAAAAGTCAACTAATACT
>JBBPIU010000221.1:0-2834 GCA_038040245.1 Pseudomonadota bacterium | reverse complement strand
TCCGCTTCCTGTTCCTGCCCGAGGAAGACGATCCGGACAGCTACATCCGCAAGCACGGCAAGGAGGCCTTCGAGCAACTGGTGCGCGAAGCGCCCACGCTGTCCGAATTCCTCATCGCCGAACTCAGAGCTGGCAACGACTTGAACACGCCCGAGGGCCGCGCCGGGTTTCTCGTGGCGTCAAAGTCGCATCTTGAAAAATTTACTGCACCTGCGCTTCGGATGCAGCTCTTAAGGGAGTTTGCCTCTCTTGCCCGCGTGTCCTCTGAGGACGTGGAGCGGCTGATACAACCGAAAAGCACTGCGCCTTACCGAAATCCAGGTCGAGCGAAGGAAGCGCCACAAATTACGGTTCCCCCGGAAAGGAATTTGCTCCGGTATGTCCTGGCCGACCCGAAATTGGTTGGAGAACTGGAAATCGAGTTGTTGGATCCATATCTTCCGGAAACGGGATTTCTGCAATTCATTGCCGGGCGCCAGATTGACAGCAACGCTAGCGCAGCAGTTCTTTTGGAATATTTTCAAGGCACTGAATTTGAGCGCATGGCAATTGAGGCGCAGATAGCTGCCGAGGAGCAACGATTTTCCAGCGACCTGGTGGCGCATGACTTCAAACGAGTTCATTTGACGCTGCGGATCAAGCACAAAAACCAGGAAATTGAAGCCTTGAAGAGCCGCGTCAATGCCGACCCGCGATTGAGTGCGGAGTTGAACCAGCGGCTTAAGGAATTGGTCTATCTAAAGTCACAGAGAACTGAACCGACCGTATAGGGTAGAATCGCGCCCTTTTTCCGCTCCGGCAATTGCGGGGCGTTCACGAGGCAAGAATGGCCAAACTCAAGCGCAAATCGAAGTCCTCCCGAGTCTTCAAGGCCAAGAAAAAAACCATTAAAAACAAGGTTTTGAAAAAGAGAACCGCGCGCCTGGCGCGGCCTGCAACCGCGCGCCTGGCGCGGCCTGCAACCGCGCGCCTGGCGCGGCCTGCATCGGCGCCCCGGGCGCGGCCCACGGCGAAGCAAGCCAAAGCCCTCAGGAAGCCCCTCAAGAAGGTCCTCGCGAAAAAGGCCGCCGCGCCGGTCAAGGCGATTGCAGGAAAACCCGCGGGCAAAGGCGCGGGCAAAGCGGTCGCCAAGCCGGGGATCAAGAGCGCCAAGCAGGCGCTCGAGCTTCTCGAAGCCAATGTTGCGGCGGCGAAATCGAAGCTTAAAGGGCGCCCCGGCCGCAAGGGCAAGAAGGATGCCTGGCTGATCCCGCCGGAACTGCCCAAGGAAGACGCAGAGACGCGCCGCACGCGCCTGAAGAACCTGATCAAGCTGGGCAAGGACCGCGGCTTCCTCACCTATTCCGAAATCAACGACCACCTGCCCGACGACCTGGTGGACGCGGAGCAGATCGAAGCCATCATTTCGACCTTCGGCGACATGGGGATCCAGGTCTACGATCAGGCGCCCGACCAGGAACAGCTGCTGATCAGCCCCGACCAGCCGGCCGCGACGCAGACCGATGACGACGTCGAGGAACAGGCCGAGGCCGCGCTCTCGACGGTGGATTCCGAGTTCGGCCGCACCACGGATCCGGTGCGCATGTACATGCGCGAAATGGGCTCGGTGGAGCTGCTCACGCGCGAAGGCGAGATCGAGATCGCCAAGCGCATCGAGGACGGCCTGCGCCACATGATCCAGGCGATCAGCGCCTGCCCGACCACGGTGCAGGACATCCTCGACCTGGCCGCGAGGGTGGAGAAAGACGAGTCGCGCATCGACGAAGTGGTGGACGGCCTGATCGATCCGAACGCGAAGGAAAGCTTCGACCCGAAGAAGGCCGCCCCGCCGACCGAGGAAGAAGAGGAAGAACAGATCGAGGAGGAGGAGGGCGCTACGGAGGAGGAGGAGAACGCCGCGCAGACGGCGAGCCTGCTCAAGCTGCGTACCGAGGCGCTGGAGAAGTTCGCCCGCATCCGGCGCCTGTTCGAGAAGCTCAAGCGCGCGCTGGAGAACAAGGGCTCGCGCGACAAGGACTACCTGCGGGTGCGCGACCAGATCGGCACCGAGTTGATGACGATTCGCTTCACCGCGCGCACCGTCGAGCGCCTGTGCGACAGCGTGCGCAGCCTGGTCGAGGAGATCCGCTCGCACGAGCGCCAGATCCAGGACATCCTCGTCAACAAGGCGCAAATGCCGCGCCAGCACTTCATCAAGGTCTACGCCGGGGCGGAGGGCTCCAAGCGCTGGCTGACCGCCGAGCTGAACGCCGGCCACCCCTGGAGCGAGGCGCTGGTGCGCCTCGAGCCGGCGGTGCTGGAACTGCTCGGCAAGATCCAGAACGTGCAGCACAAGATCGGCATCTCGATCAAGGACCTGAAAGACATCAACAAGCAGATGTCCACGGGCGAGGCGAAGGCGCGCCGCGCCAAGCGCGAGATGACGGAAGCCAACCTGCGCCTCGTGATCTCGATCGCGAAGAAGTACACCAACCGCGGCCTGCAGTTCCTCGACCTGATCCAGGAAGGCAACATCGGCCTGATGAAGGCGGTGGACAAGTTCGAATACCGCCGCGGCTACAAGTTCTCGACCTACGCCACCTGGTGGATCCGGCAGGCGATCACGCGCTCCATTGCGGATCAAGCCCGCACCATCCGCATCCCGGTGCACATGATCGAGACCATCAACAAGATGAACCGCATCTCGCGCCAGATCCTGCAGGAGACGGGCTCCGAGCCCGATCCGGCGACCCTGGCGCTGAAAATGGAAATGCCCGAGGAGAAGATCCGCAAGATCCTCAAGATCTCCAAGGAGCCGATCTCGATGGAAACGCCGATCGGCGACGACGACGATT
>JBBPIU010000220.1:0-2841 GCA_038040245.1 Pseudomonadota bacterium | reverse complement strand
TCCATTTTGAGGACCAAGCGCTCGCGGCGTCCGACCCCGCCCCGCGCTGCCCGCAAGCGGGCTGCTGCTTAGCGCCCAGCTTTACCGGCCGGCCCGCGGCCTGCTCGACCGACTGATCCTGATCGAAAGCAGACACTCAAGCCGAGACAGCACCGACCTGCCCGGGTTTGGGAAGTACGACCTTGCCGGCCGCGCTCTTTCCTTCGGGCGTCAATTCCCAAATTCCGTGGGGCGAGATCCTGCTGATGAAGCCGCGGTCTTTTAGCGCGTTACGGGCCCATGCGATCGTGTTCTCGGCTTTTGTTTCGCCAGTACTAACCAATTCTTGATCCGCAGCACCGACGTGGCCATCCTTCATCATTCGCTTGATCACTGCGTGGGTAGCATCGCGCTTGTGCCCGCGCCCGTTGAGCTCTTTGGCTAGAACGAAGAGAAGATAATCCTCGTATATCGGTTGCGGTGTTAATCCATTTGCAGTTGTACCGACCGGTCTGCGCGGGAACACCCGCGAACGTGCCTCGCCAGTACCGTTCGCCTTTTGAGGTTTCAGAATTCCGCGCTCTTCGAGCAATCGGCGGACGACGGAGCTCGGTGAGTCGACGAATGGCTTCGCAAGCTGCTGTAGTCCTTTGAATACATCGTCATCGAGTCTGATGGTGGGCATCATTGATTCCTCGTCCAAAAAGAGCTAAGTAAAGGCATAAAGGGCACTATACATTAAAGGGAACAAGGTGTCAAGGTACCAAAAGGGCCTTTACTTTTTGACGTGTTTTCCCTGCCCTAGTGAAGTGATTCGTGCGTATAATCCGCTCCCTTTCGCAGTGGCAGAGGTGCTCTAAATGGTGGTTATTCGACTGGCGCGAGGCGGCGCCAACAAGCGGCCTTTCTACCATCTGGTAGTGGCTGAATCGCGTCGTGCGGCTACCGGCCGCTTCATCGAGCGCGTGGGCTTTTACGATCCGAAGGCGCCCGCGGGGCGCGAGTCGCTGCGCGTCGACGTCGAGCGCATCAAGTACTGGGAAGGCAAGGGCGCGCAGCCCTCGTCGACCGTGGTGCGGCTGGTCAAGCAGTTTGGCAAGGTTAAAAAAGCAGCAGCGTAAGGTGACGGAAGGCAGAAGCCTTCCTCAGGGTTTGATCGAATTCGGGCGCGTGGCCGGTGCGTACGGCGTGCGCGGCTGGGTGAAGGTGGTGGTGGACGAGCCCGAGGTGCTCGCGGCGCAACCGGTCTGGTGGATCGCCGGCGAAGAGCGCAAGGTCGAGGAAACCAAGATCCACTCCGGAAAGCTGCTGGCGAAGCTGGGCGGTATCGATACCCCCGAGTTGGCGCGCAAGTACAAGGGCAAGGCGGTTTCGATACCGCGGCCTGAGGCGGGCGTGGGACGTTATTACTGGGCCGACCTGGTCGGCCTCGAAGTGGTGAATTCGCAGGGGCTGGTGCTCGGCGTGGTGAAGGGGCTGTTCTCCAACGGCGCGCACGACGTGATGGAGCTTTCGGGGGAAAAGCCGAGGCTGCTTCCCTGGGTGCCGGTGGTGGTGAAGAAGGTCGATCTGCCCGAAAGGCGGATCGAAGTGGAGTGGGGGGCGGATTGGTGATCCGCTTCGACGTGGTGACGCTGTTCCCGGAGATGTTCGCAGCGGTGACGGCGAGCGGCATCAGCGGGCGGGCGCTGGAGGCGGGGCTCTGGTCGCTCGGGCTGTGGAACCCGCGCGATTTCACGGAGGACAATTACCGGACGGTGGATGACCGTCCGTACGGCGGCGGGCCCGGCATGCTGATGCTGGCCGAGCCGCTGGAGAAGGCGCTGGTTGCGGCAAAGGCGGCGGGCGGGGGAAAAGTGATTTATCTCTCGCCGCAGGGAAAGCGCTTGGACCATGCGAAGGTCATGGATCTGGCCAGCCTTCCAAGTTTGGTTTTATTGTGTGGGCGGTACGAAGGCATAGACGAGCGCCTGATCGAGCGGCGGGTGGATGAAGAGCTCTCGATCGGGGACTACGTGCTCTCGGGCGGGGAACTGGCCGCGATGACGGTGATCGACGCGGTGGTGCGCCAGATTCCGGGCGCGCTCGGCGGCGATCAGTCGGCGGCCGAGGAGTCCTTCGTCGAGGGGCTGCTCGATTGCCCGCAGTACACGCGTCCCGAGTTGTACGAGGGCGCAAAGGTGCCGGAGGTGTTGTTGTCCGGGCACCACGAGAACATCCGGCGCTGGCGGTTGAAGCAGGCGCTGGGAAGGACCTGGCTGAGGAGGCCCGACCTCCTCGCGGCGAGGAAGCTGACCGACGACGAAAGAAAGTTGCTGGAGGAATTCCAGCGGGAAAGTGGAGAGAGCGGAAAATGAACCTGATCCAGAAGCTCGAGCAGGAAGAAATCCTGCGCATGAAGAAGAGCATCCCCGAGTTCTCGCCGGGCGACACTGTCGTGGTGCGCGTGAACGTGGTCGAGGGCGACAAGAAGCGCGAGCAGGCGTTCGAAGGCGTGGTGATCGCGAAGAGGAACCGGGGCCTGCGCTCCGCGTTCATCGTGCGCAAGATCTCCTCCGGCGAGGGCGTCGAGCGCACCTTCCAGACCTATTCGCCGCTGATCGCCGGCATCGAAGTGAAGCGCAAAGGCGAAGTGCGCCGCTCCAAGCTCTATTACCTGCGCCAGCGTTCGGGCAAGAGCGCGCGCATCAGGGAGAAACTCGGGGAGAGACTCGGGGAAAAACCCGGCGAGCGCGGCGACGCGGCCGAGGGCAAAGCCCAAGAGTAGCTTGGCAGGGAATCCCGGGGGGCGCGGGCATATAATCCGCCCATGCGCCGCGAACCCTCCACCATCAGCCCGACCGCCGAAATCATCGCCGAGGT
>JBBPIU010000219.1:0-2911 GCA_038040245.1 Pseudomonadota bacterium | reverse complement strand
ACCTGCCGCCTGAGGAGTTCGAGTTCGGCTTGCGCGGCCTGCACTTCGGCGGCCACATTGCCCGCGTGGGCGAGGCGATAGCGCTCGTTGGCCGCGGTCCAGCGCTCAACCAGCTGCTGCTCCTGATCGCGCCAAGTTTTTTTCTTGTCCATGAGATAAAAAAAAGCCCGGTTGCCCGGGCTTCTTGTTGTCAGCCGTCTTCGGAACGGCTGGAGATGGGAATCGAAATACCCGCGGGAATATCGTCGCGCGCCATGCCATGGTGCACATCTACGACCGGCTGCGGGGGCGTGGCGCCCTTTTTCGGGCGGCCGGGGCGGTAGAACACCTGGAAGGGCTTGAGCGGCGGCACCACCGGCGGCCTTTCGAGGTATTTGCAGTCGGATTCCGTCGGCATGCTGGCGGTCGCGCCGATCCGTCGGCCGCTCACGAACACCGTGTAGCGCAGCATGTGCGCGGACCCGGGAATCGGCTGGGCAATGATTTCGTATTTGCCGATCATGAAGCGCTTGCGCTCCTGACGGCCGGGGTGCTGGCGCATCATTTCGCGCACGTCCTCAGCCACCTTTGGCTTCCTTCTTGGGTTTCTTGGCCTTGGCGGGGCGCGCCGTTGCTGCCTTGGCCGCCTTTGCCTTGCCGCTGAGCACCTCGTCGCACAACGCCACCACTTCGGGCTCCTGAAGCCGCTCCGCATTGGCGCGCAGTTGCTTCACCTCCGGTTTGGTCAACGTTTGGATTCGGTCCTTGGTCCAGTCCATGGCTTCTTCCCGCACTCGCCTTTATACCATCCAATGAGGGTACAGGTCTATGTTTTTTTTGATTTTTTTCCGGGCAAGTCGAGTTCGGGATAGTGCCGGAAGATGCCTTGCCGGTTAAATGGAATGCGCCTGGGGGAGGCGAGATAGGCAGCGAGACGAGGACGTGCCGCCACCCGTTCATGCCCCCTGACGACCCGCGGATAGCGCTTTTCGAGCCGGCCGAAGGCGACCGGAAAGGCGTAGCGCAGGCCCGCAACCATCTGAAAGAGGGACAAATCCGCATAGCTGGGCGCCTTGCCGAGCAGATAACCCCCGGATTCGCGCCGTAATACCCTTTCGAAATAGTCCAGATATTTCGGCAACCGGACGGCGAGGAAATCGGCTGCGCGGCGCTTTGCTTCCCCCTTCTGTTGCTCGTAGGTGAGGTCCGAGCCGATCGGGTGGTGCGTGTCGTGTGCCTCGACCAGCCAGTCGGCGATGGTGAGCTGGAGTTGGTGCAGCCAGAGCCGGCCGGACTCATTCTTCGGCGCGAGGCGCAGGCGCGGCCCGAGGAAGTAAAGAATGGCCGGGGTTTGCGAGACGACCTGGTTGCCGGCAACCAGGATAGGTGGGGCGAATGGCAGGCGTTTCAGTGCGGGATCGTGCAGGAGTTTTTCCTGCGATGAAAAACCGCGGGGGCCGCGCAGCACGTCCTCGTAGTCGGCGCCCGCGTCTTCGAGCGCGAGGCGGATGAATTCGCCCCGGCCCTGGATTTCCGGCCAGTAGTAGAGCCGGTATTTCATGCAGCCGAACTGCCTTTGGTCAACGCAGCGATCACCGGCCGCGAACCTTCCAGCGCGACGCGCTGCATATAGAACGAAAGCGCGCGCCGCCCGCCGAGTTCCTCGCCGCCGCCGGCGCGGCCGGGGCCGCCGTGCACCAGCTGCGGCAGCACCGTACCCGGACCCGGCGAGAGTTCGATCTTTGGGTGGCCGAGAAAGATGCGTCCGTGCCAGGGCGCGACGCCCATGACGGCCTGCTCGAGCCACTCGGTGTCTTCGGAGTACAGGGCGCACACCAGGCCGCCGTTGCCGCGCGCCACGATGGCGGCAGGATTTTCCTGGTAAGGCAGCAGCGATACCACCGGGCCGAACACTTCGCGGTCGTGAACTTCTTTTGCCTTCGAATCGCTTTCGTATTCAAAAAGCGCAGGCGAGACGAAAAAGCCTTTTCCGCAATGCGGCGCGGCGTTTCCTGTCAGCTGCTTTGCCTCGCCTGCGAGCCGGGAGATACCTGCGCGCACGTCGGCAAGCTGCGCGCTGGACGCAAGCGGCCCCATGCGAACTTCTTCGTCCGCGGGGTCGCCGACGCGGACCGCGCCCAGCATCTCGACCAGGTCCTCCCGGACCGCGGCCAGAATCTCCCGCGGCACCAGCACCCGGCGGATCGCGGTGCATTTCTGGCCCGCTTTCTGGGTGACGTCGCGCACCACGTCTTTCAGGAACAGTTCGTACATGTCGCTGCGCGCCTCGACCTCGGGGCCGAGCACCGCGGCATTCAGGCTGTCGGCCTCGACGTTGACGCGCACCGAGTGGCGGATGATGTTCGGCAGCGCGCGGATGCGCTCGCCGGTTTCGCCCGAGCCGGTGAAGGCGAGCACGTCCTGCGCGCCGAGCAGGGCAGGCAGGTCGCGCGGACCTCCCACCAGCAGCGCGAGCGCGCCCTCGGGCACCACCTTCGCTTCCGCAATTACCTGCATCGCGCGGTAAGCGACCAGCGCGGTGGCGGTGGCGGGCTTGCTCAGGACCGGCATGCCGGCAAGCAGTGCCGCTGCCGCTTTCTCCGCGAAGCCCCAAGCCGGGAAGTTGAAGGCGTTGATGTGCACCGCGACGCCGTGCCGCGGCACCGCCAGGTGCTGGCCGTGAAAGCGCGGCGAGCGGCCGAGCTGCAGGCCTTCGCCGTCGGAGAGGAAGCGGCCCGCGCCCAGCGCGGTGCCGAGTTCGGCGTAGGCAAGCAGCGTGCTGATGGCGCCGTCGATGTCGAACTTGGCGTCCGAACGCGTGTTGCCGCCGTTCGAGATTCCGAGTGCGAGGAGTTCATCGCGCGCATCCTGCAGCGCGTCGGCCATGCCCTGTAGGTTTGCACCGCGTTCGGGGAAGCTGAGGGCGCGCAGG
>JBBPIU010000218.1:0-2911 GCA_038040245.1 Pseudomonadota bacterium | reverse complement strand
TGGTGGAGGGGGTTGGATTCGAACCAACGTAGGCGCAAGGCCAACAGATTTACAGTCTGCCCCCTTTAGCCGCTCGGGCACCCCTCCGGCGGAACCTGAAATTATGTCTTGTTTCCGTCAGTTAGGCAAGATCCCATCCCGGGTCGGGGGCCAAGCCCCGGTAGAGGGCCCGGGGCAGACCGGGGTTGACCCTGCGATGCCTCGTTTCGTTCCCGAGGCCCGGGGCATTATCATCCGGGCGTGCGAATTGCGATCCTTGAGGACGACCCTGACCAGTTGGCGCTGCTGCAGCGCTGGCTGGTGCAGGACGGACACGACGTACACGGCTACCTGACAGGCCGCGAGACCATGCTGCGCGCGACGCGCGAGAGTTTCGACCTGTTCCTGCTCGACTGGCAGGTTCCCGATGTCCCCGGCACCGAAGTCCTGCAGTGGGTCCGCAACAACGTCTCGCGCACGGTGCCGATCCTTTTCGTCACCGTCCGCGACTCCGAACAGGACATCGTGTTCGCGCTCGAGAGCGGCGCCGACGACTACATGATCAAGCCTGCCCGGCAGCACGAGTTGCTGGCGCGCGTCCATGCGCTGCTCAGGCGCGCCTACCCTCGCGAGGAAGACAAGCAGCTCTCTTTCCCGCCGTTCGACATCGATACCCAGCGCGGCGAAATCCGCCGCGCCGGTGCCAAGGTCGAGCTCACGCCCAAGGAGTTCGACCTCGCGGTGGTCCTGTTTCGCAATATCGGCCGGCTGATGTCGCGCGGCCACCTGCAGGAGTCTGTTTGGGGCCGCTCGGGGGATCTGCTGACGCGGACAGTGGACACGCACGTCAGCCAAGTGCGCAAGAAACTCGATTTGCGCTCGGAGACCGGCTTCAGGGTGGTGCCGGTCTACAACTACGGCTACCGGTTGGAACAGATCAGCCCGGAGGGCGCGGCCTAGCCGCGTGCAAGGAGCGCGCGCTATTGGAGCTGGCGCGCGCGCCGCTCGGCGTAGTCCCGCGCTTCGGCGCCCAGCGTTGCGGACGCTGCGGCGCGCCGAAACGCATCCGCAGCTTCGGCTTTCCTTGCCAGGGTTTCGAGCGAGATCCCGAGGCCCATCCACAGCGCGCCGTTCTGCGGCGCAGCGCGCAGGGCGCTCTCGAATGCATCGGCCGCTTCCGCGTGCCGCCCAAGCTGCTGCAACACCGTGCCGCGCATCGACTGGAATTCCGCCCCTCCCTGCGCGGGCGCCTTGACGCTGTTCAATACATCGAGCGCAGCCGCAAAATCCCGGCGCTCGATATGGATCCGGGCCAGAACGAAGGCAAAGCGCACGTTGCCCGGGTTCAGTGCCACGCCTTCCTGCAGCAGCCGGCGCGCCTCGTCGATCCGGCCCTGCTCCAGATGCAAGGCAACCAGCGCCTGCCGCGCCGCCTCGTGAGCAGGAGAAATACTCAGCGCCGCAGCGAAAACATCTACCGCTTCGGCGACCCGTCCCTGATTCAGCAACACAGCGCCGCGGCGGAATTCGGTCTCGGCGCGATCTTCTGCCGTGCGCACGCGGTCGCGTTTCTCCACGCGTGCCGCCGCTTGCGCCGGCGCCTGCAGAATGCGCGCGGGAGGAATGTCCAAGTCGAGCCTGGTCGTGGCCGCGGCGCTCACGCCCGCTTTCGCGGCCGCGACCGGCGCGGCGGCTGCGGCCGGCGGCGACACCGCCTGCGCGGGCGCCTTGAGCGCCGGCTTGCGCGGCTGTTCGCGGATCGGCGTCTCGATGCCGGGCGCCAATTTCATTGTTTCCACCACCTGGGGCGCGGGCTGCTCCGCGGCCGGCTTCAGATCCGCCGGTTCCTGCGCCGCCGGCTTCGGCGCGGACGGGGCCGGTGCGGGCGGCGGTTTGAGGGGCGCATTCTGCGCCGCCTTGAACGCCTGCTCGGTGGCGACCGGCTCCCGCGGCTGCAGCTGCCAGGCGATCCAGGCGACCCATCCGAGCGCGGCTATCATGAGCACCGCGATGATGCGCCAGAACCATTCGCGGTCCTTGCGCGGCGGCGACACGCTACGCACCTGCTGCACGAGCGTGGCGTCGGAATCCGAGGCCCCTTGGCGGCGATCGAGGTCCTGCAGCATCTTGTTGATGATGCTCATCGGCCCGAACCCGGGGTCAATCCGACACGCGTGTGAATCTGAATCTCGGCCACCAGGCGCGCCCGAGCGGCGCTGCCGCCGGCGTATCGCCCACCGCGGCATTGACGTGGCTGCGCTCGACCCGGCTTGCGCCCTGGCCGAAGACGAGCAGCAGCGACTTGTGCGCGAGGATGTTGACCAGCCTCGGTACGCCGCGGCTGCTCCGATGCAGCGCGCTCACCGCGGCATCACTGAACAGCGCTTGCCTGCTGTAGCCGGCGACCGCGAGACGATGCGCGACGTAGGCGCCCACCTCGTCCTTGGCGAGCCCGCTCAGGCTGTGCTGGAAGCTGATCCGCTGAAGCAGTTGCCGAATCGACGGGGCTGCCAGCCGCCGGTCGAGTTCCGGCTGCCCGAACATGACCACGTGCAGGAGCTTGCGCTTCTCGGTTTCGAGATTGGTGAGCAGCCGGACCGCCTCCAGGGTTTCCAGCGGCATGGCCTGGCACTCGTCCATGCACAGCACGACGCGCTTGCGCAGGCGCGCGAGGTCGAGCAGGCACTTGGTGATGCCCTTCAGCAGCCGATGCTGGTCGGCAGTCACGTCGATGGGAACGCCGAGTTCCTCGGCGAGCGCGAGCAGCAGGCCGCGCGGTTGCAGCATCGGATTGGGGATATAGGCGCTGACCCAGCCGGCATCCAGCGTCGCGAGAAACTTCCGGCACAGCAGCGTCTTGCCGGTGCCGACTTCGCCGGTGATCTTGATGAAACCCTCGCCGTTGGAGACCGCGACCAGCAGCGTGTTGAGC
>JBBPIU010000217.1:0-2922 GCA_038040245.1 Pseudomonadota bacterium | reverse complement strand
ACTGAGTGGGACCGTGCCGAGGCCGATCCAGGTGGCAACATTCATATGAGCGGGTTTTCGTTCGACCCACGTGCGTGGGTGCGGACATTACGGGCAAAGTTGGCCGGATTCGGGGGCGCTGTGGCGGCGCTCGGCTTGATGGTCATCGCATCGACTTCTCCCAGTCATGCTCAGCCGCCGCCCCTGGGTACTAACTTACCGACCTTCGGGGTGCTGGGCGCCTCGACGGTCACCAACACCGGGCCCACCACCATCAGCGGAACCGCCGCGCGCCCCGGGAACCTCGGCGTCAGCCCAGGCAACGCGTTCACCGACACCGGCGCCGTGACATTTGCTACTGGCGGAGTGACACATCTGGGCGATGCATTCGCAGCCCAGGCGCAAGTCGAGCTCACGGCCGCCTACACTAATCTGGCGGGCAGGCCTGCCGCGATAAACCTGACGGGTCAGGACCTGGGCGGCCTGGTGCTGGTACCGGGCGTCTATAACTTCAGTTCGTCGGCGCAGTTGACCGGGAACGTCACGCTCAACGGCCTGGGCAACCCCAATTCAATCTTCATCTTCCAAATTGGGAGCACGCTGACCACTGCCAGCGCTTCGAGTGTTACGCTGATCAACGGCGCGCAAGGCGGCAATGTGTTTTGGCAGGTCGGCAGCTCCGCGACGCTCGGCACGACCACATCGTTCACGGGGAACATCCTCGCGCAGGCGAGTATCACGCTGAATACCGGCGCCACAATCACCTGCGGTGCTGCCTGGGCACGCACCGGTGCGGTGACGATGGATGCCAACACGATCACATTGTGCGACCTCATAACCGCGCCTGTCGGGCCCGCCGTGCCTCTCGGGCCCACCGGGTTCCCGCTCTTCGCGTTTCTGCTGCCATCCTCGGCCAATGACAGTCAACGCGCGGTCGCAAATGCCATTGATGCCTTTGTCGCAGGCGGCGGCACGCTGCCGCTGGCGTTCCTGGACCTCTTCAGACTGTCGCCCTCCGAACTGGCGGACGCGTTCTCGCAGCTTCAGGGGGAGGCCGGTACCGGCGCCGCGCAGGCAGGGACTCAGGCGATGAACTCGTTCCTGTCGCTGCTGACCAGTCCGTTCGGCGACAACCGTGGCTTCGCGCCGGAGAGCCCGCTGCGGCCTCCGCTTATTACCAAGGCGCCGGTCTACAAGGCAGCGCCCGGCCCCGCGCCCGATCCGCGCCGCTGGGGCATCTGGGCCGCAGGCTATGGCGGCTACGGCAAAGCCGTCGGTGACCCGTTGGTGGTTGGAAGCCACGACAGGTCGGTGAGAACCTACGGCTATGCCACCGGCCTCGACTACCGGATCACGCCCTACACGGTGGCCGGCTTCGCGCTTGCGGGCGGGGGCACCAACTATGGCTTGGCGGACGGCTTCGGCGGCGGACGCAGCCATATGTTCCAGGCGGCCGCCTATACTTCGACGCGCTTCAATGGGGCCTATGTCTCGACCGCGGTCGCCTATGCCTGGCATCGCGTGTCGACCGACCGGTTTCTGACCGTGGCGGGCACCGACCATCTCACCGCCGATTTTTCCGCCCATAACGTTGGCGGCCGGATCGAGGGCGGCTATCGCTTCGCCATTCCGGACGTGCTCGGCTTGCCGGGCCGGCACGGGTTCACCCCCTACGCCGCCGCGCAGGTGCAGATCTTCCGTACGCCGACCTACAGCGAGATCGCCGCCTCCGGCTCGTCGATCTTCGCGCTGACCTACAACGAGCGCAAGACGACCACGACCCGCGGCGAGCTCGGCGCCTGGTTCGACTGGAGCATGACGGTTGACCACGACACCGCCGTGGTGCTGCGCACCCGCGCCGCCTGGGCGCACGACCATTGGTCCGACCCGAGCATCATCGCCTCGTTCCAGGCGCTGCCCGGATCGTTTTTCACCGAGACCGGCGCAGCGCCGGCCAGGGATTTGTTGCTCGTCTCTGCCGGCGGGGAGGTCTTGTTCAGGAATGGGTTCTCGCTCGCCGCGTGGTTCGACGGCGAATTCGCCGAGCACTGGCAGAAATACGCTGGTACCGCACGGCTGCGCTATATCTGGTGAATCAAAGACAACATCGCGGAGCGTGGACAGGGTCAACACCCTGAATGTCTTTGAGGCGTCGGAAGGATCAGGAGAAACGCCTTCGCCATTGCTGCCCCGGTACTCAATGTGCCACTCGAACGAATACCCGGCGAAGATAAAGACGCCCACGTCATGATCGCTGTTTTTGTCGAACTTGTTGTACTTCGCCATCACTGCAAGCGCCCGGCTGTGCAAGCGAGCGTCGAGGTCGTAGACGTCGGGCGTCATCTGCACTCGGCCGCCTTTGAAGCTAGAACGGAGCTGGTCGGGCTGGATTCTGTGAGTGGTGCTGTGACCAGTTCCCTCGTGTGAATAGAGATCAGACCAAGAGGTCCTGTTATGGAAAGTACAGGAAACCCACCGTTCGACCCCAAAGCCTTTCTCGCCAAGGCGGATGGGGGGAGGACCGTCTCCACATATCGAATGAATCAAATCCTCTTCTCACAAGGGGACCTGGCAGATTCTGTGTTTTACATCCATGCCGGCAAAGTCAAAGTCGCTGTCATTTCCGAACAAGGGAAGGAAGCCGCGCAATAAGGGGACCGGATGAATTCTGCGGCGAAGGCTGCCTGGCCGGCCAGCCGCGGCGCATGGCGACCGCTACGGCAATGACGGAATGCGAGATCATGATGGTGGCGAAGCCGACCATTGTCGGCGTCCTCCATGACGAGCCGGCGTTTTCCGAGTTCTTCGTCTCGCATCTTCTCGCTCGCACCATCCGCGTCGAATCGGACTTGGTCGATCAACTGTTCAATTCGAGCGAGAAGCGCTTGGCACGGGCACTTCTCTTGTTGGCAAATTTTGGCAAGGAAGGCAAACCCGAGCCGG
>JBBPIU010000216.1:0-3001 GCA_038040245.1 Pseudomonadota bacterium | reverse complement strand
CGAGCCCGACAGGACGCTGAGTTCGCCGAGCAGGCGTTCCAGTTCAGGCAATGTTTCCGCGGTGAAGCGGCTCACGTCGGCGCCGGCTGAGTCGACCGTCTTGCCGGCGCTGGCACTCGTGCGGGCCACCTCGGCTCCCATTTTCTCGACCGCGTCGGCGCTGCGTCCGATGCGATCGATCAGCGGCCCGACCTGCGCCGTCGCACGCGATGCGTTTTCGAAAGTGCGGGCGGCATTGGCCAGGCCGGCGTCGAGCGTGTCCTTGCGCGCGGCGAGCGTGCGCGACACGGCAGCGATGTCGGCGAGGGCGCTTTTGAGCGCCGCCTTGTTCTCGTCGCTGAGAAGGGCATTGATGCTGCTCGAAGTGCTGTCCAGCTTCGCCAGAACGTTAGTGAGGATGTTCTCCAATCGAGCGCTGAGCGAGGGCTTGGTGCGGATCACCGGGTACTGGCCATCCGCGGTTGCGCGCAGCAGCGGCGCATCCCGGGCGCCTCCGCTGAGTTCGACATAGGCGATGCCGGTCAGGCCCTGTGTTTTCAGAACCGCTACGGTGTCCTCCTTGACTGGCGTGCCGCGCTCGATGGCGAAGAGCAGGATCACCCGTTGCGGGTTCTCTGGGTCGAGCCGAATGGCCCGCACTTTGCCCACATCGACGCCGTTGTATTTGACCGGTGCACTCAAACTGAGACCGGCCACCGATTCATCCGAGATCGCGAGATACAGGTCGTATTTTTGTTTCACGGCACCGCCCGAGGCGAGCCAGAGCACGCCAGCGATCAGCGCCGCGCCGAGGACCAGCACGAACAGCCCGACCAGCGCATAGTTCACTTTGGTTTCGATGGCTGTTGCCCGTTTTTCGTATCGATCTGCACATCCGCCTGCCGCTTTTCCTGTTCCTGCGCCGCTCGCCCGCGCGGGCCGTCGAAGAACTTTTGGATGGCAGGATGTTCCATGCGCGAGAGTTCGGACATCGAGCCGATACCCTGCACCTTGCCCTCGGCGAGGACGGCGACGCGGTCGGCAACCTGCCACAACAGGTCGAGGTCGTGCGTGATCATGACGATGGTCAGGCCGAACAGGTCGCGCAGCTTGCGCACGAGTTCGTCGACGCCGCCGGCGCTTTCCGGGTCGAGGCCGGCGGTCGGCTCGTCGAGAAACAGCAGTTCCGGGTCGAGTGCCAGCGCGCGGGCGAGGGAGGCGCGCTTCATCATGCCGCCGCTGAGTTCGGACGGATACTGTGCACCGGCCTCCGGCTTGAGACCGGTCATGGCGAGCTTCCACGCCGCGATGTCATCGATCAACACATCTTCAAGCCCGGTGTGCTCGCGCAGCGGCAGGCCGACATTTTCGGTCACCGTAAGCGAGCCGAACAAGCCGCCATGCTGGAACATCACACCCCAGCGCTCGCGCAGCGCGAGGGCTTCTTCATCTCCGAGCGACTGCAGGTCTGCGCCGAGCACTCGAATGGAGCCTGAGTCCGGGCGTTGCAGCAGAATCATCTCCCGCAGCAGCGTCGATTTGCCTGAGCCGCTGCCGCCAACAAGCGCGAAGATCTCATTGCGGTGCACCTCGAGGTCGAGTTCGGAATGCACGACATGGTCGCCGAAGCGCGTCGACACCTTGCTGATTTCGATGACCGCGGGGTGCGCTGCGCTATGCACGTCAGAGGTCCAGCGCACTGAAGGCGATCGAGAACAGGGAGTCGGCAACGATCACGAGGAAAATCGACTGGACGACGCTGCGCGTGGTCTGGCGGCCGACGCTGTCGGCGCCGCCTTTGGTGCGGAAGCCCTGAAAGCAGCCGACCACGGCGATGATGGCCGCGAACACCGGTGCTTTGCAGATGCCGATCAGATAGGCGGTAATGCTGACCGCCTTGACCAAGCGGTCGAGAAAATCGCCGAAGCCGACGCCCAGCTGCGCGCGCGCCATGATCATGCCGCCGAACACGCCGAGCACGTCCGCGAACACGGTCAGCAGCGGCAGCGCGATCACCAGCGCGATGATCTTCGGCAGAACCAGCATATCCAGAGGCGCGATTCCGATGGTGCGCATGGCGTCGATCTCCTCGGTCACGGACATCGTGCCGATCTGCGCGGCATAGGCGGAACCCGAGCGCCCGGCGATGATGATGGCAGTGATCAGGGGTGCGAACTCGCGCAGCATGGACAAGCCCACGAGATCGGCAACAAAGATGTTGGCTCCGTAGGTCCGCAGCGTGTCGGCGCCCTGGTAGGCAACCACGATCCCGAGCAGGAAGGACAGCAGACCGACGATCGGCAGCGCATCGAAGCCGGCGCTGCGGATGTTGTACAGGATCGGACGCCAGCGCAATCGCGCCGGGTGCGCGACACTGCCGGCAAGCGCGACAGCGCTTTCGCCGACGAAACTCAGGAGCGCAATGGTTTCGCCGAAGGCGGCTGCAGCGCTCCGGCCGATGCGTTCAAGCGCCGTCGGTGGCTGGCTGGCGGCAGGCGCAGGCTTGCCGGCCTGGTCGGCGACGTGTTGCGCCACGACTTCCAGCAGTTTGGCGAATTCCGGGCGCAAGCCACGCAGGGTCACGGCAATGCCTTCGCCGCGCAGCCGCAGCAGCAGCTTTTGCAGCACCCACGCTCCAGCCGTGTCCAGTGACTCGATTCGCGCGCCGTCGGCAATAGCCTCGGTTCTGGCAGGAACGCGCACCGATTCAAGCTGCTGTTCGATGGCGCCGATGCCGCGCGCGGTCCAGGACCCCGACAGCGCGAGGTCCTGCGGGGTCGGCTGAACGATTGCTGCGGGTTCCACCGACGTGAGCTTCATAGGTGAACTGCAGGCTAAATCAAATAGTTTGCGCGGTATGTACGCGAACGCACAGAGCGGCCTCATCGAAGGGATAACAATTGCTCGACGCTCGTGCAGCGCGCCAATTGCGTGGCACGCCATGATTTTTCATATTGATTTGGAGAACTCTGTCATGAATCTACTTAAACGCTTATCCGCTTTTTTCCTCGCCATCTTGTTC
>JBBPIU010000215.1:0-3029 GCA_038040245.1 Pseudomonadota bacterium | reverse complement strand
TGGCGGTCAATGCGGCGATCACGCTGCAGCGGCCTCTGCTGGTCAAGGGCGAGCCGGGCACCGGCAAGACCATGCTCGCGATCCAGGTCGCCAAAACGCTGGGCGTTCCGCTGCTCGAGTGGCACATCAAGTCCACCACCAAGGCGCAGCAGGGCCTCTACGAATACGACGCCGTGAGCCGGCTGCGCGATTCGCAGCTCGGCGACAAACGGGTGCACGACATCCACAACTACATCATCAAGGGCATGCTGTGGCAGGCGTTCTTGATGGAAACGCCCTGCGTGCTGCTGATCGACGAGGTGGACAAGGCCGACATCGAATTCCCGAACGACCTGCTGCGCGAGCTCGACCGCATGGAGTTCTACGTCTACGAGACGCGCGAACTGATCAAGGCGAAGCAGCGGCCGATCGTGTTCATCACCTCCAACAACGAGAAGGAGCTGCCCGACGCCTTCCTGCGGCGCTGCTTCTTCCACTACATCCGTTTCCCCGACAAGGAGACGATGGAGAAAATCGTCGCGGTGCACTACCCTGGCTTGAAGAAATCGCTGCTCAAGGAGGCGATGGAGGTGTTTTTCGAGGTGCGCGAGGTGCCGGGGCTGAAGAAAAAGCCCTCGACCTCCGAGCTGCTTGATTGGCTCAAGCTCCTGCTCGCCGAGGACATCCCGCCGGAAGCCCTGCGCTCCAAGGATCGCAAGAGCATCATTCCGCCGCTGCACGGCGCACTTCTCAAGAACGAGCAGGACGTGCATCTCTTCGAGCGCCTGGTATTCATGACGCGCGCCAAGGGCGGCTGATTACGTTCCGTAGCGCGTGCTGCGCCCCAGCTCGCGGATCGCGGCGAGCGCGGAAAAGCAGGCGAGCATCGAGGTCTTGGGGTTCTCGGGCATCGCCACCGACTCGAACTTGATGTCCACGCGCCCGCTGCGGCCCTTGATGACGATGAAGTGGGTGTTGAATTTCAGCGCGGGGTCCGCCACCACTTTCAGCCGCGTGCGGTCGAAACCGATGCCGGCCATCGAGAGCACCGCGGCGATATTCACGTTGGCGGGGAAATGCGGCACGCCTTCGCGCGCGCTGCCCTCGAACAGCACGGTCGCCGCGGCAAGCCGTTCCAGGTCCACGCCGAGCTTCTCGACGTAGGGAATGCCCTTCCAGGCGGCCGGCGGCTTGGTCACGACAATGCCGACTTCATCGGCACCGGCCAGGCACACGGCTTTCAGCGTGTCGAGGCCGCCGATCCCGCCCGAAGGCACATAAAGGAGCGCGCGATGCTGCGCCGCAGTTCGCTCCAGCCGCTCCCGCAGCGCGTCGTCGCACAGTGCCCCGGCCGAAAGCGCGACGAACGAAACGCCGCGCGAAAGCAGGGCTTCCGCGTACTCGCGCACGGCCTCATGCGAGGCCGCTTCCACCACAACCTCCGGCCGGATGGACGCGAGCGCATCGTGGCCGACGACGAACGGGACGCCGAACGCCTCGGCCAGCGGCTTGCCCTTCGAGCGGTCGCTGCGCCCGGCGATGGCGACGACCTGCACGTCGCCCAGGGCACCGTCGCGGATGTGTTCCAGAACCAGGCGCGCGATCACGCCGCCGCCGATGATGCCGATGCGCATTCTTCTGCCTCCTAGGCGATTCTGCCATAGTAGGATAGGCGACCAACCCTGAGGAGGGAACATGAAACGATTCGCTGCCGCATACACAGGATTCGCGTTGCTCGCCGCGTTGCTTCCCGCGTCCAGCGCGTTCGCGGTCTACCCGGACCGCCCCATCAAGCTGGTCGTGCCTTGGGCGGCGGGTGGCGATACGGACAATATCTTCCGCCCGTACGCGCCGTTGCTGCAGAAGCAACTCGGCCAGACGGTGGTGATCGCCAACGTCGGGGGCGCCTCCGGAACCAAGGGCGCAAAGGAGGCGAAGGATTCTCCCGCCGACGGTTACACGCTGTACGCCGTGCACGACTACATCCACTCGACTTTCTACACCGGCGTGTCCGACGTGAACTACACCGATTTCGAGCCCGTGTGCATGATCTCGTCGACCGCATCCGTACTCACGGCGAGTCCGAAGACGCCGTGGAAGGACTGGGCGGGCCTGCTCGCCGACGCCAAGGCGCGCCCGGGGCAGATTTCGGTCGGCGCAACGCTCGGCTCCACCAGCCACTTCTTTCCTGCGTTGATCGAAAAGGCGGCCGGGATCAAGTTCAAGTATGTGTCCTACGAAGGGCTCGCGCCGCGCATGAACGCGATTCTCGGCGGGCATATAGATCTCACCGACGCGAACATGACGCAGAAGGGCAAGGTCGAGGCCGGTGAGCTGAAGTTTCTCGCCATCGCCACCGAGAAGCGCAATCGCGAACTGCCGAACCTGCCGACGCTGAAGGAGCTGGGCATCAACGTGGTCTACGACGTCAACCGCGGCCTGATGACGCCCAAGGGAACCCCGGCGGAGGTGCTCGCCAAGCTCGAGAGCTCGTGCGCCGCCGCGGCGAAAGAGCCGGCGTTCGCGGATTCGATGAAGAAGCAGGCGACCGACGTGCGCTACATGGGCCGCAAGCAGTACGCCGACTGGCTCAAGGGCAACGACGAACTGAACAAGACGCTGGCGAAAGACCTCGGGCTGCTGAAGCGGTGAGTCGGGATGCAATCGCGGGGCTCGCGGTGTTCGCCGCGAGCCTCGTGCTGTTTGCACTCACGCTCGACCTGAAGGACAGCCCGCTGGTCCCGATCGGGCCGGGCTTCTATCCGCGCATCGTGCTGGCGCTCACGGCGGTCCTCTCGCTCGGATTGCTGGTCAGCGACCTGCTCGCGCGCCGCAAGCAGCGCCCCGCGCCGGCGGCGGCGAAGGAGCGGCTGAACTATCCGCTGGTGGCGATCAGCTTCGGCGTATTCGCGCTGTATTGCGTCGCCCTCCCCGGCCTCGGGTTCCGCATCGCGACCTTCGCGTACGTCGTGGCCTCGAACGCGGTACTTGCGCCGCCGCGGGGGCTGAAGGGCTGGGCGGGCACGGTCATTCTCGGCCTCGCCACCGCC
>JBBPIU010000214.1:0-3052 GCA_038040245.1 Pseudomonadota bacterium | reverse complement strand
CCCCCTTTTTCTTCTTAGGCCAGCGAGTCGGCCCAGATGGTGCGGGCCCAGTTCCAAGCGTAGGTCGCTTCGGACTCGCTGCGCGCCGACGATACGCCGACTGAGCCTTTCACCGCGAGCAGCGTGTTCTGGCCCGCGTCCCACTGGTGTACCGACGACACGCGGATCGCTTCCTTCTGCGACACGAAGCTGTAGCAGGTGTTGATGATCTGCAGCGGGTTGGGCGCGCGGCCGTTGACGATCTCGACGATGGCCGCCGCCGCGATCTTGGCGTGGTTGTTCGCCATGCTGGCCGATTTCGGCATCGCCGGCGCCGATAGCGTGGCGTCGCCGAGCACGTGGATCCCGGGCGCCGCTTTCGATTCCATCGTGCGCCAGTCCACGTCGCACCAGCGGTTGTTGGTGGTGATCAGCCCGGCCTGCATCGCGATGTTGCCGGCCCGGTGCGGCGGCACGACGTTCAGCACGTCGCCCTTGACGTCCTCCACCTCCAGCTTCACCGTCATGCCGGCAGCGTCGATGCCGACGGCCTTGGCGTTGCCGCGGTATTCGAGGATGCCGGGGTAGAGGTCCTTCCAGGCCGCCTTGAACAGGCCCGGCTTCGAGGTCACGTCGGGGTTGGCGTCCAGCACCAGTACCTTAGAGCGCGGCTTGGCCTGCCTGAAATAGGCCGCCACCATGCTGGCGCGCTCGTAGGGTCCCGGCGGGCAGCGGTAGGGCGCAAGCGGAATCGAAAGAATGTAGACGCCGCCATCGCGCATCTGCTCCAGCTGGCGGCGCAGATCGGCGGTCTGCTGGCCCGCCTTCCAGGCATGCAGCACGCGGCCCGACTGCATGGCCGCCTCGTAGCCCTGCAGCTCGCCGAAATTGAAGTCGATGCCGGGCGAAACGATCAGGCGCTCGTAGGAAAGATCCCCGCCGCGCGCGAGGCGCACCGTTTTCCTGGCCGGGTCGATGGCGGTCGCCTCGTCGCGCACGACCTGCACGCCGTGCCGGCGCAGGCCATCGTAGCCATGGCTGATTTCCTGCATGGTCGAATAACCACCGAGAACCAGGTTGGAAATCGGGCAGGAGGTGAAGCCGCTCTCGCGCTCGACCAGTACCACGTCGATCGACGGATCCCACAGGCGTATGTACTTCGCCGCCGTGGCGCCACCGAAGCCGCCGCCGACCACCACTACGCGCGCCCTGGATGGAACTGCGCTTGCGCATCCGGTCAGGGAAACCGCACCCGCCAACTTGAGAAAATCTCTGCGTTTCACGGCGCCTCCTACCGCTTTTGCGCGGCGAACCAGGCCGCCAGCGCGTCGATTTGCGGATCGGTGTAGCCCTTGGCGATCTGGTGCATCACGGTCGCCGGGCGCTTGCCGTCGCGGAACGCGCGCATCTGCGTTGCGATGTGATCGTGCGGGAGGCCGGCAAGGGGGATCAGCGGGCTGTCCTTGGTGGCGCTGCGCCCCTCGGTGCCGTGGCAGATGGCGCAGCCGGCGGCGAGGTTGCGCCCCTGCACGTCCTGGGCGGCGACAGGCAAGGCGGCCAAGGCGGCCGCGGCGAAAATCAGGATTCTCATGCGGGATCCCGAGTTGGTTGAGCGGTCGGTCTCAGGCGACCGGTTCGGCAGCCGCAGGCGGCACCGCGGGCGCCTGCTCCTCGAAGCGCAGGACGACCTTCTCGCCTTCGCCGACGTCGATGGTGACCTTGCCGCCGTGCACCAGCTTGCCGAACAGCAGTTCGTCGGCAAGCACGCGACGTATCGTGTCCTGGATGAGGCGCGCCATCGGGCGCGCGCCCATCAGCGGATCGAAGCCTTTCTTCGCCAGGTGCTCCTTCAGTGCCTGCGTGAAGTGCGCCTCGACCTTCTTCTCGGTCAACTGCTCCTCGAGCTGCATCAGGAATTTGTCCACCACGCGCAGGATGATCTCCGGGCTCAGCGCGGCGAACGAGATCACCGCGTCCAGGCGGTTCCTGAATTCGGGCGTGAACATCTTCTTGATGGCTTCCATCTCGTCGCCGGCGTTCACCGATTGCGTGAAGCCCATGGTGTTCTTGGCCAGCGACTCGGAGCCCGCGTTGGTGGTCATGACGATCACGATGTTGCGGAAATCGGCCTTGCGGCCGTTGTTGTCGGTGAGCGTGCCGTGGTCCATCACCTGCAGCAGGATGTTGAATATGTCCGGGTGCGCCTTCTCGATCTCGTCGAGCAGCAGCACCGCGTAGGGCTTCTTGGTGATCGCCTCGGTAAGCAGTCCGCCCTGTTCGAAGCCGACGTAGCCCGGCGGCGCGCCGATCAGCCGGCTCACCGCGTGCCGCTCCATGTATTCGGACATGTCGAAGCGGATCAGCTCGATCCCCATGCAGTAGGCGAGCTGGCGCGCGACCTCGGTCTTGCCGACGCCGGTCGGGCCGCTGAACAGGAAGTTGCCGATCGGTTTTTGCGGGTTGCCCAGGCCCGAGCGCGCCATCTTGATGGCGGCGGTGAGCGCGTCGATCGACGGGTCCTGGCCGAACACGACCGCCTTGAGATCCCTGCCGAGGTTGGCCAGCGCGCTGCGGTCGTCGGTGGAGACGCTGCGCGGCGGGATGCGCGCGATCTTGGCGATGATGTCCTCGATCTCGGTCTTGCCGATGACCTTCTTTTGTTTGGCCTTGGGAGCGATGCGCTGCGCCGCACCGGCTTCGTCGATGACGTCGATCGCCTTGTCGGGCAGGTGGCGGTCGTTGATGTACTTGGCCGAAAGTTCAGCCGCCGTGGTGAGCGCGTTGGCCGTGTACTTGATGCTGTGGTGCGCTTCGAAGCGGGACTTCAGTCCTTTGAGGATCTCGATCGTTTCTTCGATCGAAGGTTCGACCACGTCGATCTTCTGAAAGCGGCGCGTGAGGGCATGATCCTTTTCGAACACGTTGCGGTACTCGATGTAGGTGGTGGCGCCGATGCACTTGAGCTGGCCGGTGGAGAGCGCCGGCTTGAGCAGGTTGGAGGCATCCAGCGTGCCGCCCGAGGCAGCCCCGGCGCCGATCACGGTGTGGATCTCGTCGATGAACAGGATCGCGT
>JBBPIU010000213.1:0-3099 GCA_038040245.1 Pseudomonadota bacterium | reverse complement strand
ATGCAGGCCGGGCTGATCAATCCGTTCATCACCCGGCCCGAGCACTCGCAGTTCATACTTCTGGTGGCGGTGGCGATCATCATGGTCAATGCGCTGCTGATGATTTTCGGCCCCGACGCGCGCAACGTGCAGAACGACTACCAGCTCGAATCCTGGGAGGTGGGTCCGATCCTCATCGACAAGGCGCGTCTTTACGCCGCGGCCGCCGCAGTGGTGGCCACCGCGGCGCTTTTTGCATTTTTCAGAATGACTTTGACGGGAAAGGCCATTCGGGCATGCGCCGACAACCACCAGGGCGCGCTGGTGGTCGGTCTGAACGTGAAGCACCTGTACGCGCTCACCTTCGGCCTGGGCTCGGCCTGCCTTGCGGTCGCCGGCTGCGCGATGGTGCTGCTGGTGGAGGTCACTCCGGCGCTCGGGCCCGCCTATACGCTGCTCGCTTTCGTGATCGTGATCGTCGGCGGCCTGGGCTCGATGGGCGGCGCGCTGCTCGGCGGCGTGCTGATCGGCGTTTCGGAGGCGCTGGCCGGCCTGTTCATCGCCCCCTCGGCGAAGAGCATGTTCAGTTTCGCCCTGCTGATTCTGGTGCTGCTGTTGCGCCCGCAGGGACTGCTGGGCAGGAAGCCATGAATCGCCGCGCAATCATTTTGCTCTCGATCTTGGGTATTTTTCTATTGGTACTACCCAAAGTGGCAAACGCGTATCTACTCTCCGTCGCGACGCTGATCCTGTTCTTCGCCTACACCGGACAGGCCTGGAACGTGATGATGGGATTCGCGGGCCAGCTCTCGCTCGGGCATTCGCTCTATGTTGGCGTCGGCGCGTATGCGGCGGCCGGGCTGTTCTTCCACTACGGCATCGGCCCCTGGGCCGGGCTGTGGCTCGCGATCGTGCTTTGCGTGCTGCTCGGCATGCTGATCGGCTTTCTCGCCTTCCGCTTCAGCATCTCGGGCGTGTATTTCGCGTTGCTCACCATCGCGTTCGCGGAGTTCACGCGCATCGGTTTCGACCACATCGACTGGCTCGGCGGCCCGGGCGGCCTGTTCATCAAGGTGGCGCAGCGCGACAAGATGGACCTGCTCAACTTCCGCGGCCCGCCGGCCATGTATTACTACGCCATGCTCGCGCTGACGGCTGGCGCTTTTGTTTTATGTTTTTTTCTTCTTAAATCAAAAGCAGGATACTACTGGCAAGCGATCCGCGAAAACGAAGAGGCCGCGCAGGCGCTCGGCATCAATACCTTCCGCTGGAAAATGCTCGCGGTAGTGATCAGCTCGGCGATGACCGCGGTGGCGGGCGTGTTCTATGCCTTCTACTACAACAACCTGTTCCCGGAGCAGATCTTCCACATCAGCCGCTCGATCGAGATCATCCTCGGCCCCATCATCGGCGGCGTCGGCACGCTGTTCGGGCCCATCCTGGGCGCCGCGGTGCTGACGCTGCTCGCCGACGGCATCACCGAGCTGCTCGCGGCGATGGGCTGGGAAATTCCCGGCATCAAGCAGGTGTTCTACGGCGTGGTGCTGCTGATGGTGGTGATGTTCCTGCCGCACGGCATCTGGCCGGCGGTGGCCCGCAGATTAGGTTTGGGGAAATAATGCTTTTTGCAGAAAAAATTGCCAAATCATTTCGCGGATTGAAGGCGGTCTCCCAGGCGTCCTTCGAAGTGCCCGCGGGCTCCATGGTGGCGCTGATCGGCCCCAACGGCGCCGGCAAGACCACCTGCTTCAACATGATCGCGGGCGTCTTTCCTCCGGATGCAGGCAGGATTTTTTTCAATGGCAAACAAATACAAGGATTTCGGCCCGACCAGGTCTGCGCCGCGGGCATCGGGCGCACCTTCCAGATCGTGAAGCCCTTCGCGGGGCTCAGTGTCCTGGACAACGTCATCGTTGGCGCCCTGCAAAGGGAACGCAGCGTTGCCGCCGCGCGTGTTTTTTCGCTTTCCATACTGACAAAACTGAAACTAGATGCGAAGCAAGATCTGCCTGCCTCCTCGCTCACGCTGCCGGACCGCAAGCGGCTGGAGGTCGCGCGCGCGCTGGCAACCCGCCCGACGCTGTTGCTGCTCGACGAGGTGATGGCGGGCCTGCGCCCGACCGAGTGCGACGAGATGGTGGGCGTGTTCCGCGACCTCAACCGCGCCGACGGGCTCACCATCCTGCTGATCGAGCACGTGATGCGGGCGGTGATGGCGCTCGCGCAGCGCGTGGTGGTGCTGCACCACGGCGAGATCATCGCCCGCGGCACGCCCGCCGAAGTGGTGCGCGACGCCGCGGTGCTGGAGTGCTATCTGGGCGAGCACACAGAAATTTGATGCGCGAAATCTGATGCTCTCCGTCAAGGACCTCGATCTTTTCTACGGGGACGCGCAGGCCCTGGACCGGGTTTCGCTCGAGGTTCCGCGCGGGGAAATCGTCGCCATCGTCGGCGCCAACGGCGCCGGAAAGTCGTCGTTGATCCGTTCGATTGCCGGAATCGAGAAACCTCGTTCTGGAAAAATTTTTTTTAACAATAAAGAAATTCAAAACCTGGAATCACACGCGATCTGCGACCTCGGCATCGGCCAGGTGGCCGAGGGGCGGCAGGTCTTCCCGACCCTCAGCGTCGAGGAGAACCTCGAAATGGGCGGCCTGCTGCCGCGCGCGCGCGCCAAGGCGAAGCAGACGCTCGCCGAGGTGTTTGCGATGTTCCCGCACCTCGCGCAGCGCAGGGCCCAGCTCGCCGGCACGCTTTCGGGCGGCGAGCAGCAGATGCTTGCCATCGGCCGCTGCCTGATGGGCAACCCCGAATTGATCATGTTCGACGAGCCCTCGCTAGGCTTGGCGCCCGTGGTGGTGCAGGAAGTGCTGCACGCCATCCACGCGCTGAACGCGAAAGGCATGACCGTGCTGCTGGTCGAGCAGAACGTCGCCGTCTCGCTGAAGATCTCGAACCATGCCTACGTGCTCGAGAACGGCAGCGTCGTCATGAGCGGCCCCGGCCGCGAGCTGCTGCACGACGACCGCGTGCGGCAGGCTTACTTGGGTCTTTGACCCAGCGGCGCCGCTCTACTGCGCCTTGATGCCGGCCTTGCGTATCACTTCGCCCCAGCGCGGC
>JBBPIU010000212.1:1909-3119 GCA_038040245.1 Pseudomonadota bacterium | reverse complement strand
GCCGAAGCCATGACAGTCATCGAAGCACGCGGCCTCCGCAAGGCCTACGGCACATCCATCGCCCTGGACGGCATCGATTTGCGCATCGAAGAGGGCCGCATCCTCGGAATCATCGGCCCCAACGGCGCAGGCAAGACCACCGCGCTCAACGCGATTCTCGGCCTCACCCCCTATCAGGGAGAGCTGAAGGTCCTCGGACGCGACCCGTGGACCGAGCGCGAACAGCTCATGCGCGATGTCGCCTTCATTGCCGATGTGGCCGTGCTGCCGCGCTGGATTCGGGTTTCGCAGGCGCTCGACTATGTCGCCGGCGTGCATCCGCGATTCGATCGTGCCAAGGCGGAAGGTTTTCTTGCGAAGACCAACATCAGGCGCGCCAGCAAGGTCAGGGAATTGTCGAAGGGCATGGTGGCCCAACTGCACCTCGCGCTGGTCATGGCCATCGACGCGAGATTGCTGGTGCTGGACGAGCCCACGCTCGGCCTGGACATCCTGTTTCGCAAACAGTTCTACGACTCCCTCTTGAACGACTACTTCGATCGCAGCCGCACCATCGTGGTGACGACACATCAGGTGGAAGAGATCCAGGACGTCCTGACCGATCTCATGTTCATCGACCGCGGTCGCATCGTGCTCGATTACAGCATGGAAGAAATCGAGTCGCGCTATGTGCAAGTGATGGCGCATCCCGAGCATGTCGCCGCAGCACGCGCGCTGGGACCCATTCACGAGCGCCAGGTGTTCGGCCGCAGCATCCTGCTGTTCGATCACGCCGATCGAAACCAACTCACCGCGCTGGGCGACGTACGCACGCCCAGCATCGCCGACGTGTTCGTTGCCGTGATGGGCAAGCAAGCCGGAGAGGCACAAGGAGCCGCGAGATGAATACTCCATCGAACGCAATGCCCGAGTCTGCCGTCGACTCGCAGGGAATTCCGCCCGCGCCCATGTCGGCGACCCGGCCCTTTTACTGGTCGGTGCGCCGCGAATTGTGGGAGAACCGCTCGATCCTGATCGCGCCGCTCGTCGTCGCCGCCGTCGTCCTGTTCGCCTCCTCGATCAGCACGATCGGTCTGCCCAAGAGGATGCGAAATGCAGCGCTCGACCCGGCCAAGCAGCACGCGGTGATCGTCAAGCCCTTCAGCATGGCGCCGGCTCCGATCATGATGGCCACACTCCTGGTCGGGTTCTTCTACTGTCTCGACGCCCT
>JBBPIU010000212.1:0-1809 GCA_038040245.1 Pseudomonadota bacterium | reverse complement strand
ATTCTTCCAGGGGCTGCTGATCATGCTCTACGGCCTGACCGTGCATGCGCTCTGGTTCGCACCGATCTACGGCTGGCTGCTGCTGGTCTCGGCCTGGGCGCGGCGTGCCCCGATTCTATGGGCCGTGTTACCGCTGCTCGCGGTAGCAGCCGTCGAAAGGATCATGTTCAACACGTGGCTTTTCATGGCCATGCTGGGGTACCGCGTGACGGGAGCCATGACGGAGGCATTCGCCCTCAAGGGGAAGCACGGTGGGAACATCGATCGCTTCTCGCAACTCGATCCGGCGAGATTCCTGAGCGCGCCCGGATTGTGGGTCGGGCTGGCATTCGCCGCCGCATTCCTCGCCGCCGCGGTGCGGCTGCGCCGCAATCGCGAACCGATCTGACTCGCCGGCAGAGCGACTCCACTCGCGTAAGGAGAACGAAGATGAGCACAGCTGTCTCGACGGAATCGATTGCAGAAGCGTCGCCGCGTTTCAAGACCAGGACTGCCGGTGTCTTCTGGCTGCTGACCATACTGACGGGCACATTCGCCACGCTCGTTTACGGCAGGATTGTCGTAGCCGGCAACCCCGCGGCCACAGCGACCAACATCTCGGCGCACGAGGCCTTATTTCGGATGGGCGTCGCAGCCGCTTTCATCGCGACCGCGTGCTACATCGCTGCGACGCTGCTCGTCTACGCGATCTTGAAGCCGGTGAACAGGAACGTCTCTTTGCTCGCGGCGCTGTTCAGCGTCGCGGGATTCGTCAGTGCGGCCGTCAGTTTTGCGTTTCGTCTCGCCCCCCTGGTCGTGCTGGGAGGCGCGCAATACCTGAACCTATTCACCGTCGAGCAGTTGCAGGCGCTGGTGCTCACGTTTCTCAGATTGAGTGCGCGGGCAAGCAACATCAGCTTTGTACTTTTCGGACTTCATTGCCTGCTGGCCGGATACCTCATTCTGCTGTCATCACAGCGGGCGCGCGGCATTGTGCGGGTTTTCAAGAATTGGTTACAAAGCTCGACGCACCGTGGCGGAACCACAAACCCGCAACCGCGGTGAACGGCAGGATCGATCAATGCGAACCACGTTAGTCGTACACATCCTCGCCGGTGGCCTCTCCCGTTCTACGCAATCGGGCTTCGTGACCGAGGAGAACTGACCAATGCAAGCATCGCCTCTATTAATCGTTCATGTCTGCGCTGCCACCGTGGGATTGCTGTCTGGCTTCCTGGCAATGGCGTTGCGCAAAGGCTCGGGCCTGCATGGGGCGGCTGGAAATGTGTTTTTCGTCTCCATGCTCATCGCGACCGCAGCTGGTGGGTTCGTGGCGGCATTCCTCAGACCCAACAACGGCAACGTCATGGGCAGCACTCTGACTTTCTATCTGGTTGCAACGGCATGGGTGGCCGCCAAGCGTCGAGATGGTCGAGCGGGCATCTTCGATGTGGGCGCTCTTGTGTTTGCCTTGGCGATCGCAGCTGTCGGCGCGACCTGGGGCTTCCAAACGGCAAACAGCCAGAGTGGTTTGAAACATGGATATCCCGCTGCCTTTTACTTTGTCTTTGGTTCGATAGCCCTGCTGTTCGCCGCCTCTGACGTTCGCATGATCGTGCGCGGCGGTGTTTCCGGTGCGAAACGAATCGCCCGACATCTGTTGCGAATGAGCATGGGGCTGCTCTTCGCCACACTCTCCTTCTACCCCGGCCAGGCGAAACTCTTCCCCAGGTGGTTACGCGAAACGAACCTTCTTCAAATGCCGGCTGTTCTGCTCATCGGAGCGATGCTTTTCTGGCTGTATCGCGTGTCGGTTCGCAAACGGGTCCC
>JBBPIU010000211.1:0-3134 GCA_038040245.1 Pseudomonadota bacterium | reverse complement strand
ACGCTCGAATTCCTGCGCGAGGTGGCGCACCTGCGGCCGCGCACCAACGTAATCGGCGCGGCGACCCGGGTGCGGCATACCGTCGCGCAGGCCATCCATCGCTTCTTTCATGAGCATGGGTTCTTCTGGGTCAACACGCCGATCATCACCACATCGGATGCGGAAGGCGCGGGGGCCTTGTTTCGCGTCTCGACGCTGGACCTCGCGAACCTGCCGCGCACCCCGGAGGGCAAGGTCGACTTCGCGCAGGACTTCTTCGGGCGCGAGACCTTCCTCACGGTGTCGGGGCAGCTCAACGTGGAAACCTACTGCCTCGCGCTGTCCAAGGTCTATACCTTCGGCCCGACCTTCCGCGCCGAGAACTCCAACACCAGCCGGCACCTGGCCGAGTTCTGGATGGTCGAGCCGGAGATCGCCTTCGCCGACCTCTTGGACAACGCCAGCCTTGCCGAGGCGCTGCTCAAGCACGTCTTCAAGACTTTGCTCAACGAACGCCCGGAGGACATCGCCTTCTTCGACGAGCGCATCGAAAAGGGGCTGATCGCCAAGCTGCAGGGAATCGTCGACTCCGATTTCGTGCGGATGGACTACAGCGACGCGATTGCGGTGCTCGAGCGGGCGAAAGAGAAGTTCGAGTTCCCGGTGAAGTGGGGCATCGACCTGCAATCCGAGCACGAGCGCTACCTCACCGAGCGGCATGCCAAAAAGCCCGTGATCGTCATGAACTACCCCAAGGGCATCAAGGCGTTCTACATGCGCGTCAACGACGATGGCAAGACCGTCGCCGCCATGGACGTGCTCGCGCCGGGAATCGGCGAAATCATCGGCGGCAGCCAGCGCGAAGAGCGGCTCGACGTCCTCGATGCGCGGATGGATGAGAGCGGGCTCGACAAGGAACACTACCGTTGGTATCGCGACCTGCGCCGCTACGGCACCGTCCCCCATGCGGGCTTCGGCCTCGGCTTCGAGCGCACCGTGGCTTACGTCACTGGGCTCTCGAATGTCCGCGACGCGATCCCGTTTCCGAGAACGCCGGGGAGCGCTAAGTACTAGCCTTCAATTTGACGTAATGCCCCGCGTCTTGATGAGCTTCGAAAAGCGCTGCACTTCGCCGGCAATGAACTTGCCCGCTTCCGCGGGCGTGGTGAGGAAGCCTTCGAATGCCTGGGCCTGGAACTTGTCGCGGACTTCCTGTGTGTTCAGGGCGTTCCTGAGGGCGGAACTCAGCCGGCCCACGACCGGCGGCGGAGTGCCGGCGGGGGCGAGCAGCGCGAGCCACTGCGTGAACTGAAAATCCTTCACGCCGGCCTCCCGCAGGGTCGGCACGTCCGGCAGCAGCGATGAACGCGTCGTGTCGGTGACCGCCAGCGCCCGCAGGGTTCCCGCCTTGACGTGCGGCAGCGCCGCCGACAGCGTCGGAAAGCTCATTTCGACCTGCCCGGCGAGGGTGTCGAGGAGTGCCGGGCCGCCGCCGCGATAGGGAATGTGCAGAATGAAAGTGCCGGTCGAGTCCTTGAACATCTCGCCGCAGAGGTGGAAGGTCGTGCCGACGCCCGCCGAGGCGTAGCTCAGCTTGCCGGGGCTGGCGCGCGCGAGCCGCACCAGGTCATCGACATTGCCCGCCGGCACCTTGGTGTGGACCACGAGCACGTGAGGGGAGGTCGCGACCATGCCGATCGGCGCGAAGTCCTTGATCGGGTCCCAGTTGAGCTTGTCGAACAAGCTCTGATTGGTGACCAGCGGGATGGTATTCAGCACCACCGTGTAGCCATCCGCTGCCGCCCGTGCCGCCGCCTCCATCCCGATGTTGCCTGAAGCGCCGGAACGGTTGTCAATGATGATCCGGGTGCCGAGTTGATTGCCGAGCGGCTCGGCGATGAGGCGTGCCATGATGTCCACGCTGCCGCCCGGAGGGAAGGGCGCGATCAGCCGGATCGGCTGGCTGGGATAGGTCTGCGCCGCCGCCGGGAACGCCAGCGCCAGCCCGAGGGCAGCGATGAGTGTTCTAAGGAGATTCATCATGCTTTTCCCCTATGACATGTTGCGGTCGACGTTGATCCCGCGAGACGAAGTGTACGGGAACGGGCCGCACGGCTCGTATTGCCGGCGCAAGCCGGACATCGAGACATCGCTGCTCCATCGCCGGCCCCGCGGCCGCATTTTCTTCCAGGTCCAACCCGCGGACCAGGCGCCGTGCGCTACCAGGAATGTCGCCATTATTTCTCCAGCGGGAGGTAGAGCGTCATCGACGCATCGACGCATCGACGCAAGGCGTGAAACCATAGTGTTCATAAAACGCCTTTGCTTCGGAATTCTTGGCATCTACGATCAGCGCAAATGCGGCGACGTGCTTGCGGGCCTGCAGGCAGCGTTCCACGGCGCAGCCAATGAGCAGCTTGCCAAAGCCCTGGCCTCGCCGATCCGTGCGGCACGCCAAACGTCCCATGCGATAACACGGTACGGGGTAGCGGGGAGCTTCTTTCTGTCCGCTTCGAGCGGATGTTCTTCATGTACGGCGAACTTTCGTTTTTGCCTCAGCCAGTGCGCGCTTGAGCGCCGGCTTCAGTGTGAACGCGCCATTCAGCGCCCGAGTGAACGCGGCGAAATCGCGCTTCGACAGCGTGACGCGCGACTCGCGATCCAGCAGAGCCAGGGCCTTCTCGTCGGCATCCATCTGCAGATCGAAACGGGCTTTGGCGGTCATGGAGGGGCTCACAAGGACGATGAATTGAATGCGGCATTTGACCGTACTTAAAGACAGAAGGCTAGGCTGCCGAAAGAGCTATTCATCGGCGCGGGGAACGATACCCAATTTCTGGTAGACCGGCCGGATCGCGGCTCTGATCTTCGAGAGGTTCATCCAGTAGACGAATGCGGCGCACAACGCCACCGCGCCGCCCAGGGCAAGCGTGGTGGGCGGGCCGATGCGCTCGGCCAGCATCCCGGCGAACAGGGCGCCGAGCGGCGTCACGCCGAGGAAGGACATCATGTAGATCGAGACCACGCGCGCGCGCATGCGGTCCTCGACGATGGTCTGCAGCACGGTGTTGGTCGAGGCCGCGCTCAGCATGGCGCCCATGCCGACGAGGAACAGCATCGGCAGCGCGAGCCAGAGCGAGGTGGCGAACGAGAAC
>JBBPIU010000210.1:0-3156 GCA_038040245.1 Pseudomonadota bacterium | reverse complement strand
CCGACGATGCCGCCGAACAGGAGGTCGTCCAGCTGTTCGCGCGTGATCGGAGCGAGACCTGCCTTGATGCGCCGCGTGCCGAGCCACCAGAACGAAGCGAAGGCGAGGAGGTACATGAGGCCGTACCAACGCACCGCCAGCGGGCCGACCGAAAACACCACCGGGTCGAAGTTCGGATGCGTCAGCATGGTTCCGGCAGCAGATTAGCTTGGAACGGGGCGTCCTGACCGCCCCGTTGGCGCAATGCGGCGCGCGTGCAGCACGAACTCGCGCGCCGCGACGCCCAGCGCGCCGCGGCGCCAGGCGAGCCACAGGTCGAGGCGGGGATGGGGGTCGGCAATCTCGCGGTAGGCGACGCCGCGCCGGCCGAGGTTTGCGACCGAGGCGGGCACGACGGCGACGCCCATTCCGCTCGAGACGAGGCTGACGACGGTTTGCATCTGGATCGCCTCCTGCGCCACGCGTGGCGCGAAGCCGGCGCGCGTCGCCAGCGCGGCAACCACGTCGTGCAGGCCGGGTGCGATCTCGCGCGGCGCCATGACGAACGCCTCGCCGGCGAGTTCGCGCATCGCGACCCGCCCGCGCCTGCGCGCCAGCCGGTGGCGCGAAGGCAGGGCGACCAGGAACCGCTCCCGCTGGACGACAATGTGCTCAAGGTCTGCGCCGGCCACGGGCGGCAGCAACAGGCCGAAATCCAACTCGCCTGCCGCCAGTGCCGCGGCCTGCTCGGGGGAAAGCATCTCGCGCAACGCGAGCGCTACGCCGGGCCGCGCCGCCTTGTAGGCCTTGAGCAGGCGCGGCAGCACGCCATAGTCGGCGAGCGAGACGAAGCCCAGGCGCAATCGCCCGCCGCCGGCGGCCATGCGTCCCACTTCCAGTACCGCGTGCTCGAGTTGCGCCAGCAGGCGCCTGGCCTCCTCCAGGAAGCGGGCGCCCTCGGGCGTGAGTTCGACCTTGCGGCTGGTGCGCGCGAGCAGCGTTGCCCCGAGCCGTTCTTCCAGGTCCCGGATCGAGCGCGACAGGGGCGGCTGCGACATGTGCAGCGCGGCGGCGGCGCGGCCGAAATGCAGGCGTTCGGCGACCGCGACGAAGTGGCGCAACTGGCGCAGCTCGGGCGTATTCATACCTGGCAGGTATCAATAGTAAGCTTGTATTGTATTGGATCGTATTGCTTAGCATCCCTTAGACTGCCCGCATTGTCCGCACCATCCGCACCATCCGCACCATCCAAGGAGGAATGCATGGCTGATCGCGACCCAGGCAAGACCCCGTCGAACCGGCGCTCGAAACTCATTACGCAAGGCCCGGCGCGCTCGCCCAACCGGGCGATGCTGCGCGCGGTCGGCTTCAAGGACGGCGACTTCGACAAACCGATCGTCGGCGTTGCCAACGGCCACTCGACCATGAATCCCTGCAATGCCGGCATACAGCCGCTGGTGGACAGCGCGATGGCCGCACTTGAGGCGGCGGGAGCGAAGCCGCAGGTATTTGGCGTGCCGACCGTCACTGACGGCATCGGCATGGGCACCGAGGCGATGAAGTACTCGCTGGTGTCGCGCGAAGTGATCGCGGATGCGATCGAGACCTCGGTCAACGGCCAGGCCATGGACGGCGCGCTGGTCATCGGCGGCTGCGACAAAAACATGCCCGGCGGCATGATGGCGCTGGCGCGCATGAACGTGCCGGGGATCTACGTCTACGGCGGCACCATCAAACCCGGCAAATGGAAAGGCCAGGACCTCACCATCGTCTCGGCGTTCGAGGCAGTGGGCGCAATCAGTGCCGGCAAGATGAGCCAGGAGGACTTCATCGGTATCGAAAAGAACGCCTGTCCGTCGGTCGGCGCCTGCGGCGGCATGTACACCGCCAACACCATGTCGTCCTCGTTCGAGGCGCTCGGCATGAGCCTGCTCGGCTCGTCGCAAATGGCCTCGCCGGACGCCGAGAAGGCCGACTCCGCGGCCGAGTCGGCCAAGGTTCTGGTCGAGGCGGTGCGCAGAAACCTGAAAGCGCGCGACATCATCACGCGAAAATCGATCGAGAATGCAGTGGCGCTCGTCATGGCGACCGGCGGCTCGACCAATGCGGTGTTGCACTACCTCGCGATCGCGTCCGCGGCGGGCGTGAAATGGACCATTGACGATTTCGAGCGCGTGCGCCGCAAGGTGCCGGTGCTGTGCAACCTCAAGCCCTCTGGAAAATACGTCGCGGTGGACTTCCATCGTGCCGGCGGCGTGCCGCAGGTATTGAAGATCCTGCTCGAAAACGGAAGGCTGCACGGCGAGTGCATGACGATCCACGGCCGCACCATGGTGGAGATGCTGAAGGATGTTCCTTCCGAACCGCGCCGGGACCAGGACGTGATCCGGCCGTGGTCGAATCCAATGTACAAGCAAGGCCATCTCGCGATCCTGAAGGGCAATCTCGCGCCGGAGGGGTGCGTGGCGAAGATCACCGGGCTGAAGAATCCGGTGATTACCGGCCCGGCACGCGTGTTCGACTCCGAGAACGCCTGCATGAACGCGATCATGGCCAAGCGCATCAAGCCGGGCGACGTGATCGTGATCCGCTACGAAGGCCCCAAGGGCGGCCCCGGCATGCAGGAGATGCTGGCGCCGACCTCGGCGCTGATCGGGCAGGGCCTGGGTGAATCGGTGGGGTTGCTTACCGACGGGCGATTCTCCGGCGGCACCTGGGGAATGGTCGTCGGGCACGTTGCGCCCGAAGCCTACGTGGGCGGCACCATCGCGCTGGTGAAAGAGGGCGATTCGATCACCATCGATGCGAAGAAGCTTCTCCTCCAGCTGAACGTGCCGGTGAAGGAGCTCGCCGCGCGCCGCAAAAAATGGCAAGCGCCGAAGCCGCGCTACACCAGAGGACTGCTCGCCAAGTACATGAAGCTCGTTTCCACGGCGAGCAAAGGCGCAATCACCGACTCAGAAGCTTGAGCCGGGCTGCTTGAGAAATTCCGCTTCCTCGGGCGTGCTGGCGCGCCCGAGGGCCGCATTGCGGTGGGGAAACCTGCCGAAGCGGCGGATGATGACGAGATGCGCCGCGGTCCATTTCGGCAGGTCGGCCGTTTCCGGAAACACCGCGATTTCCTTCATCAGGGCGAGACAGCGCTCCTGATCCCCCAGCAATTCGGAGTGCTCGAAC
>JBBPIU010000209.1:0-3197 GCA_038040245.1 Pseudomonadota bacterium | reverse complement strand
GCGCTTTAACGTTTTGCTCTGCCGCGGGCCACCACGGAAATTCGCACTCGCGCGTCGCCGGCGGCCCGTCGGCAGCAGCTAAGGGTTAGGCGCAATACGCTTAGGAACCACTCTTTTTCCCCATGCGAGTTTTGATTACTAACTGGACTACGCGGCCTTTCAATTTTCGCTTTGTTTCTTGTGCGTGGACATTCCCTCTCTCACGTCCCATTGCGGCACCACGGTTCGACGCGACAGATGCGAAGTAGTCCTCGACAGAGCGCTCGTACACATGGAATTGCATTCCGCATTTGGACTGCGCTGCATCCGCTATTTCATTAGGAGTTGCGGCGGATGAAGCGTACTGCTCAGCCGCCATTTCCATGCAGTCTTTGTATGCGACGAAACTAGTCTTAGCCCTTTCTTCGGTAGCTGAAGAGTTTTCTTGGGCCGAAACGAAATTGCTCCAGACGACGAAAGTTATTACGATCACAAAAGTAGTAGAAGCCGATCGCAACGGCGGCTTAGTGACTGCTGTCAGAAGTGGCATCATGATTCTGGATATGCAGTTCTTCAAATACTTGATCGTAGATTTTATCGTCTCGACATACAAAGAAGATTTGGTCATGGCGCGTCGCGCGTAAGAAGGCGTTCCGCACTTTGTCTCGGAGCTTGTTCTTGCTCGCAACCTCGACAAAATGAACGGTTTCTTTGTCCTTTGTTCTCTCGGTGAGCTTTGCCATCCGCTCAAGGCATGCCTGAGCGACTGGGGAGAGGAATAGCTCTCCATTTTCGATTTTCCCAACGCCGAGAGTTGCAGTGAATGGTCCTAGCTTGGTAGTCACATTTAAGACAATGAAGGCGACATCCTCGCCAGTTTGATCGGCAATAAAACTGCGGAGGTTCATGAGGCGCCTAACTGTGATTAGTCAGCAAGAGTGCCGGATAACATAGTTCAACCAGTAAAAGTGCTGATATCACAGTGCTGTATTTCAGGAACGGCATGTGAATCAGCGAGTTGCAAGTCGAGTGGATTTGCATATTAGCTAGTTGGTGACCTGCGCAGCTGCGCGCATGCCGCGACAATCGTCACCGCCGCCCGGTTCGCAAGGCGTGGATTCTTGAGAACGAGCTTTGCCATCACCAGGCTCTGAGTTCCTAGTTCCGCATCAGGGTGTACAACTCGGGCGTCGACACCGAACGGTCCAGGTAACTGAAGCTGCCTTTTTCCCTGACCTCTCTGGCGGCTTCCAGCAGCCCGCTCATCGCCGCGCGATAGAGCGATGTTGCCAGGCTGATGCGCCGGACGCCTGCCGCTTCCAGTTCGGCCACGGTGAAGGATTTGCCTTTGATGCCGACCATGAAATTGAATGGCTTCGACAAGGAGGCGCATACCTTTCTCACTGCCGCCAGGTCGGGCAGGCCGGGCGCGAACAGCACGTCGGCGCCCGCTTTCTCGTAGGCCTGCAGGCGCTTGATGGTGTCGTCCAGGTCAGGGTTGCCGCGCAGAAAGTTTTCCGCGCGCGCGGTGAGCATGAACGGGAACGCAAGCGAACGCGCCGCCTGCACCGCCGCGGCGACGCGCTCGACGGCGTGCTCGATGCCGTAGATCGGTTTGTCCTTGTCGCCGGACGCATCCTCGATCGAGCCGCCGACCAGACCCGCCCCCGCGGCGAGGCGGATGGTTTGCGCCGCGTCCGACGGCGCGTCGCCGAAGCCTTTTTCCAGATCGGCCGATACCGGGAGATCGGTCGCCGCCACGATGGCGTGCGACTGCGCCAGGGCCTCGTCGCGCGTCACTTTGCCGTCGCGTCGGCCGAGGATGGCGGCGGAAGCACCGCTGGAGGTCGCCAAGGCCTGGAAGCCGAGCCCGGCAAGCAGGCGCGCCGAGCCCGCGTCCCAGGGATTCGCGATCACGAACGCGCGCGGCCTCTGGTGCAGCGCCTTGAACTGAACAGCTTTGTCGTGCTGGGAGATCGCCATGGTTACTCCTCGGTGATGATATTCAGTGCCGCGCGGGTGCCGCTACGAACAGCTGCCTCCAACGTCGGAGGGTAGTCAGGGTCGGTGTAATCGCCGGCGAGGACGACGCCTGGAATCGAGGATTTCGGGTTGAAGGCTTTCATTGCCGGCGTGCAGGCGACGGTCGCGCGCTTTTCGGCGATCACACGCGACCACTCCGGGTCGGGTAGGCCTCGCAGCGCACGCGCGAGTTCGCGGTGGCACGCGGCGGCGAGTTCGTCCTGCTGCATCTGCTGGTGGTCGCCCTGCGCGCTGATGACGCAGGCGATGCGGCCTTTTTCTCCGCTCAGGGCGCCGCGGTCGAAAGCCCATTGCACCAGGCCTCCTGCCAGGCCGAGCATCGGGAAGGGCAGCTTCACGCTATCGGGGTATTGCAGGTAGCACGTGTAGATCGGCTGATACTCGAACTCGGGCGCGAGCCCGGGAAGCAGCGTCTTGAGCTGGTGCGGTCCGACCGCGACAATGATTTTCGGGAACTCTTCTTGCAGCGAGGCGAGGTCGCGCACTGTTTCGTTGAGACGGATCTCGCCGCCATGCGATCGAACGAAGCCGGCGGCGGGCTCGGGAAAGAGCTGCGAGAGATCGACGCAGGGCAGCAGCAGATCGCTGGCATCGCTCTGGCCGGCAAGCGAGTCGCGCAGCACGGTGACGAAGACCTGCGCCGAAGCCAGTTCCGGCGGCGTATTGAGCGCCGAGACGCACAGCGGCCGCCACAGGTAGTGCCCGATCACGCCGTTTTGACCATGCTGATCCAGAAGATCTTTCACCGAAAGCTTCGGCTCCACGCGGAACCCCGTGCTTCGCAATATGAACATGAACCGGACCGCGCCAATCCGCTCTCTGAGCGGAATTTTTCCTGAAAAAAAAAGACCTCCAAGCAGGCCGAATGGAGCCGGAAACCAGAGCGAGCGCAAGGCGAAACCGTCGGCATAGCGCAACTCGAGCGGTAGACGCAGCACGGCATCGCTCTGAACGCCGACCACCCGCATCAGGCGCAGCAGTTCGGTGTAGGCGCCGATCAGAATGTGCTGGCCGTTGTCGAGTTCGCGCCCCTCGGTCGTAACGCGGCGCGCGCGGCCGCCGGGAACGGGCCCGGACTCGAACACGGTGACCGGCACGCCGCGTTCGGCGAGCGTGACCGCGGCCGCCATGCCGGCGTAACCCGCGCCCACCACGGCGACTCGGCGCCATGGTCC
>JBBPIU010000208.1:0-3251 GCA_038040245.1 Pseudomonadota bacterium | reverse complement strand
GGGAGATGCAATGAAACGAAGAATATTCATCAAGCAGTTGGCCCTGTCGGCAGCAGTCGCCGCCATCGGTTTCGGTTCCACCAGCCTTTACGCGCAGCAGAAGACGGTCAAGATTGGTGTGCTGCATTCGCTCTCGGGCACGATGGCGATCAGCGAGACGGTCCTCAAGGACACCGTGCTGATGGCGGTGGAGGAGATCAACGCCAAGGGCGGCGTCATGGGCATGAAGCTCGAGCCCGTGGTGGTCGATCCGGCCTCCAACTGGCCGTTGTTCGCCGAGAAGGCGCGCCAGCTGATCACCCAGGACAAGGTCGCCGTCACGTTCGGCTGCTGGACCTCGGTGTCGCGCAAGTCCGTGCTGCCGGTGTACGAAGAGCTGAACAGCCTGCTGTTCTACCCGGTGCAGTATGAAGGGGAGGAAATCTCGAAAAACGTGTTCTACACCGGCGCCGCGCCCAACCAGCAGGCGATCCCGGCGGTGGAATACCTGATGTCCAAGGACGGCGGCGGCGCCAAGCGCTGGGTGCTGCTCGGCACCGACTACGTGTATCCGCGCACCACCAACAAGATCCTGCGCGCGTTCCTGAAATCCAAGGGCGTCGCCGATGCCGACATCATGGAGGAGTACACCCCCTTCGGCCACAGCGACTACCAGACCATCATCGCCAAGATCAAGAAGTTTGCGTCGGAGGGCAAGAAGACCGCGGTGGTCTCGACCATCAACGGCGATTCGAACGTGCCGTTCTACAAGGAACTGGGCAACCAGGGCCTGAAGGCGACCGACGTGCCGGTGGTGGCGTTCTCGGTCGGCGAAGAAGAACTGCGCGGCGTGGACACCAAGCCGCTCGTGGGGCACCTCGCGGCGTGGAACTACTTCATGTCGATCAAGGCGCCTGCGAACGACGAGTTCACCAAGAAGTGGGCGGCCTACGCCAAGGCGAAGAACATCGCCGGCCACAAGGACAAGCCGCTGACCAACGATCCGATGGAAGCGACCTACATCGGCATCTACATGTGGAAGCAGGCCGTCGAGAAGGCGAAGAGCTTCGACGTCGCCAAGGTGAGCGCGGCGATGGGCGGGCAGACCTTCAAGGCGCCCTCGGGCATCACCTCCACGATGGACGCGAAGAACCACCACCTGCACAAGGCGGTGTTCATCGGCGAAATCAAGGCCGACGGCCAGTTCAACGTGGTCTGGAAGACCAAGGGCCCGGTCAAGGCGCAGCCCTGGAGCCCGTTCATCGCAGGCAACGACAAGAAGAAGGACGAGCCCGCGCTGATGGCCGAGAAGAAGAAGTAGTCCTCGGGTAATGTGATAGAAAAGGAGGGCCGGTTCGCCGGCCCTCTTTACGTATGAGAACGCTTCTATTCGTGTTTTTCCTTTGCGCATTGGCCAACCCGGCCGGCCACGCGTTTGCGATCGACAAGGCGGCGGTCGAGAAGCTCGCTTTCGGCGAGGCCGACGAGCGCAGCGAGGCGATCGCGGCGCTGCTCGCCGAGGGTGATCCGCGCGCCGCGGCACTGCTCGAGGCGGTTTCGGGGGGCGACATGCAGACCGCGGGCAAGCGCGTCCTGATCGTCAAGGGCGAGCAGGGCACCGACGCCGTCACCGGCGAGCCCGTGACGCCGCTGCCCGAGGGCCGCGAGGACGTGGTCGCCAACAACCGGCTGCGGCGCGAGATCGAGGGCGCACTGGCGGCCTTCAAGCTGCTGTCGCCGCAGCGCGCAACGCGGCTCGAGGCGGCCAAGGCACTCGCGGGCGGCGCCGATGCGTCCATGCTGGCGCTGGTGAAGAAGGCGCTGGAAAAGGAATCCGATCCGGACATCCGGCCGCTGCTCGAACTCACGGCGTCGTCGATGGAGATGAAGAGCGGCGACAAGGAAACGCGCCTCGCCGCGATCCGGCGGCTGGGCGAATCGAACAGCTCGAACAGCCGGACCCTGCTCGCCGAAGCCGTCACCGACGCCGACGCGGACATCCGCATCGCGGCGCAGAAGAGCCTGCTTGAAGTGCAGGGCAAGCTCGCCTGGGGCGAACGCGCGGGGCTGCTGTTCGCGGGCGTCTCGCTCGGCTCCATTCTGCTGCTGGCGGCGCTGGGCCTCGCCATCACCTACGGCCTGATGGGCGTCATCAACATGGCGCACGGCGAGTTGATCATGATCGGCGCCTATACGACATATGTCGTTCAGGTTCTTTTCAGAAAAACGAATTTTTTTGACTGGTATCTGCTGATCGCCGTCCCGGCATCGTTCATCGTCGCCGCGGCGGTCGGCATGGTCCTCGAGCGCGTGGTGATCCGCTGGCTTTACGGCCGGCCGCTGGAGACGCTGCTCGCGACCTGGGGCATCAGCCTGATGCTGATCCAGTCGGTGCGCACCCTCTTCGGCGCGGCCAACGTGCAGGTGGAGAACCCCGCGTTCATGTCCGGCGGCATCCAGGCTTTCGCGGGCGTGGTGCTGCCGTGGAGCCGCATCGTCATCGTTGCTTTTGCGATTGCAGTGTTGATTTCCATCTGGTTGCTTCTTACACGCACGCGCTTGGGCCTGTTCGTGCGCGGCGTGACGCAGAACCGCGAGATGGCCTCCTGCGTCGGCGTGCCCACGGGCCTCGTGGACATGTGGGCCTTCGGCCTCGGATCGGGCATCGCCGGGCTCGCCGGCTGCGCGCTGTCGCAGATCGGCAACGTCGGCCCCGACCTCGGCCAGGGCTACATCGTGGATTCGTTCATGGTGGTGGTGTTCGGCGGCGTCGGCCAGCTCGCCGGCACCGTGTACGCGGCCCTGACGCTCGGTTTCGCCAACAAGTTCCTCGAAGCGGTGTCCGGCGCGGTGATCGCGAAGATCGTGGTGCTCGTGTTCATCATCATCTTCATCCAGCGCCGGCCGCAGGGCCTGTTCGCGGTGAAGGGCAGGGCACTGGAAGCGTGAACCGACTCTATGGAGCGAGGGGTTGGCTTTTGATTGGCCTTTCATCTCTCATTGCATTTGTAGTTTTTCCGATCCTGAGTCTTGCGATACCCCAGGACAGCCCCTTCCATCTTTCGCAATACTGGGTGACGCTGATCGGCAAAATCATGTGCTACGCCATCGTGGCCATCGCGATGGACCTGGTGTGGGGCTACACCGGGATCCTGTCGCTCGGACACGGTCTCTTTTTCGCGCTCGGCGGCTACGCCATGGGCATGTACCTGATGCGCCAGATCGGCACGCGCGGCATCTACGGCTAAGCCGAGCTGCCGGACTTGATGGTC
>JBBPIU010000207.1:0-3262 GCA_038040245.1 Pseudomonadota bacterium | reverse complement strand
TGCGCTTTGCCATCCGCGAGGGCGGCAAGACCGTGGGCGCCGGCGTCGTCGCCAAGGTCATCGAATGAACAAGGAGCGCGGCCTGAGGGCCGCTTAGCATGGAAAGCCAACGCATCCGCATTCGCCTCAAGGCGTTCGACTACCGGCTGATCGACCAGTCGGCGCTCGAGATCGTCGACACGGCCAAGCGTACCGGCGCGGTGGTGCGCGGTCCGGTGCCGCTGCCGACGCGCAAGGCGCGCTTCGATCTGCTGCGCTCGCCGCATGCCGACAAGACCTCGCGCGAACAGCTCGAGATCCGGACCCATCTCAGGCTGATGGACATCATTGATCCGACCGACAAGACGGTGGATGCGCTGATGAAGCTCGATCTGCCGGCCGGCGTGGACGTGGAGATCAAGGTTAAATAGGTTTAGATTCAATCGATTCAGATTCAGTCGTACCGCTGTACTAAGTGCAGTGCCGGCCAACAGGAGCCGGCGCCCGGGGACGCGCAGCATGGTGCCGGGTTAACGAGAAGAGGATCGTATGACGATAGGACTGGTCGGCCGCAAGGTCGGCATGATGCGCATCTTCACCGACGAGGGCGACGCCCAGCCGGTGACCGTGCTCGAGGTCTCCGACAACCGCATCACGCAGATCAAGACCGCGGACAAGGACGGCTACTCGGCCGTGCAGGTCGCGTTCGGCAAGCGGCGTGCAAGCCGCGTGCGCAAGCCGCTCGCGGGGCACCTCGCCAAGGCGGCGGTCGAAGCCGGCCATATGCTGCGCGAGTTCCGCGCCAAGGCCGACGAGCTCGCCAGCCTCAAGGTCGGCGGCAAGATCGGCGTCGAGATCTTCAAGGTCGGGCAGAAAGTGGACGTCCAGGGAACCACGCTCGGCAAGGGTTTCGCCGGCGTCATCAAGCGGCACCATTTCTCCTCCAACCGCGAAACCCACGGCAACTCGATTACGACGCGTACCCAGGGCTCGACCGGGCAACGGCAAGATCCGGGTCGCGTGTTCCCCGGCAAGCGCATGGCCGGCCATCTGGGCAACAAGCGCCGCACGATCCAGAACCTGGTCGTGGTGCGCATCGACGCCGAGCGCCAGCTGCTGCTCGTCAAGGGCTCGGTCCCTGGTTATGCGGGCCGCGACATCGTCGTGCGGCCGGCGGTGAAAGCCTGAGGTCCGCCATGGAACTGAAACTGATCAACGACCAGGGCGCGGCCGGAACGGTGGCGGCGAAGGACGAAATTTTCGGGCGCGACTTCAACGAAGCGCTGATTCACCAGCTCGTGGTCGCCTACGAGGCGAACGCCCGCCTGGGCACGAGGAAGCAGAAGGACCGCGGCGAAGTGCGCCATTCGACCAAGAAGCCGTGGCGCCAGAAGGGCACCGGCCGTGCGCGCGCCGGCATGACCTCCAGCCCGTTGTGGCGCGGCGGCGGCAAGATCTTCCCCAATACGCCGGACGAGAATTTCTCGCAGAAAGTGAACCGCAGGATGTACCGCGCCGGCATGGCGTCGATCCTGTCGCAGCTGGCGCGCGAGGACCGCATCCGCGTGGTCGACGAGTTCAAGCTCGAGCACCCGAAGACCAAGCTGCTCGCGCAGAAGGTGAAGTCGATGGGTTTCGATGAGGTGCTGGTGATTACCGACGAGATGGACCCCAACCTCACGCTGTCTTCGCGCAATCTTCATAACGTCACGGTGATTTCCGCGCAGCAGACCAATCCGGTCGCGCTGGTGCGCTACCCGAACGTGCTGCTGACCAAGAAAGCGGTGGCCAAGCTCGAGGAGATGTTCAAATGACCGCGCTGCGCAAATACAACGCCGAGCAGCTGATGCAGGTATTGCTCGCGCCGGTGGTCTCGGAAAAGAGCACCCGCGTCGCCGACAAGAACCGCCAGTACGTGTTCCGCGTCGCCGACGCCGCCACCAAGCCCGAGATCAAGGCGGCGGTGGAGCTGCTGTTCAAGACCAAGGTGGACTCGGTCACGGTGAGCCGGGTGAAGGGCAAGAAGAAGCGTTTCGGCCGCTTCATCGGCCGCCGCAACAACTGGAAAAAGGCCTACGTGCGTCTCGCCGCCGGCCAGGAAATAAATTTTGCGGCGACCGAGTAAACCATGCCATTGATGAAAGTCAAGCCGACCTCGCCAGGCCGGCGCGCGCTCGTCAAGGTGGTCTCGCCCGATCTGCACAAGGGCGAACCGCATTGGCCGCTGATCGAGCCGCAAAGCAGGGGCAGCGGCCGCAACAACCTGGGCCGCATCACGATGCGGCACAAGGGCGGCGGCCACAAGCAGCACTACCGCATCGTGGACTTCCGTCGCGACAAGGACGGCATCCAGGCAACGGTAGAGCGCCTCGAATACGACCCGAACCGCAGCGCGCACCTCGCCCTGCTGCTGTACGCGGACGGCGAGCGCCGCTACATCATCGCGCCCAAGGGGCTGGCCGCGGGCGCGCAGCTGGTGTCGGGCGCGGAAGCGCCGATCAAGGCGGGCAATACGCTGCAGCTCAAGAGCATTCCGGTCGGCACCACGGTGCATTGCATCGAGATGCTGCCGGGCAAGGGTGCGCAGCTGGCCCGTTCGGCGGGCGCTTCGGCGCAGTTGCTGGCGCGGGAGGGTTCCTACGCGCAGCTGCGGCTGCGCTCGGGCGAGATCCGCAAGGTGCACGTGGACTGCCGCGCCACCATCGGCGAAGTCGGCAACGATGAGCACAATCTGGAATCGATCGGCAAGGCGGGCCGCAAGCGCTGGCGCGGCGTGCGGCCGACGGTTCGAGGCGTGGCGATGAACCCGATCGACCACCCGCACGGCGGCGGCGAAGGCCGCACGTCCTCGGGGCGGCCCCCAGTCTCGCCCTGGGGCGTGCAGACCAAGGGATTCAAGACCCGGCGCAACAAGCGCACGCAGGTGATGATCGTGCGCGACCGGCGCGCGAAATAGGGAAGGCTAGGCCATGGCACGCTCAATCAAGAAGGGTCCCTTCGTGGACTACCACCTGATGCAGAAGGTCGACAAGGCGCGCGGCGGCAACGACAAGCGCCCGATCAAGACCTGGTCGCGGCGCTCGACGGTGATGCCCGATTTCGTCGGCCTGACGCTGGCGGTGCACAACGGCAAGCAGCACATTCCCGTATACGTCACCGAGAACATGGTCGGGCACAAGCTCGGCGAGTTCGCACTGACGCGCGTCTTCAAGAGCCACTCGGCAGCCGGCAAGCGGACCGCGGAAGCGGCAGCGGCGGGCAAGTCGCCGCCGCCGGGCGGCGG
>JBBPIU010000206.1:0-3267 GCA_038040245.1 Pseudomonadota bacterium | reverse complement strand
GTTCGGTCCGAAGAACATCATCTGGGCGGTGGCGCACGGCCACGACGCGGCGCTCTCGATCGACAAGCGCTGCTCGGGGCTCGACATCAACGACCGCCCGCTGCCCATGGTCGAGATCGTCAGCCAGAAGATGGGCATCCACGAGTGGAGCTACGACAACGACATCGCGCCCGACAAGCGCTACCGGGTGCCGTTGCGCGACAAGGTCGTGGCGCTGCGCGACATCAAGGCCGAGGTCGAGCTCGGTTTCGACCTCGAGCTCGCGCTCAAGGAGACGCAGCGGTGTCTCAATTGCGACGTGCAGACGGTATTCGAGTCGAAGCTCTGCATCGAGTGCGACGCCTGCGTCGACATCTGCCCGATGGACTGCATCACCTTCACGGCGGACGGCGAAGAGAAGGACCTGCGCACGCGCCTCAGCGCCCCTGCCTTGAATTTGCTCCAGGATCTTTACATCGGTGCCCCATTGAAAACCGGTCGAATCATGGCCAAGGACGAAGACGTCTGCCTGCACTGCAGCCTGTGCGCCGAGCGCTGCCCGACCGGCGCCTGGGACATGCAGAAGTCGCTGATCGAGATGGCGGTTGCCGGGCCGCAGGCTCGCAGCCCGCTGAAACAAAGCCAGAAGAGGGCAGCGTGAAGCGCATCGAAGCGGTCAACGACTTCGTCGTCAAATTCGCCAACGTCAACGGTTCCGGTTCGGCCTCGGCCAACGAACTGTTCGCGCGCACCTTCCTGCGCATGGGCATCCCGGTGTCGCCGAGGAACATCTTCCCCTCCAACATCCAGGGCCTGCCGACGTGGTACGAGGTGCGCGTCACCGAGAAGGGTCACCTCGGCCGTCGCGGCGGCGTCGACCTGATGGTGGCGATGAACCCGCAGACCTGGGACGAGGACATGAAGGAGATCGAGCCCGGCGGCTACGTGTTCTACGACAGCACCAAGCCGCTGCCAAAAGAGAAATTCCGCGACGACATCAACGTCGTCGGCCTGCCGCTGACCGAGATCAGCAACTCCGCCTACAGCGACCCGCGCGAACGGCAGCTGTTCAAGAACATCATCTACGTCGGGGCGCTCGCCGCGCTGCTGGACCTGGAGCCCGAGGTCATCGCCGAGCTGATCGGCGAGCAGTACAAGGGCAAGGAAAAGCTCCTCAAGCCCAATCTAACCGCGCTTCAATTGGGTTTGAATTTTGCAAAAGAAAATTTAAAAAATCAGATGGGCCTGAAGGCCAAGCGCACCTACGCGGTCGGCGACCGGATCTTCATCGAAGGCAACGCCGCGGCGGCCCTCGGCATGGTCTACGGCGGCGCCACCGTCTGCGCCTGGTACCCGATCACGCCGTCGTCTTCGCTGGCGGAAGCTTTTCAAAGTTATTGCTCCAAATTGCGGGTAGACAAAGCGACCGGCAAAAATAAATTCGCGATTGTCCAGGCCGAGGACGAGCTGGCCTCGATCGGCATCGTTACCGGGGCGGGGTGGAACGGCGCGCGCGCCTTCACCTCCACCTCCGGCCCGGGCATCTCGCTGATGACGGAGTTCATCGGCCTCGCGTACTTCGCCGAAATTCCGGTGACCATCGTCAACGTGCAGCGCGGCGGGCCCTCGACCGGCATGCCGACGCGCACCCAGCAGGCGGACCTGCTTTCCTGCGCCTACGCCTCGCACGGCGACACCAAGCACCCGATGCTGTTCCCCGAAGATCCGTACGAGTGCTTCGAGTTCGCCGCCCAGGCGCTCGACCTCGCCGACCGGCTGCAGACGCCGATCTTCCTCATGACCGACCTCGACATCGGCATGAACCACCGGCTGTGCAAGCCGCTGAAGTGGGACGACGCCAGGCCCTACGACCGCGGCAAGGTCATGACCCACGCGGAGCTCGAGGCCGGCAAGGACTTCGGCCGCTACCTGGACGTGGACGGCGACGGCATCCCGTACCGCACGCTGCCCGGCACCCACGAGAAGCGGGGCGCCTACTTCACGCGCGGCACCACCAAGAACGCCTACGCCACCTACTCCGAGGCGGGGCCGGATTACATCTACAACGTGCAGCGCCTGTTGAAGAAGTTCGAGACCGCAAAAACCATGCTGCCCAAGCCGGTTTTAACTCCAGCTTCGTCTCCTGCAAGGTTTGGAGCCATTTTTTATGGTTCGACAAGCCCTTCCATGCATGAAGCGCTTGAAGCCCTGGCAGCCCAGGGCATCTTCATCAACGCGCTGCGGGTGCGCGGCTTCCCGTTCGGCGACGAGCTCTTCGACTTCGTGCAGTCGCACTCCAAGGTGTTCGTCATCGAGCAGAACCGCGACGCGCAGATGAAGACGCTGCTGGTCAACGACGCCGGCATCAACCCGGCCTCGCTGATCTCGATCCTGCACTACGACGGCACGCCGATCACCGCGCGCTTCATCACCAGCGAGATCGCCCGGGTCGTCGCCGCGCTCAACGTCCGGCCGATCAAGAAAGACAAGGCCGCATGACCTACCTCGCGAAGCCGACGCTCCACCACCCGACCCTCAGGAAGAACAAGGTCGGCTACACGCGGCGCGACTACGAGGGCAGGGTCTCGACCCTTTGCGCCGGCTGCGGCCACGACTCCATCTCCGCGGCGATCATCGAGGCCTGCTGGGAGCTCGAGATCCAGCCGCACCGCCTGGCCAAGCTTTCCGGCATCGGCTGCAGTTCCAAGACCCCCGACTACTTCCTCGGCAACTCGCACGGCTTCAACACCGTGCATGGGCGCATGCCCTCGGTGCTCACCGGCGCCAACCTCGCCAACCGCGACCTCATCTACCTCGGCGTGTCAGGCGACGGCGACTCGGCGTCGATCGGCCTCGGCCAGTTCGCGCACGTCATGCGCCGCGGCGTCAACATGCTCTACATCCTGGAGAACAACGGCGTCTACGGCCTCACCAAGGGCCAGTTCTCCGCCACCGCCGACGCCGGCTCCAAGGCCAAGCGCGGCGCGATCAACACCGACGCCGCCATCGACACCGTCTCGCTCGCCCTCATCATGGGCGCCACCTTCGTCGCGCGCTCCTTCTCCGGCGACAAGCAGCAGCTCGTGCCGCTCATCAAGGCCGGCCTCGCCCACGAGGGCGCCGCCTTCATCGACATCATCAGCCCCTGCGTCGCCTTCAACAACCACCCCGGCTCCACCAAAAGCTACGACTACTTCCGCGAACACAACGAATCGGTCAACCGCCTCGACTTCTGGCCCTCGCGCGAAGCCATCAACGTGGATTACAGCGAAGGCAGCGCCATCGACG
>JBBPIU010000205.1:0-3318 GCA_038040245.1 Pseudomonadota bacterium | reverse complement strand
GCACCGCCTGGCGCTGCATGTTCGATCCCATCAGCGCGCGGTTCGCGTCGTCATGCTCGAGGAACGGTATCAGGGAAGCCGCCACCGAAACGATCTGCGAAGGCGCGACGTCCATGTACTGCACGTCCTCGGGCGCCTTCAGCTCGAATTCGTTCTTGATCCGGCACGAGACCAGCGTATCGGTGAGCTTGCCGCCCTTGTCGATCGCCGCGTTCGCCTGCGCGATCACGTAGTGGCCTTCCTCGATCGCCGACAAGAACTCGATCTGGTCGGTGACCTTGCTGTCCTTCACCTTGCGGTAGGGCGTCTCGAGGAAGCCGTACTTGTTGGTGCGCGCATACAGCGCCAGCGAGTTGATCAGGCCGATGTTCGGACCCTCGGGCGTCTCGATCGGGCAGACCCGGCCATAGTGCGTGGGATGCACGTCACGCACTTCGAATCCCGCCCTTTCCCTGGTAAGGCCGCCCGGTCCGAGCGCCGAGACGCGGCGCTTGTGCGTGATCTCGGACAGCGGATTGGTCTGGTCCATGAACTGCGACAGCTGGCTGGAGCCAAAGAACTCCTTGATCGCCGCCGAAATAGGCTTGGCGTTGATCAGGTCGTGCGGCATCAGGTTTTCCGATTCGGCCTGAGAGAGCCTTTCTTTCACGGCCCGCTCGACCCTTACCAGTCCCGCGCGGAATTGATTCTCCGCGAGCTCGCCGACCGAACGCACCCGGCGGTTGCCAAGGTGATCGATGTCGTCGATGTCGCCGCGGCCATTGCGCAGCTCGACCAGGATCCGGATCACTTCGACGATGTCCTTCGGGCTCAGGGTGAAGCGCTGCTCCACCTTGTAGTCGAGCTTCTGCTTGTCGACGCCCTTGGACTTGAGCTCCTGGTACATCTTCTCCACCAGCGCCTGTGCTTCGGCTTCGCTCGCCGCGCCATCGAGGCTCACCTTGCTAAGCGAGAGTTCGGGCGCGTTCTTGAAGTACGCGCGCACTTCCAATTCGGTTTCCTTCGGCAGCGACTGGTTCTTGAAGCGCACCTGCCAGCTGCCTTCGGTCGCGACGCCGATGCGCCGGTTGAATTTCATGCGGCCGACGGCCGACAGGTCGTAGCGCTCCTCGGCGAAGAACAGGCCGTTGAACAGCGTCTCGACCGCGTCTTCCGTAGGCGGCTCGCCGGGGCGCATCATGCGATAGATCGCGACGCGGGCCGCGGTGCGGTCCGTGGTCTCGTCGGCGCGCAGGGTCTGCGAAATGTAGGGGCCCTGGTCGAGGTCGTTGGTGAACAGCGTCTGGATCTTGCCGGTCTTCGCCTCGCGCAGCTTGGCAAGCAGTTCTTCGGTGATCTCGTCGTTCGCATTGGCGACGATTTCGCCGCTGTCGCCATTGATCACGTTGTGCGCCAGCGTGCGCCCGAGGATGAACTCGTCCGGTGCGGTGATTCTCTTGATGCCCGCCGATTCCATGTCACGGATATGCTTGACGGTGATGCGCTTGTCCTTGGCGACGATGGTCTTGCCCGACTTGTCGACGATGTCGAAGCGCGCGACTTCACCGCGCAGGCGCTCCGGGACGATCTCGAACAGCACGCTGTTCGGCTCGATGTGGAAAGTGTCGAAGGCGAAGAATTCCTTGAGTATTCTCTCCGGCGTGTAGCCCAGCGCCTTGAGCAGGATCGTCACCGGCATCTTGCGGCGGCGGTCCACCCGGAAGAACACGATGTCCTTGGCGTCGAATTCGAAATCGAGCCAGGAGCCGCGGTAGGGGATGATGCGCGCCGAGAACAGCAGCTTGCCGGAGCTGTGGGTCTTGCCGCGGTCGTGCTCGAAGAACACGCCCGGGGAGCGGTGCAGCTGCGAGACGATCACCCGCTCGGTGCCGTTGATGATGAACGAACCGGTGGTGGTCATGAGCGGGATTTCGCCCATGTACACCTCCTGCTCCTTGACTTCCTTGGGCACCGGCTTGGGTGCTTCCTTGTCCAGGATCACCAGGCGCACCTTGGCGCGCAGCGGGCTGGCGTAGGTGAGGCCGCGCTGCTGGCATTCCTTCACGTCGAACGGCGGCTCGCCGAGCTGGAAGCTGACGAATTCCAGCCGCGCATTGCCCGAATGGGAGGAAATCGGGAAGATCGAAGTGAACGCGGCCTGCAGCCCCTCGTTCCTGCGCGATCCGGGCGCGACATGCGCCTGCAGAAAGGCGGTGTAGGACTCGAGCTGCGTCGCAAGCAGGAACGGCACGGGCTGCACGTTCGCGCGCTTGGCGAAGCTCTTGCGGATGCGTTTACGCTCGGTGAGGGAATAGGTCATGAACGGTCCCGATCAAAAATGTGTGCGCGACGTAACTGCGGGGGCCGGGCGGGTTTACGTCCCGGCCCGGCCCCATCCCGATGCCTGCAACTGCGTTACTTGATCTCGACTTTGGCGCCCGCGTCGGACAGCTTTTTCGCGATCGCGTCGGCGTCGGCTTTGGAGATGCCCTCCTTGACCGCCTTGGGCGCGCCGTCCACCAGGTCCTTGGCCTCTTTCAGGCCCAGGCTGGTCACTTCGCGCACCGCCTTGATCACGTTGACCTTGTTGTCGCCGTGCGCGAGAAGCATGACCGTGAATTCGGTCTGCTCCTCGGCCTTGGCGGCGCCCGCGCCGCCGCCCGCCGCAGGGGCCGCTACTGCAACCGCGGCCGCGGCGGATACGCCGAACTTCTCTTCCATGTCCTTGATGAGCTGCGAGAGCTCCAGGACAGTCAACTTCGATACCGCTTCCAGAATCTGTGCTCGTTCCATCTTCTGCTCCGTAGTGTCTAAAAGGTTCCTGAATTGGGATCGTTCAGCCGCGCAAACTCACGCCGCCGCTTTCTCCCTCGCGTCGCGCACTGCGGCGAGCGTCCGGACGAACTTGCCCGGGACCTCGTTCATGGTGCGCACCAGCTTGGTGACCGGTGCCTGCATCGTGCCCATCAGCATCGCCAGCAGCTCTGCGCGGCTGGGCAGAGCTGCGAGCACCTTGACGTCCTTGACGGACATCAGCAGGTTGGGCATCGCGCCGCCGCGGATGACGAACTTCTCGTTATCTTTGGCGAACGCCGAGAGCACCTTGGCGCCGGCGACCGGATCCTGCGAAATGCTGTACATCAGCGGTCCGACCAGCTGCTCGGACAGCTTCTCGAACGGCGTGCCTTTGACGGCGCGCCGCGCGAGGGTGTTTTTCAGCACCCGCAGGTAGAGGCCGGACTTGCGCGCTTTCGCCCGCAGATCGGTGACCGCGCCGACGTCGAGGCCGCGATATTCCGCGACGATCACCGACTGCGCGCTGCCGAGCCGCGCCGCGAT
>JBBPIU010000204.1:0-3339 GCA_038040245.1 Pseudomonadota bacterium | reverse complement strand
ACCACCCAGAAGGGCACGCTCTTCTTCATGTTGAATTCCTTGAAGCTGTAGAAGGGCACGTTCGACACCATGGTGATGCCAGCGTACATGGTGAACACCCAGGCGATGATGCTCAGCCACAGCTCGCGGTCGATGCCCAGGTCGTCGAACACCCAGACGAGACCCGCCAGCATCGCCGCCGCCATCGGGCTGGGCAGGCCCTGGAAGTAGCGCTTGTCGACGACTTCGATGTTGGTATTGAAGCGCGCCAGGCGCAGCGCGGCGCCGGCGCAATAGACGAAGGCGGCGATCCAGCCGAGCTTGCCGAGGTCTTTCAGCGCCCACTCGTACATCACCAGCGCCGGCGCGGCGCCGAAGGAGACCATGTCCGAGAGGCTGTCGTACTGCGCGCCGAACTCGCTTTGCGTGTGGGTGAGCCGCGCGACGCGGCCGTCGAGGCCGTCGAGCACCATGGCGACGAAGATCGCGATTGCCGCGGTCTCGAAGCGGCTGTTCATCGCCTGCACGATGGCGTAGAAGCCGAAGAACAGCGCCGCGGTGGTGAACAGATTCGGCAGCAGGTAGATCCCTCGACGGCGCAATGCGCCGAGGCCGCGCCCGCGCAGCGCGTCGCCGCCGCGCGGGGCTATTTCCTGCCGGTTTTCCTCGAAGTCATCGCGTTCATCCATGCCCGCTCAGCCTCGCAAGGATCGACTCCGTTGCGTATACCTTGTCGCCGAGCGCGGCCTTCACCTCTGCGTCCGGCGGCAGGTATACATCGACGCGCGAACCGAAGCGGATGAACCCGTAGCGCTGTCCCCTCTCCAGTGCGGCTCCCTGGTCAACATAGCAGAGAATCCGCCGCGCGACCAAACCCGCGATCTGCACGCAGGTGACGTCCTGGCCGCCGCGGGTCTGCAGCCACAGCGCGTTTCTTTCGTTTTCCAGCGAAGCCTTGTCGAGCGCGGCGTTGAGAAATGTCCCGGCGTGGTACCAGCGCTGCTTGACGGTGCCGTCCACCGGCGAGCGGTTGGAGTGCACGTTGAACACGTTCATGAAGACCGAGATCTTCAGCGCATCCCTGTCCAGGTAGGGATCGCGCACCTTCTCCACCGCGACGATGCGGCCGTCGGCAGGGGACAGGACGGCCAGGGGATCGTCCGGGATTTCGCGCGGCGGATCGCGGAAGAACTGGAGGATGAAAACGGCCGCCAGCCAGAACGGCAGCGCCCATCCCCAACCGAGCGAGAAATGGATTGCCGATGACAATGCCAATGCCAATGCCAGGAACGGCCAACCCTCGCGTGCAATGACCGGATGCGGGTAGCGCGCCGCCATCCGCTATTCTTTTTTCTCCGCTTCCAGCCTCTGCTCGGCGCCCTTCTGCATCGCCTTGTTCACATCGCTCGTGACTTTGTCGATGACCTGCTTGGGCTGCTCGCCGATTTTCTTCGCCGTTTCCGATTCAGGCGTTTTGCTGCAGCCCGAAAACAGGAAAGCCGCCGAGAAAGCAAAAGGCAAAAGCTTCACGGGCGCTAGTTCTTCGAGGTATCGACGAGCCGGTTTTTCCTGATCCAGGGCATCATCTCGCGCAGCCGCGCGCCGACCTTCTCGATCGGGTGCTCGGCCATCTGGCGCCGGCGCGACAGCAGCGTCGGCTGCCCGGCGCGGCTCTCGAGCACGAACTCCTTGGCGTACTCGCCCGACTGGATGCGCGCGAGGACTTCCTTCATGCGCTTGCGCACGCCCTCGTCGATGATCTTCGGCCCGCTCACGTACTCGCCGTACTCGGCGTTGTTCGAGATGGAGTAGTTCATGGTGCCGATGCCGCCCTCGTACATCAGGTCGACGATGAGTTTCAACTCGTGCAGGCACTCGAAGTACGCCATCTCCGGCGCGTAGCCCGCCTCCACCAGCGTGTCGAAGCCCGCCTTGACCAGCTCGACGGTGCCGCCGCACAGCACGGTCTGCTCGCCGAAAAGATCCGTCTCGGTCTCTTCCTTGAAGTTGGTCTCGATGATGCCGGCCTTGCCGCCGCCGATCGCCGAAGCGTACGAGAGCGCCATGTCGCGCGCCTTCTTCGACGGGTTCTGGTGCACCGCCACCAGCATCGGCGTGCCGCCGCCCGCGGCGTAGGTCGAGCGCACCGTGTGGCCCGGCGCCTTGGGCGCGACCATCCAGACGTCGATGTCCTTGCGCGGCTCCACCTGGCCGTAATGGATGTTGAAGCCGTGCGCGAAAGCGAGCGCGCCGCCCTTCTTCAGGTTGGGCTCGACCTCGGCCTTGTACACCGCCGCGATGTGCTCGTCCGGCATCAGCATCATCACGATGTCGGCGCTCTTCACCGCGTCGGCGACCTCGGCGACCTTGAGCCCGGCCTTCTTCGCCTTGTCCCACGACGGGCCGCCCTTGCGCAGGCCCACGGTGACCTTCATGCCCGAGTCGTGCAGGTTCAGCGCATGCGCGTGGCCCTGCGAGCCGTAGCCAAGAATGGTGACTTTCTTGCCTTTGATGAGCGAAAGATCCGCGTCTTTATCGTAGTAAACCTTCATGATTTTCCCCAAACTCCTCACACTCTAAGAATTCGATTGCCACGGCCGATCCCGCTGGCCCCCGTTCGCACCGTCTCCAGTATCGCGCTCTGGTCGAGCGCCTGGATGAAAGCGTCCAGCTTCGCGCCATCGCCGGTGAGCTCGATGGTGTAGGTGTTGTCCGATACGTCGATGACGCGGCCGCGGAAGATGTCGGCCATGCGCTTCACGTCCTCGCGTTCCTTGGCGCCGGCGCGCACCTTGATCAGCATCAGTTCGCGCTCGATGTGCTCGGCCTCGGACAGGTCCACGACCTTCACCACCTCGACCAGCTTGTTCAGCTGCTTGGTGATTTTCTCGATCACTTCATCCGATCCCTTGGTGACCACCGTCAGGCGCGACATCGACGCGTCCTCGGTCGGCGCCACGGTCAGCGACTCGATGTTGTAGCCGCGCGCCGAGAACATGTTCGAGATGCGCGACAGCGCCCCGGCCTCGTTTTCGACCAGAATCGAGATGATGTGCCGCATCAGAGATCCTCTGAGAGGATCATCTCGGTGATCCCCTTGCCGCCGGGAATCATCGGGTAGACGTTTTCCGTCTGGTCGGTGATGAAGTCGAGGAACACCAGGTCCTTCTTGCGCTTGAAGGCCTCGCGCAGCGCCGGCTCCACGTCGGCCGGCTTGTCGATCTGCACGCCCGAATGGCCATAGCCTTCGGCAAGCTTGACGAAATCGGGCAACGCGTCCATGTAGGATTCCGAGTACCGGTTGCCGTGGAAGAACTGCTGCCACTGGCGCACCATGCCCATGTACTTGTTGTTCAGGTT
>JBBPIU010000203.1:0-3413 GCA_038040245.1 Pseudomonadota bacterium | reverse complement strand
GTGTTCCACGGTGCGCTGGATCGCTTCTGCGATGCCGATTTTCATGGCGTTCTCCCGTTCATTGCGTTCTCCCTTCCAGAAAGTTCTTCAGCATGGCATGTCCATGCTCGGTGAGCATGGCTTCGGGGTGGAACTGCACGCCCTCGACCGGCAGCGTGCGGTGACGTAGGCCCATGATCTCCCCCTCCTCCGACTCCGCCGTCACCTCCAGGCAGGCCGGCAGCGATTCGCGTTCGAGCGCCAGCGAGTGGTAGCGCGTCGCGGCGAATCCGTCGGGGATCCCCGCGAATACGCCCTTGCCGTCGTGCCGCACGCTGGAGACTTTGCCGTGCATGACGCGCTTTGCTTTTACCACCCTGCCGCCGAAGGCCTGGCCGATCGCCTGGTGGCCGAGGCAGACCCCGAGGATCGGTATTGCGCCGGCAAACCTGCCGATGGCGCCGAGCGAAATGCCGGCTTCGTGCGGCGTGCAGGGGCCGGGCGAAATCACGATCTGCGCCGGTTTCAGCCGGGCCACCTCGTCGATGGCGATTTCGTCGTTGCGCACCACCTTCACCTCGACGCCGAGCTCGCCGAAGTATTGCACCAGGTTGAAGGTAAACGAGTCGTAGTTGTCGATCATCAGGAGCATGCGGCCTCCGCCTGGCGAATTTCCGCGCTCGCCACCTCCGCGGCGCGCAGGATCGCGCGCGTCTTGTGCTGCGTTTCCTGCCACTCGGAGGGCGGATCGGAATCGGCGACGATCCCGGCCGCGGCCTGCACGTGCAGCTTGCCGTCCTTCAGCACCGCGGTGCGGATCGCGATCGCCACGTCCATGTCGCCGTTGAAGCCCAGGTAGCCGACCGCGCCGCTGTAGACCCCGCGCTTCACCGGCTCCAGTTCGTCGATGATCTGCATCGCGCGCACCTTGGGGGCGCCGGTCACCGTGCCGGCCGGAAAGCTCGCCTTGAACACGTCGATCGCGTCCAGCCCCGGGAGCACCCGGCCTTCGACGTTCGAGACGATGTGCATCACGTGCGAATAGCGCTCGATGGCCATTTTCTCGGTGACGCGCACCGATCCGGTGGCGGCGACGCGCCCGACGTCGTTGCGGCCCAGGTCGATCAGCATCACGTGCTCGGCGCGCTCCTTGGGATCGGCCAGCAGTTCCTGCGCGGTTTTCACGTCCTCTTCCGGCGTCTTGCCGCGCGGCCGCGTGCCGGCGATCGGACGCAGCGTGATGAGGCCGCCCGAAAGCCGCACCATGATCTCGGGCGAGGCGCCCACCACATGGTGGTCGCCGAAATCGAAGTAGTACATGTAAGGCGAAGGGTTGACGCCGCGCAGTGCGCGGTAGAGTGCGAGCGGCGACGCATCGAATGCGCGCGAGGTGCGCTGGGAGATCTGCACCTGCATGCAGTCGCCCGCAAAGATGTATTCCTTGCTGCGCCTGACCGCGGCAAGAAACTGCTCTTCGGTAAAGCTGCATTCAAGGTTCTCCTGCCGATCGGCTTTACTTTCCTCAATCAAACCGAGTGAAAATTCCTCCGGCATCTGCAATGCCAGCCGGGCACGCAGGCGTTCGAGCCGCTCGCGCGCCGCGCGCCAGGCGCCGGACTCGCGCGGATCGGCGTAGACGACCAGGTAAAGCCTGCCCAGCACGTTATCCATCACCGCGAGCTCGTCGGAGACGAGCAGCAGCATGTCGGGCGTTTCCAGGGGATCGGGCTTGGCGCCTTTCAGCGCCTTGGGCTCGACGTGCCTGACAGTTTCATAGCCGAAGTAGCCGACCAGCCCGCCGCCGAAACGCAGCGCCGCAGGTACCGGCGCCACCTGCTGGCGCGCGAGGTAAGCCCGCAGATATTCGAAGGGATCGGCGTGCTCGACGCGCTCGATGCAGACATCCGTGCCGCGCGCATCGCGCAACAGGCGGCGCACGGTGGCGCCTCGCACGTCAATGCGTTCGGCACAGGCCAGGCCGATGAACGAATAGCGGCCGAAGCGCTCGCCGCCGACCACCGATTCGAGCAGATAGGTGTAGGGGCCGTTGGCCAGCTTCAGGTATACCGCGAGCGGCGTGTAGAGGTCGGCGCGCGCCTCCATCACCACCGGCACGCGCGTGTAGCCCTGCTTGGCAAGGCTTTGGAAATCGAACTCGGTCATGAACAACTCCGGCGAAATACAGGGGCACTACGGGGTGCGGAAAAAGATCTCCCGCGGCAAGACAGCGATTAGCTGCGCCAGGAGGGGGATGCGGAACGTGCGGACAGTGCGGACAGTGCGGGGAATTGTTTCACGACCACTGGACTATACCACTGCGAGGCGCGCGCGCAGGTCGCGGATCGTCGCGGCGTAGTCCCCGGAACCGAAGATCGCCGAACCGGCAACGAAGGTGTCGGCGCCCGCCTGCGCGATCTGCGCGATGTTGTCGGCCTTCACGCCGCCGTCGACTTCGAGCCAAACATCACCTCCCGAGGTGTTGATCTTCTGCCTCACTGCCGCGATTTTCGGCAGCACCGAAGGGATCAACTGCTGGCCGCCGAAGCCCGGGTTCACCGACATCAGCAGCACCAGGTCCAGCTTGTCCAGCGTGTGATCGAGATACGAGAGCGGCGTCGCCGGATTGAATGCGAGCCCCGCCTTGCAGCCGCATTCCTTGATCAGGGCGATGGTGCGGTCGACGTGCTCCGAGGCCTCCGGGTGGAAGCTGATGATGTTGGCGCCGGCTTTCGCGAACTCGGGAATGATGCGGTCGACCGGCTTCACCATCAGGTGCACGTCGATCAGCATTTTCGTGCGCGGGCGCAGCGACGCGCATACCAGCGGCCCGATGGTGAGATTGGGCACGTAGTGGTTGTCCATGACGTCGAAATGCAGCAGGTCGGCGCCGGCTGCCTCCACGGCGCCCACCTCTTCGCCCAGGCGCGCGAAGTCCGCGGAAAGGATCGAAGGAGCGATGCGGAACTGCATGGCGGCAGGGATTCTATCCCGTGGCCGTGCCGTACTTCAATGCGCGCCCTACAATGCGCGCATGGCCCAGGAAAAGCGCTACGAGGTTTCGGTGACGCCATCGGTGCAGTACCTGCCCGACCAGTCCGACGAGAAAATCGGGCGCTACGTGTTCGCCTACACCATCAATATCCGCAACACCGGCAATTCGACCGCGCAGCTGATCAGCCGGCACTGGATCATCACCGACTCGCAAGGCCTGGTGCAGGAAGTGCGCGGCCTGGGCGTGGTGGGCGCGCAGCCCGTGCTGCGGCCCGGCGAGAGCCACGAGTACTCCAGCGGCACCGCGATCGCGACCCCGGTGGGCACCATGCGCGGCAGCTACCAGATGGTCGCCGAGGACGGCACCCGCTTCGAAGCGGCCATCCCCGAGTTCACCCTCTCGGTGCCGCGGGTACTGCACTAACGGGCGCCGATCCCGTTTT
>JBBPIU010000202.1:0-3420 GCA_038040245.1 Pseudomonadota bacterium | reverse complement strand
TTCACCGAGCATGCTGAAGGGAATATGCGCCACGGCGACGCCGGCGCCGGCGGTGATCCCCGAGCGCTTGAGGAAGGTGCGGCGATCGATGGTCTTGCCCAGCACGCTGGACAAGCCCTGTGAAAGGCGAGCCTGCTGGGAAACACTTCCGTTCGCTTTTCTGGTGAGCAGCATGGCGCGCCTCCTAGACCTTGGTGGTGCGGTAGTAGTTTTCGATGTGCTCGCTGACCTTGTAGCCCCTGGTCGCGCGCTTGTCCTTGCTGTCGGAGGCCGGCGGCGTTGACGCGTTCTTGCCTACGATCGCCGCTGCGGTCGCAGCGCCGCCGGCGCCTATCGTCAACAGGAAATTTCTACGGGAGAGGACCGCTTTTTTCTGGCTCATGCCTGCCTCCTAATTTTTACGTCCGGCCCCTTGCGCCATCCTTGCACTATTTCGGGGCTTCCATGAGAAATCCGTTCCAAGTTACTCGTCTCTTACTCATTGATCAAGAGTGGAAAACGACTCAACCGGGAATTATTTTTGTTGGCGCAAGCGCAATTGAGACAGGTTCTCAGAACGGCCCGTCAAACCATCTCGAACGCTTCGCGCTCCAGCTCGAAAAATTCGCGCGCGAAAGTTGCGACCAAACGGTAGAAATTCGCTTTCGCGGAAGCAGTTACCGCATCGCAGAACGCGATCCCGCCGCGGTATAGAAAACGTTCGAAGAACGCCTTCTGCTCTTCGAGAGACCGATGCTGCACTGCAATAGCGAATCGCATTGCTTCGCTGATGCCGGCGACATGGTCTTCGGGTTCGTTGGCATGCTCGCGCCGTGCGATGCCCCAGCGGATCAGCTGCTGGCGCAATTCGACCAGCGGATTGTCGGTCGCGTACTTGATGACGTAGTGCGTCAGGTACGGCGTCACTTCGGCCTTGCCGACCCCGACGAACAGATCCGTGTGTTCGTTCTCGAGCACGACGGGAAACGCGGTGCGGCAGGCTTCGACGATCGCGCCCCAGGCTTGCGCGAGCCTTTTGCCGCGGGCATCGACAGCGCCGCTCGCCTCGTCGAATGCGCTCATGTGCAGCAGCTGCCCCAGCAACTGCTGATCGGGCGGCGCGTAAAACAGGCGCGCGATCAGGCCGTAGAACGCGGCGCGCGCCTCGTCCTCCGGCGCCAGCTTGGGCAGCGCGGCCGGATCGCTCACTTCCTGCCCGTGTAATCGAAGATCGAAGGCTCGTCCTTCGAGCTTGCCATGTCGATCACGCGGCAGTCGCCGCACATCTGCAGCCGCTTCAACGCGCCGCCGGTAGCGAACATCGAATGCGTGCCCAGCCGGCCCGTCATGTTCTCGACCATGCGCTTTGTTCCAAAGGGCTTGGCGCAGCGCACGCAGTTGAACGGCTCGGCCTCATTCAGCACCACCGCCTCTTTCGCCTGCGTGCCGAACAGCAGCCGTGGCACGAGACGAATCGCGTCTTCGGGACAGGTCACGGCGCACAGGCCGCACTGCACGCAGTTGCGCTCGATGAAGCGCAGCTGCGGCGCCTCCGGCGAATCCAGCAGCGCCGCTTCCGGGCAGGCGCCGATGCAGGCCTTGCACAGCGTGCACGTCTCCTTGTTGACGATCAGCGCGCCGAAGGGCGCCCCCGCAGGAAGACTTATTTCTTGAGTTTTGGTTTCAGAGTCTTTGAATAAAAAATCAAAAGCAAAGTCGAGCGAAGTGCGCTTTTCTGACGACAGATTGAACGTTGCCGGTTTCACAACGCCTGCAGCGGGGGTTAGGTCCCAAAGTTCCTGTTCGAGATTTTCTCCATCGACCAGGCCAAAGTGCTCCCCCACGAAGCCCAGGCCCTCGAGGATCGCGGCGGCGAAAGACATCTGTTCCTTCAGCGCGGCGATGTAGCCCTCGGCTTCACGCCCGGTCACCAGCACCCGCACCTGGCTCGCGCCGTAGCAGATCGCGCCGAGCAGCAGGTCGATGCCGATCGAGGCGATGTGGAAGGATTCGAAGGGAATCACGCGCGCCGGCAGGCCGCGCCCCACGCCCTTCGCGCCCAGCCCGCGCACGCCGAAGCCGGCGTTGCGGCCTACCGCGCGAACCGCGTCGCGTCCCGCCTCGAGATCGTGGATCAGCACGCACGCGTTCTGGCCGCCCGCCCCGCGGTACACGGAGAGCATGGTCTTCAGCCTCGCCCCCAGCTCCGGAACGCTCGGATACGCGTAGGTCATCGCCCCCGACGGGCAGACGGTCGCGCAACCGCCGCAGCCCGCGCACAGGTGCGGCTCGACCTTCACATGGTCGCCATCCGCGCTGATCGCGCCGGTCGAGCAGACGTCCAGGCACTTGGTGCAGCCGGTCTTGCCGGAGCGCCCGTGGGCGCAGATCCGTTCGCGGTATTGGGTAAAGCGCGGTTTGGAGAACTCTCCCACCATGCCGGCCAGGCGCTGCGCGGCGAGCGCCTGCTCGAGCGGATCGGCCCCCGGAGCGGCGTAACCCTGCGGCAGATCCGGTACGCGGATCAGCGGCTGGCGCGACAGGTCCAGCACCAGATCGAAGCGCTCCTTGCGCGGCGGCGACTGGCGCGCGAAATCGATCGCGCCTATCGCGCCGCAGGCCGTAACGCAGTCGCGGTGCGCCTTGCATTTCGCCATATCGATCTGGTAGCTGAAATCGATCGCGCCCTCCGGGCAGACGCGCACGCAGGCATTGCAGCGCGTGCAAATATCGAGATCGATCGGATTGTCCTGCACCCATTCCACTTCGAACGCGCCCAACCAGCCGGAGAGCGCGGTGACTTTTCCGGACCAGACGGGATAGCTGCGCTCGGCGGGCTGTACTCCCCCGCCCTTGCCGGTCAGAAGCACGCTTACCTCGAGCGAGCCGGCAAGCCGCGCCGCCCAGTCGAGCGCGGCGTCCGACGGCCCGATGATCAGCAACTGGCCGCCCGACTTGTAGTCCACCTCGGGCACCGGTTCGGGCTCCGGCAGCGCCGCGGCGGCGAGCAAGGCCGCGATCTTGGGCCCCGCGTCCTCGCCCTCGGACGACCAGCCGGCGGCTTCGCGGATATTGAGGAAGGAAATCCTTGCCTGCGACTGCGCCGCCGTGGCGAGCTCGGAGAACAGCGGCGCCTCCTGCGTGCAGGCCACGATCACGTCCGGATCGGCGAGCGCCGACTGGAACGCGCCCGCCTCCTTGCGGCAAAGCTCGCGATGCACGGTGAGCGGCTGCTTCGTCTTCAGCGCCTCGGCGAGGCGCTTGGGATCGAGCGGGATGGTGCCGTTGCAGGAACAGAGCTTAAGCGTCTTGCTTTCCAACGGCATCCTTTGGTTCCTGCGGTTCCTGCTGCGGCGTCTCGGCCGGCGCCGCGGCAGCGGCGGCAGCCTCGACCGTCTTCTCCGGTTCGTCGAACAGGAGCTTTTGCGCGTGGTTGAGCGT
>JBBPIU010000201.1:0-3438 GCA_038040245.1 Pseudomonadota bacterium | reverse complement strand
AGTCCTTGCCGCCGGGAACCCGGAAGCGATTTTGCCGCTCAGTTACGCGGGCACCATGGGCATGCTGCAATACATGTCGATGGACCGGAGATTTTTCAACAAGCTCGGCGCCTCGCAGCTGGAGCGCACTCTATGCTCCTCGGCGGGCAAGGCCGGTATCAAGGCGACGCTCGGCGGCAGCTACGGCATGGATCCCGAGCATTACCAGGATTCGAAGCTGATCGTGATCTGGGGCTCCAACCCGATCACCTCGAACCTCCACATGTGGGCGCGCGCGCAGGAAGCCAAGCGGCGCGGCGCGAAGCTGGTGGCGATCGATCCCTACCGCAGCCTGACCGCGGAGAAATGCAGCCAGCACATCGCGCTGCTGCCGGGCACCGACGGCGCGCTCGCGCTGGGCATGATGCACGTGCTGATCGAGGAGGGATTGATCGATCGCGACTACATCTCGCGCTATACGCTTGGGTTTGAATTGCTGGAAAAAAGAATTAAACAATATTCGCCCGAATGGGCGGCCGAGACCTGCGGCATCACGGTGGAAGAAGTGGTGCAGCTCGCGCGCGACTACGGCAGCGTGAAGCCGGCCGCGATCCGCCTCAACTACGGCATGCAGCGCCATGCCGGCGGCGGCATCGCCGCGCGCACCATCGCCTGCCTGCCGGCGCTCACCGGCGCCTGGCGCGATCCCGCGGGCGGCATCCTGCTGACCACCGCCGACAACTACCACTTCGACCACGCGAAACTCGAGCGCCCGGACCTGATGCCGGCCAAACGCCCGCGCCTGATCAATCATTCGAAGCTGGGTGATGCGCTGACGGCGGCCGAGCCCCCGGTGCGCGCGGTCATCGTCTACAACAACAACCCGGTGGCGGTATGCCCGGACTCGGCCAGGGTGATCGCGGGGTTCTCGCGTGAAGACCTGTTCTGCGTCGTCATGGACTCCTTCCTTACCGACACCGCGGACTACGCCGACATCGTGTTGCCCGCGACCACCCAGCTCGAGCACACCGACATCCACAAGTCCTACGGGCACCTGTATGTGCTGGCGAACAATCCGGCCATTGCGCCGGTCGGCGAATCGCTGCCGAATGCCGAAGTCTTCCGGCGGCTGGCGGCGCGCATGGGCTTCGAGGAGGATTGCTTCCGCGACTCGGACGACGAACTCGCGCGCCAGGCGATCGGCTCCGGGCATCCCAACCTCGCGGGCATGGATTGGGAATCGCTCAAGCGGGACGGCTGGAAGCGGCTCGCGCTGCCGGCGAAATTCGCGCCCTTTGCGAAGGGCGGCTTCCATACGCCCTCGGGCAAATGCGAGTTCTACAGCGAATCGCTTAAGGCCCAGGGCGTCGATCCACTGCCCTTCTACAACCCGCCCGCCGAACTGCCTTCGAGCAATCCGCAGCTGGCGCAGAAATATCCGCTCAGCTTCCTGTCGCCGCCGGTGCGCAACTTCCTGAACTCTTCGTTCGCCAACCTGCCGCGTTTCCGCGACGCCGAGGGCGAGCCCAGCCTGGAGCTGCATTCGGACGACGCGGCGAAGCGCGGCATCGCGGACGGCGACGCGGTGCGCGTGTTCAACGACCGCGGCAGCTGCACGCTCAAGGCGCGCGTCAACGACAAGCCGCGGCGCGGCGTGGTGGTGGCGCCCTCGGTGTGGTGGAAGAAATTCGCGCGCGACCGCAGGAACGCGAACGACCTTACCTCGCAGCGCACGGCCGACCTGGGCGGTGCGGCGACCTTCTACGACTGCCTGGTCGAAGTAGAGCGGGCCGGCCTGACGTAGAGTGGCGCCTATGAGGCATGCACTGCGCCTGGCGCGTTTCATTGTGCCCTACCGGCTGAAGATCGCGGCGGCGCTGCTCGCGCTGGTGGTGGCCGCGGGCTGCGTGCTCGCGCTTGGCCAGGGTCTGAAGCACGTGGTGGACAACGGCTTCGGCAGCGCCAATCCGGAACTGCTGAACGCCGCGCTGGTGGCGATGATCGGGGTCGCCGCGCTGCTCTCGATCGCGACCTTCGCACGCTTCTACTTGATGATGACCATCGGCGAGCGCGTCGTCACCGACCTGCGCCGCACGGTGTTCAACCACATCCTGGCCCTCGAACCGGCCTACTTCGAGGCCACGCGCACCGGCGAAGTCATCTCCCGGCTCACCAACGACACCACGCTGGTGCAGCAGGTGATCGGCTACGGACTGTCGATGTTCGTGCGCAACCTGCTGATGATGCTGGGTGCGGCGGTGATGATGTTCGTCGTCAGCTGGAAGCTCGCGGCGTTCGTGCTGCTCGGCATCCCGGCCACGCTGGTGCCGATCCTGCTGCTCGGCCGCCGGGTGCGGCGCCTCTCGCGCGACAATCAGGACCGCGTCGCCGACGTTTCGGCCTACGTCGACGAAGCGGTGCACGAGATCCGCACCGTGCAGGCCTACGCGCACGAAGAGGCCGACCGGGCCGCTTTCGGCCGCCATGCCGAGGCCGCCTACGACTCGGGCGTTACGCGCATCGGCCAGAAGGCGTTCCTGATCGCTTCGGTCATGCTGATCGCGTTCTGCGCCGTCGGCGTGATCCTGTGGGTCGGCGGGCACGACGTGTTCGCGGGGCGCCTGTCGGCGGGCGAACTTTCCGCGTTCGTGTTCTATGCCTTCGTGGTCGCCACCGGCGCCGGCACGGTGTCCGAGGTCTGGGGCGAATTGCAGCGCGCCGCCGGCGCCACCGAGCGGCTGATGGAGATCCTCGACACGCGCCCGGCCATCTCGGCGCCGGCTTTGCCTGCGCCGCGCCCGGTGCATACCGAGATCGCGTTCGACACCGTCACCTTCGCCTATCCCGCGCGGCCGGGCACGCCGGCGCTCGATCGCTTCTCGCTCCGGCTGTCGCAGGGCGAGCGCGTGGCGCTGGTGGGGCCCTCGGGCGCGGGCAAGACCACGGTGCTAGCGCTGCTGCTGCGCTTCTACGATCCGCAATCCGGCGCGCTGCGCATCGGCGGCACCGACCTGCGCGAATACGATCCCGCCGCGTTGCGGCGCCTGGTGGCGGTGGTGCCGCAGGATCCGGTGATCTTCGCCGCCAGCGTGCTCGACAACGTGCGCTACGGCCGGCCGGCGGCGAGCCGCGAGGAGGCGGAGCGCGCCTGCGAGCAGGCCTTCGCGCTTGAATTCATCCACCGCCTGCCGCAGGGCCTGGATACGGTGCTCGGCGAGCGCGGCGTGACGCTCTCGGGCGGCCAGCGCCAGCGGCTGTCGATCGCGCGCGCGTTGCTCGCTGACCGGCCGATCCTGCTGCTCGATGAAGCGACCAGTTCGCTGGATGCGGCGAGCGAGCGCATGGTGCAGCAGGCGCTGGAAGCGCTCGAGCGCGGCCGCACCTCGCTCGTGATCGCGCACCGCCTCGCCACCGTGCAGCACGCCGACCGCATCGTCGTCATGGACCGCGGCGCGATCG
>JBBPIU010000200.1:0-3491 GCA_038040245.1 Pseudomonadota bacterium | reverse complement strand
CGAGCTCATCGCGACGCTCAAGTACTATGTGACGCTGCAATCGCGCATGGGCGACCGGCACGTCTACGGCGCGAAGAGCCGTTTCCTGACGCGCAAGGTGATGGCATGCTTCGAGGAGACCTGCTGGTCCGATGAAAAAGAGAAAAGCGAAATTCCGGTGAAAAGCACCCCGCTCGACGTGGCGGCAAAGCTGCGGGGGATGTGGGCGTGAGCCACGAGTGCGTGTAAAAAGGGGGTCTGACCCCATTTCTGGAGGAGACGACGATGGCCAAGGCGTACTGGATTACCACTTACCGTTCGATCAGCAACCCCGATGCGCTCGCGGCGTACGCGAAGCTGGCCGGGCCCGCCATCACGGCCGCGGGCGGGAAGATGCTGGTGCGCGGCACGCCCGCCAAGACCTACGAGGCGGGGTTGAACCAGCGCACGGTCGTGATCGAGTTCCCTAGCCTGCAGCAGGCGCTCGCGGCGCACGACACGCCGGGCTACCAAGAGGCGCTCAGGGTCCTGGGCAAGAATTCGGTGGAGCGCGACATGCGCGTGGTCGAGGGCGTGGATTAGTTCCAGCTCAGGGCTCCGCCCGTGCGTTGCCGCACAGACGGACGCGGCGCCGGGGACGAACATGGCGTGATGAAATCTCCCCGCACGACGTTTACAGCGCCGTATGCCGAATGGCTGGCCACCCGTTGGTCGATGCTCACCGGCAGGCCGCCGGCAGCGCCGGCCCAAGATTTGACCCCCAAGGCTGCACAGGTAGTGGCCGTTCAGGAATGGGAGGATGAAGGCGGCAGTATCAAGCCGGCGAAAAAACCAGGGCCGGAGCCCGCACCCAAGATTCCGTTCTGAAATCAGGCCCTGGCTTTGGCCTCGAGCGTTTCCCAGCGCTCGAGTTTTTCGTGCAGCAACGGTTCAATTTCACCGTTGCGCCGCTGGTCCTGCCGCAGCACTTGCGCCTCCTGTTTGTAGTACTCCGGCGCATGCATCTTCGCGGCGAGGGCCTGCTGCTCGGCTTCGAGCGCCTCGATTTCCTTGGGCAGCGCCTCCAGCTCCCGGGTCTCCTTGTAGCTCAGCTTGGATTTGCCTTTCTCCCGAACTGAAAAATCCTTCCTGAGAACCCCCCTTTCCACTCCGGCAGGCGACGGTCTCTGCCGCAACCAGTCGCTGTAGCCGCCCACGTATTCCCTCCAGATCCCGTTGCCCTCTGCGGCGATGGTCTGGGTGACGATGTTGTCGAGGAAGGTGCGGTCGTGGCTCACCAGGAGCAGGGTGCCGGCATAGTCCTGCAGCGCCGCCTCCAGCAGTTCCAGGGATTCGATGTCGAGGTCGTTGGTCGGCTCATCGAGCACCAGCACGTTGGCGGGCCGCGCGAAGAGGCGCGCGAGGAGCAGGCGGTTCCTCTCGCCGCCCGAGAGCATGCGCACCTGCGACTGGGCGCGGCGGGGCGGGAAGAGGAAGTCGCCCAGGTAGCTCATGACGTGTTTGCGGGTGGAAGTGCCACTGCGGCCCCCCGGCAGCTCGACCCAGTCCGAGCCCGGCGCGATGGTTTCGGCCACGGTCTTCTCCGGGTCGAGGGCCTCCCTCATCTGGTCGAAATAGGCGGGCTGGAGGTTGGTGCCCAGGCGCACGCTTCCCGAATCGGGCTCCAGGGTGCCGAGAATCAGTTTGATCAGGGTGGTCTTGCCCGCGCCGTTCGGGCCAATCAGGCCGATGCGGTCGCCGCGGGTGATGGTGAGGCTGAGGTTTTTGACGACTGCCTCTTTTCCCGGGAAAGACTTCGAAACATTCACAAGCTCGGCGACCAGTTTGCCCGAGCGCTGGGTGCTGCCGACAGCGAGCCTGACGCTGCCGGTGCGCTCGCGCCGCGCGGCGCGCTCTTCGCGCAGGTGCTCGAGGCGGGTGACGCGGCCTTCGTTGCGCGTGCGCCGCGCCTCGATGCCTTTGCGGATCCAGGCTTCTTCCTGCGCCCAGAATCTGTCGAACTTGCGCGCCGCGACCGCTTCAGCGGTGAGTTGTTCCGCTTTTTTTCTTTCATAGCAGGAAAAATTTCCTGCAAAGGAAAAAAGCTGACCCCGGTCGAGTTCGAGGATGCGCGTCGCGACGCGGTCGAGGAAGGCGCGGTCGTGGGTGATGACGATCGCCGCCGGTTGCTTTGCCAATAAACCCTCCAGCAACAGGATCCCGTCTATGTCCAGATGGTTGGTGGGTTCGTCGAGCAGCAGCAGGTCGGGCTGGAGCGCGAAGGCGAACGCCAGGGCGGCGCGCTTTCTCTCGCCGCCCGACGTGGTTTCCGGGTTTGCTTCTGGATTTACTCTGAATCTGTCCAGGAACTCGTCGAGCCGGTGTTCTTGCGGCACGGTGGACCCGGCCAGAAGAGATTTTTTAATCGAAGAAGAAGGCAAAAGAACCGGTTCCTGTTCGACCAGGGCGATGCGCAGGCCGGTGCTGCGCCGCAGTTCGCCGCCGTCGAGCGCCACCGTGCCGGCGATGACGCCGAGCAGCGAAGACTTGCCGGTGCCGTTGCGGCCGATCAGCCCGATGCGCTCGTTCGCCTCCATCGCGAAAGACGCGCGGTCGAGCAGCGGCAGCTCACCGTAGGCGAGCTGGGCGTCCGTGAGGGTGAGAAGCGGAGTGAGGAGGGGCATGGCGGGGCGCAATATACAGGGTGGTGTGAGAAAATCGGGCTCTGACCGTGATTTTGCCAATGACTGAATCCGGCGCGACCTTCTCCCCCTGCCGCCGCTGGCGCACCCTGCTCTGGCGTCGCTGGGACGAGGCGGGGCCCGTCGCCAATTTTCTCATGCTCAATCCGAGCACCGCGGACGAGGTGAAGCTCGATCCGACCTGCTCGAGGGCGAGGGATTATGCGGAGCGCTGGGGATTTGGCAGTATCTATATAACAAATATTTTTGCGTGGCGCGCCACTGATCCGCAACAGATGAGGGCGGTGAAGGATCCAGTGGGGCCGGGCAACGATGCGGCCATCGTGCGCGCGGCGCGCGAGTCGGCAATCGTGGTGTGCGCCTGGGGCAATCACGGCGCATTTCTTGAGCGCTCCTGCCGGGTGATAACCCTATTGAAAGAAAAAAAAGTCCAGTTGCACGCGCTGCGCGTGAATACCGGCGGGGAGCCGGCGCACCCGCTCTATCTGCCGCGCTCGCTCAGGCCGAAGCGCTGGAGGGCCCCTCGACCCGCAAGCGCTCCGGCGACACGTAGCGCTGCCTGAAAGACTCGAAGTCCAGCGTGTCGGCGGCCTCGATCTGGCGCTGCTCGTCGAGCGACTCGCGCGCGAGGCGCGTGAAATTCGCCTCCTGCGCCGCGCTCAACGGCAGCGCGCGCAGCGCGGCGTCGTGCCGCGCCGAGTGCGCGAGGACGAAGCGCGTGTAGGACTCGCCGTAGTCGCGCTTCATCGCCGCAAGGATGCGCGCCGAGGGCGTCGTTGCAGGGTCGCCGATCGCGCCGACCGCCGCGGCGAGCGCCTCGCGGTAGGCGCC
>JBBPIU010000199.1:0-3494 GCA_038040245.1 Pseudomonadota bacterium | reverse complement strand
CGAGCAGTACGCGAGCTACATCAAATCGGAACTCCAGCGCTGGACCAAAGTGGTCAAGGACGCCGGCGCGAAAGCAGACTGAGGGGCGGGCCGAGTGGACTTCCGCTTAAGCGCCGACCAGGAACAGCTCAGGGACGCCGCGCGCCGCTTCGCGCAGGCCGAACTGCCGGAACTCGCGCGCGAGATCGAAGAGAAGAACATCCCGCTGCCGCGCGAATGGATGAAGCGCTACGCGCAGCTGGGCTACCTCGGCATCAACCTGCCCGCCGCTTACGGCGGTCACGGCATGAGCCATCTGGATGCCGTGATCGTGATGGAGGAGTTCGCCAAGGTGTCGCCGGCGGTCGCCTTTCCGATCTTCGAGTCCTGCTTCGGGCCGATCCTCGCCATCGCGCATTTCGCGCCTGAGCCGCTGAGAAAGAAACTGATTCCGCAGGTGGTGGCCGGCGAGAAGATCATTGCGGTAAGCATGTCCGAGCCAGATGCAGGTTCAGCCCTCACGGATTTAAAAACTCGAGCAGTGAAAAAAAACAACCAATTCCATCTGAGCGGTCAAAAGCGGTGGTGTTCGGGAGCGGGCCACGCGGACGGTTACCTCGTGTACTGCCGCCTGTCGGACGACCCGGGCGCGAAAGGGATCGGCGCCTTGTACGTGGAGAAGGGCGCCAAGGGCTTCACCTTCGGCAAGCCGGAGCAGCTGATGGGTTTCCGCGGCGTGCCGTCGGCCGATATGTTCTTCGACGACGTCGCGGTATCGAAGGACGACGTGGTGGTGCCGGCGGGCGGCGGCTTCCGCAAGCTGATGGAAGCCTTCGACCTGGAGCGCTGCGGCAACGCCACCATGAGCCTCGCGCTCGCGCAGGGCGCGCTCGACTACGTGCTTGGCTACGTGCAGGAGCGCCGGCAGTTCGGCAAGGCGATCGTCGAGTTCCAGGCGGTGCAGCTGCGCCTGGCGGAGATGGCGATGAAGGTCGAGGCGGCGCGGCTGCTCATCTACCAGGCGGTGGCCAACGCGAGCGCCGGCCTGCCGTCGGTGCGCGAGAGCTCGATGGCCAAGTGCTTCGCCAACGAGATGGTGCGCGAGGTCACGGGCTCGGCGCTGCAGCTGATGGGCGCCTACGGCTACAGCAGGCAATACCCCATGGAGCAGCGCCTGCGCGACGCCTGGGGCTGGGGCATCGCCGGCGGCGCCATCGACATCCAGAAGACCAATATTGCTGCCGCACTGGTAGGCCGCCGCTTCGACCAACGGCGTTAAGATAACGAAAAGGGGAGGACAGCCGTGCCGCTTATCGCCATGAACCGTGAAATAGGGTCGCTGGGCAAGGACGTCGCGCTGGGTCTGGAGCAGGCGCTCGGGATGAAGATCCGGCATCACGAGATCATCGACCACCTCGCCATCCGGACGCGCCTGCGCAAGAGCCACGTCGTCAGCTTCCTGGAGGGCAAGCAGGGGCTGTTCGAGCGGCTCACCACCGACCAGGTCAGCTTGGGCGTCCTGACCGCCGATGAGATCCTCTCGATGGCCGCCTCCGGCGACCCGGTGATCCTGCGCGGCTGGGGCGCGACCTCGCTGCTCAAGGACGTGCCGCACGCAGTGCGCATCTGCGTCTCGGCCTCGCGGCGCACGCGGGTCGGGCGCATGATGGAGCGGCTCGACACCAACGACCGGAGCCAGGTCGAGCGCATCGTGGACCAGAACGACGAATCCGCCCATGCCGTGATGCGCCGCCATTTCCACATCGATCCGCGCGACATCAACGAGTACGACATGGGCTTCAACACCGACCGCGTCACGGTGGATCAGTGTGTCGAGGAGGTTGTCAAGCTGGTGAAGTCCGACCAGTTCGGCGAGACCGACGAGTCGCGCCGCCGCCTGCGCGACGTCGCCACCGCCCACCATGTGCGCGCCGCCATCCGTACCCATGGCGCCACCGCGCACTGCAAGGTGCGCGTGACGGCCAGCGACGGGCATGTGACCCTCGAGGGCGTGGTCGACCGGATCGAGCAGAGCGAGGCCTGCAGCGATATCACCTCGCGCCTCAAGGGAGTCAGGTTGCTCGAGAACCATCTGCACGTGGCGGAGGTTCCGGCGCGCCTGCGCGGAGACGGATGATCGAAGCGAGGCGCATTTCCGGTGCGCTGGGCGCCGAGATTTCCGGCGCGGACCTGACCCGGCCACTGTCGAAGGATGCGTTTGCGGACATCAAGCGACTATGGCTTGAGCACCTTGTTATTTTTTTTAGAAGTCAAGAATTAACTGCAAAACAATTCATGTCGTTCGCCGAGCAGTTCGGCGAGCCGGTCGAGTACCCGATGGTCAAGGGCATCGAGGGCTACCCGAAGATTATCGAAGTCAAGAAACTCGAGCACGAGCGCGTCGCCTTCGGCGGCATCTGGCATACCGACACCGCCTACCTGGAGCGCCCGCCGATGGCCTCGATGCTGCTGGCGCGCGAGCTGCCGCCGTTCGGCGGCGACACGCTGTTTGCCAGCATGTACCTTGCGTTCGAGGCTCTTTCGCCGGGTTTGAAAAAACTCCTTGAAGGCCTGAAGGCGGTCAATTCGTCCACCAAGGCTGACGCGTCAAAGACTCGCGAGGATGTAATAAAAAATTCCGGAAGCGAAGAAACAAAAAACTACGTCGCAGAACACCCCGTGGTGCGTACGCACCCGGAGACGGGCCGCAAGGCGTTGTACGTGAATTCGGGCCACACGGTGCGCTTTGCCGGCTGGACCGAGGAGGAGAGCGCGCCGCTGTTGAATTTTTTGTATCAACATCAGACCCGGCCTGAATTCACCTGCCGCTTCGCCTGGCAGCCGGGCTCGATCGCGCTGTGGGACAACCGCTGCGCGCAGCACAACCCGGTCAACGACTACCACGGCTACCGGCGCGTGATGCACCGGATCACGCTGGCAGGCGATGTTCCCCGCTAAGCGATTGGCGCGCATTTTTGCCGTTCTCAATTCAAGAATCTTTTATAAAAAGGCGCGCATCCTTCTTTCGATAGTCGCCATCGCGCTCGGCGTCGCCCTCGGATTCGCCGTCCACCTCATCAACCGCGCCGCGGTGAACGAGCTGGCCGCGGGCGTGCGCACGCTGGCGGGCGAAGCCGACCTGGAGGTGCGCGGCGGCCGCGCCGGTTTCCCGGAGGCGCTCTATGCGCGGTTGTCCCGCCTGCCCGGCGTCGCGGTGGCGAGTCCCGTGCTGGAGGTGGAAGCGGGCATCCCGGGATCCGAGCGCACCATCCGGCTGATCGGGATCGATTCGCTGCGCGCCGGGCTGATCCAGCCGGCGCTGTTCGCCGATGAGCCGGGAAGAAGGCTGGAGCTTATGAAGCCTGACGTTGTTTTTCTTTCATTCGGAGGAAAAGAACTTCTAGGTGAAAAGCAACATCTCGAAATCATCTCCGGCCTGAACACAATTCAGCTTCAAATCGGAGGCACCATGCCCTCCTCCAGCCTGCGCGGCGTCGCGGCGCTGACCGATATCT
>JBBPIU010000198.1:0-3506 GCA_038040245.1 Pseudomonadota bacterium | reverse complement strand
AGATGCGCATCGTCGAGGCCGACACTTTCGAGCGCCTCGAGCGCCTGCTCACCGGCAAGACCGCCAACGGCGGCCCGAAGCGACTCGCCAAGGGCACCAAGATCACCAAGGGCTATCTCGAGACCATCGAGCGCTACGACTGGTTCGATATCCGGCTGGCCAACGAGGAAGCCGCGGCGCAGCTCGAGGGGCTCAAGGACTCGATCGCGCAGAAGCGCAAGGAATTCGACGCGATGTTCGAGGCCAAGCGCAAAAAGCTCACGCAGGGCGACGAACTGCCGCCGGGCGTGCTGAAGATGGTCAAGGTCTACGTCGCGGTGAAGCGGCGCCTGCAGCCCGGCGACAAGATGGCGGGACGCCACGGCAACAAGGGCGTGATCTCCAGGATCGTACCGGTGGAAGACATGCCGCACGCGGCCGACGGCACCCCCGTCGACCTGGTGCTCAATCCCCTGGGCGTGCCTTCGCGGATGAACGTGGGCCAGATTCTCGAGGTGCACCTCGGCTGGGCGGCCAAGGGCCTCGGCATCAAGATCGGCGAACTTCTGAAAGCGCAGGCGAAGCTGGCCGAACTGAGGAAATTCATCGAGCGGATCTACAACGCCAGCGGCAAGGAAGAGGATATCGCCAAGCTGAGCGACGAGGAGATCCTGCAGCTTGCCGGCAACCTCAAGGAAGGCGTGCCGTTCGCGACGCCGGTGTTCGACGGCGCCTCGGAGGCCGAAATCACCGCGATGCTCGAGCTCGCCGGACTTCCGGTCTCGGGCCAGCTGACGCTGCACGACGGGCGCACCGGCGAAGCCTTCGACCGGCAGGTGACGGTGGGCTACATGCACGTGCTGAAACTCCATCACCTGGTCGACGACAAGATGCATGCGCGCTCGACCGGACCGTACTCGCTGGTCACGCAGCAGCCCCTGGGCGGCAAGGCGCAGTTCGGCGGCCAGCGCTTCGGCGAGATGGAGGTCTGGGCGCTGGAGGCCTACGGCGCGGCGTACACGCTGCAGGAGATGCTCACGGTCAAGTCCGACGACATCAACGGCCGCACCAAGGTGTACGAGAACATCGTCAAGGGTGACCACAAGATCGACGCCGGCATGCCCGAGTCGTTCAACGTGCTGGTCAAGGAAATACGTTCGCTGGGCATCGATATCGACCTGGAGAGATACTAATGAAAGCGCTTCTCGAGCTTTTCAAGCAGGTCCAGCAGGACGAGGAATTCGACGCGATCAAGATCGGGCTTGCCTCGCCCGAGAAGATACGTTCGTGGTCCTACGGCGAGGTAAAAAAGCCCGAGACGATCAATTACCGCACCTTCAAGCCGGAGCGCGACGGGCTTTTCTGCGCCAAGATCTTCGGGCCGATCAAGGACTACGAGTGCTTGTGCGGCAAGTACAAGCGCCTCAAGCATCGCGGCGTGATCTGCGAGAAGTGCGGCGTCGAAGTGACGCTCGCCAAGGTGCGCCGGGAGCGCATGGGCCACATCGAGCTCGCGAGCCCGGTGGCGCATATCTGGTTCCTGAAGTCGCTGCCCTCCCGCCTCGGCCTGGTGCTCGACATGACGCTGCGCGACATCGAGCGGGTGCTGTATTTCGAAGCCTATGTGGTCACCGACCCGGGCCTGACCCCCCTCAAGCGCTGCCAGCTGCTGACCGAAGACGACTACCTCGCCAAGGTCGAGGAGTACGGCGACGACTTCTCCGCCAGCATGGGGGCCGAGGGCGTGCGCGCGCTGCTGCGCGCGATCGACCTGAAGCGGGAAATAGAGACCCTGCGCAAGGATCTCGAGGAAACGTCATCGGATGCCAAGATCAAGAAGCTCGCCAAGCGCCTCAAGGTGCTCGAAGGCTTCAAGAACTCGAACATCAAGCCCGACTGGATGGTGATGGAAGTGCTGCCGGTGCTGCCGCCGGAGCTGCGCCCCCTGGTACCGCTGGACGGCGGCCGGTTTGCCACCTCGGATCTCAATGATTTGTACAGAAGGGTAATAAACAGAAATAACCGCCTCAAGCGGTTGCTCGAGTTGAAGGCGCCCGAGATCATCGTCAAGAACGAAAAGCGCATGCTGCAGGAAGCGGTGGATTCGCTGCTGGACAACGGCCGCCGCGGCAAGGCGATGACCGGCGCCAACAAGCGGCCGCTCAAGTCGCTGGCCGACATGATCAAGGGCAAGGGCGGGCGTTTCCGCCAGAACCTGCTCGGCAAGCGCGTGGACTACTCCGGGCGTTCGGTGATCGTCGTCGGTCCGCAGTTGAAGCTGCACCAGTGCGGCCTGCCGAAGAAAATGGCGCTCGAGCTGTTCAAGCCGTTCATCTTCAACAAGCTGGAACTGCTGGGTCTGGCCACCACCATCAAGGCCGCCAAGCGCCTGGTCGAGCAAGAGGTCCCCGAGGTCTGGGACATCCTCGAAGACGTGATCCGCGAGCACCCGGTGATGCTGAACCGCGCGCCCACGCTGCACCGCCTCGGCATCCAGGCGTTCGAGCCGGTGCTGATCGAGGGCAAGGCGATCCAGCTGCATCCGCTGGTGTGCGCGGCGTTCAACGCCGACTTTGACGGCGACCAGATGGCGGTGCATGTGCCGCTGTCGCTGGAAGCGCAGATGGAGTGTCGCACGCTGATGCTCGCTTCGAACAACGTGCTATCACCCGCCAACGGCGAGCCGATCATCGTGCCCTCGCAGGACATCGTGCTGGGCCTTTACTACGCCACGCGCGAGCGCATCAATGCCAAGGGCGAAGGCATGAGTTTCGCCAACGTGGGGGAGGTGTCGCGCGCCTACGAAACGCGCCAGGTGGACCTGCACGCGAAAGCCTGGGTGCGCATCAAGGAGATCGAAATCGGCGCCGACGGCGAACGCACCGAAAAGGTCACGCGCTACCAGACCACGATCGGCCGGGCGCTGCTCTCAGAAATCCTGCCGGCGGGCCTGTCGTTCGAGCTGCTCAACAAGCCGCTCAAGAAGAAGGAGATTTCGCGCCTCATCAACGTCGGTTTCCGGCGCTGCGGGCTGCGCGAGACGGTGATTTTCGCCGACAAGCTGATGCAATCCGGATTCACGATCGCCACCCGCGGCGGTATTTCGTTCGGCGTGCACGACATGCGCATCCCGACCGACAAGCAGAAGATGATCGCGGAGTCCGAAGCCGAGGTGAAGGAAATCGAATCGCAGTACACCTCCGGCCTGGTAACCCAGGGCGAGCGCTACAACAAGGTGGTCGACATCTGGTCGCGCTGCGGCGAGAAGGTCGGCAAGGTGATGATGGAGCAGCTCGGCACCGAGGAGACCATCGACCGTCACGGCAAGAAGGTGCGGCAGGAGGCCTTCAACTCGATCTACATGATGGCCGACTCCGGCGCGCGCGGCTCCGCGGCGCAGATCCGGCAGCTCGCCGGCATGCGGGGCCTGATGGCCAAGCCCGACGGCTCGATCATCGAGACCCCGATCACCGCGAACTTCCGCGAAGGCCTGAACGTGCTGCAGTACTTCATCTCGACGCACGGCG
>JBBPIU010000197.1:0-3535 GCA_038040245.1 Pseudomonadota bacterium | reverse complement strand
CGGCACTGCGTCCAACGGCGATTCAAAGGCAATGAAGAGGACACATGGGACGGCGCTTGCGCAGAAGCCCTTGTGTGGTCGTTTGGCGGGACCGTACGCATAAGTCCCCGACCTGAGAACCGCCGTCTTCTGACCGTCATAGGTGACATGAAGCTCGCCTGCTACCAGCACCATGCGCTCTGCCGAAGTGTGCCAATGGAGCGGGATGGTCGACTTGGCGGGCACTTTAAAGAACACGTCGACGTTGTCTTTTGCAGGGTCGCCGTGAAGAACGGCGATGCCGCATCCTTTGGGCAAGAACGGCGGGCAGGGCCCCCACTTAAGCTGCGCATCACGGGCAGTCCGCGTCAGTGCCTGCTCTTGAGCAGGCGCTTGTGCGAGGGCGAATGAGCCCACAAGGCCCAATACGAACAACAACGCCACCTGCAATAAGCGGGCAATGAGAGTTTGGGTACACATAGGTCATTTCTCCTTTTGGTTGACAGTGTTGTGCAACTGGATTGCCGCCTAACGACGGATCACGGCGCCCGGAATCTCCATCCGGACCTCCACGTTATCTTTCGCCACCCGCATGTTCGTGTCTCCTTTGCGACCGCGTCAGCTCCGACTAGACCGATTGGTCTATTCGGGCACTATACACTGAATGCGGGCGCAGTCAATGAGGCGATCGGCCTGGCGCGGGACCTGGGGTGCGCGCTGCTGGCGCCAGTCGCGCTGCAGTCGGAGTTCGCGGGCGCTATGCTCTCAACGAGCCGGACGCGCCGCGGCTGAAACGCGGTCGTTGGGCAGACCGGAGGGGCAGGCTACGACAATGGCCGCTCCAACGGTCCGCCTGGATTCCCGCCAACGCGTAGACTGCCTAGTGATGGAGGTGGTTTTGAGATCGATGATCACCAGGTTAGTTATCGGCGTGGCCGTTCTTCTTCTTGCCGCACCGCTCAGCGGCGAGGCACAGCAGGCGGGGAAAGGCGCGCGCCTTGGTTATGTCGAAGGAAAAAACCTCACGACGATGTACCGCTATGCCGAAGGGAAACCCGAGCGGCTCGCTGGTCTGGCCAACGAGCTCGCCGCGCTCAAGCCCGACGTAATCTTCGCGCTTGGCGGCGACGTAGCCCCTTTTGCCAGAACCGCGACGAACGCGATTCCCATCGTCATGGCGGTCAGCGTGGATCCCGTGCAATCAGGGCTCGTAGCGAGCTTGGCGAAGCCCGGTGAAAAGTCGCGTTAATCAGCAACTAAGCCCAATGACGTTGTTTGTAGACGGGCCGCAGGTGGCCCGCGGGTTAACGGCACGTTGGGCGTCACTTACGTCGGGAGACGCATAGGCTTCGTCGTGATTGCAATCCGGGAAATCGACCATATCGTGCTCCGCGTCGTCGACTTAGAATCGATGATCCGGTTCTACACGCGCGCGCTTGGCTGCACGGTGGAGGTGAGCCGGGATGACATCGGCCTATATCAATTGCGCGCGGGGCGCTCGCTGATCGATCTGGTGCCGGTGGACGGCAAGCTGGGAAAGGCGGGCGGGGCCGCGCCGGGGAAGGAAGGGCGCAACCTGGACCATTTCTGCTTTCGCGTCGAGCCGTTCGACGAGCAGGCGATCCGCAGGCAGCTGGAATCGTTCGGCGTCGCGGTCGGCGAGGTCGCGACGAGGAACGGCGCCGAAGGCGAGGGACCCTCGATCTATATTTCGGACCCGGAAGGCAATACGGTAGAGCTGAAAGGCCCGCCGCGGCCACGAGCCGCGACAGGATAGACTGCCTGGCCTGAGTTCCATACATCTTGCACACGGAGCGAACGATGCAGCCAGACCCCAACCGCACCAAAGTCACGATATTCACCGGCTCCTACCGCATCAAGGGCTATATCGATCTGATTCCCGGCGCGAGGGTCACGGACTATATGGCCGAGGCCAAGGAGTTCATCGCGGTCACGGATGCCGAAGTCTGGGAACTGCAGCTGGGCGGGCGCCAGATCATTGCCGCGCCGTTCCTCAACGTCTGCCGCGGGCATATCCAGGTGATCGCTCCCGGGCAGTAGGAAAATCGGGCTCTGACCCTGATTTTCCGCGGCGCGGTCGCTCAGGGGATCGGCACGGCGGCGAGCAGCATCGCGCCGACGTCGATGCGGCGGGCGGCGTCGTGCGCGGGACGCAGGCGATGGCCGGCGACGCCGGGCAGCACGGCCTGCACGTCTTCCGGAAGCACCTTGTCGCGGCCTTCGATCAGCGCCCAGGCGCGCGCCGAGTGCACCAGCGCCAGCGCGGCGCGCGGCGACAGGCCCGCGGTGAACTCGGGCGCGCGGCGCGTGTAGTCGACGATTGCCTGCACGTAGTCCAGCAGCGCCGGCGCGACATGCACGTGCTGCGCGTTGCCCTGCAGCTCGACCAGCTCGCCCGGCGACATGCAGGTATCCAGCGCCGCGAGCATGTCCCTGCGGTCGGTTCCGGAAAGCAGCGCGCGCTCGGCATTGCGGTCCGGATATCCAAGCTCGATGCGCATGAGGAACCGGTCCAACTGCGATTCGGGCAGCGGAAAGGTGCCGACCTGCTCGGTCGGGTTCTGCGTCGCGATGACGAAGAACGGCTCGGGCAGCTTGCGCGTTTCGCCCTCGGTGGTGACCTGGTGCTCTTCCATCGCCTCGAGCAGGGCCGACTGGGTCTTGGGCGTCGCGCGGTTCACCTCGTCGGCGAGGATCACCTGGGCGAAGATCGGGCCGGGGTGGAACTTGAAGCTGCCGCTGTCGCGCTCGTAGATCGAGACACCGAGGATGTCCGCCGGCAGCATGTCGCTGGTGAACTGGATGCGCTGGAAATGCAGCCCGAGCGAGCGCGCCAGCACGTGCGCCAGCGTGGTCTTGCCCACGCCGGGAATGTCCTCGATCAGCAGGTGGCCGCGCGCCAGCATGCAGGCGAGCGCCATGCGGATCTGCGCTTCCTTGCCGAGGATGATCTGGCTTGCGGCCTCGACGATGCGCGCGACCGGCGAGGGCCCGGACGGGTGAACTTGTCTCTTCAGGAGCATCGCTGGATTGTACCGGAGTGGATGCACGATACGTTATTATTCAGAACCTTATGAGCACGGCGTTCATCACGCACGCAGACTGCCTGAAGCACAACATGGGTGCAGGCCATCCGGAGCAGCCGGCGCGGCTCACCGCGATCGAGGATCAATTGATCGCTTCCGGCGTCGCGACATACCTGCAACGGTACCAAGCGCCGCTCGCAACGGATGAGCAACTCGCGCGCGTGCATCCGATCGAATACGTGCGCGCGATCCGCGAAGCCGCACCCCGATCGGGCACGGTGCATCTGGACCCGGACACGGCGATGAACCCGCACAGCCTGAACGCCGCCCTGCGTGCCGCGGGTGCTGCTGTTTTGGCCGTTGATTTGATTTTTCAAAATAAAATTCAAAATGCATTTTGCAGCGTACGGCCGCCTGGTCATCACGCGCTTCGCGCGCGGCCGATGGGCTTCTGCATCTTCAACAATGTCGCGGTGGCGGCGCGCCACGCGGTGCATGCCCATGGGCTG
>JBBPIU010000196.1:0-3720 GCA_038040245.1 Pseudomonadota bacterium | reverse complement strand
GCATGATCCAGGCCGATCCGGCGACCAACTCGATCCTCATCAACGCGCCCGATGCAATCTACAACAACCTGCGCGCGGTGCTGGACAAGCTCGACGTGCGAAGGGCGCAGGTTTATGTGGAGGCGCTGATCGCCGAGATCACCGCCGACAAGGCCGCCGAATTCGGCATCCAGTGGCAGGACCTGAGCGGCGTGGGAAAGAGCGGCACGCACGTCTTCGGCGGCACCAACTTCGGCGTGCCGGGGCAGAACATTCTCGGCATCGCAGCGAACCCGGCTAGCGCAGGCCGCGGCCTCAACATCGGCGTGATCAGGGGCCGCGTGTCGATCCCCGGGGTGGGGGAAATCCTCAATCTGGGCGTCCTCGTGCGCGCGCTGGAAACCGACAACAACGCCAACATCCTGTCCACGCCGACGCTGCTCACGCTGGATAACGAGGAAGCCCGGATCATCATCGGTCAGAACGTGCCGTTCATCACGGGCCAGTACGCGCTGTCGGGCGCGGCGACCACGCCGACGCCGTTCCAGACGGTCGAGCGGCGCGATGTCGGCCTGACGCTGCGGGTGAAGCCCCAGATCTCCGAGGGCGGCACGGTCAGGCTGCAGCTCTACCAGGAAGTCTCCAGCGTCCAGGACACCAGCAACCCCGCCGGCGTGATCACCAACAAGCGCGCCGTCGAATCGACCGTGCTGGTGGACGACGGGCAGATCGTGGTGATCGGCGGGCTGATCCAGGACTCGGTGCGGGACGGCGTCGAGAAGGTGCCGCTGCTTGGCGACCTGCCGCTGCTCGGCGCGCTGTTCACCTACAACACGCGCTCGCGCACCAAGACCAACCTGATGGTGTTTCTGCGCCCGACGGTGCTGCGCGATGCGCAGCGCGCGGATTGGCTCACCGGCTCGCGCTACGACTACATCCTCGGCGAGCAGAACAAGGCGGCAGCGCCGCCCAAGCCGCCGCTTCCCGACGTGGAATCTCCCACCCTGCCGCCGCGGTGATTCCCTACGCGTTTGCAAAGGCCCATGGCGTCGTGGTCGGCGCCGTCGGTACCGAGTCCGCCGAGGTCGCGGTGCGTGAGGGTGTACCGGCGGGTGTACAGGCGGGCGCTCAGGCGGGCAATCAGGCGGGTGCGCTCGCCGAGCTGCGCCGCGCGCTCGGCGTGCCGTTGCGCGCGCGGCGGGTCGGCGCGGAGGAGTTCGACGAGCTCATCGCCGCAACCTACAACGGCGCAGCCGCAGGGGCGGCGGCGCTCGCCGGCGATCTGTCGCAGGACGTCGACCTGTCGCGGCTGCTGCAGGAAATCCCCAAGGTCGAGGATCTTCTCGATGCGCGGGACGACGCGCCGCTGATCCGCCTGATCAATGCGCTGCTGACCCAGGCGCTGCGCGAGGGCGCCTCGGACATCCACATCGAGCCCTTCGAGACGCGCTCGGTGGTGCGGCTGCGCATCGACGGCACGCTGCGCGACCTGATCGAGCCGGCGCGCGCGCTGCATGCGGCGATCGTCTCGCGCGTGAAGATCATGGCGCAGCTCGATATCGCGGAGAAGCGCCTGCCGCAGGACGGCCGCATTACGCTGCGCGTGGCCGGCAAGCCGGTCGACGTGCGGGTATCCACGATTCCCACCGGGCACGGCGAACGCGTGGTGCTGCGCCTGCTCGACAAGCAGGCCGGGCGGCTCGATCTCACGCAGTTGGGCATGGATGCCGCGACGCTCGTGCACATGGACCGATTGATCAAGGAGCCGCACGGCATCGTGCTGGTCACCGGCCCGACCGGCTCGGGCAAAACGACCACGCTGTATGCGGCGCTGTCGCGCCTCGATACCGCGGCGCTCAATATCATGACGGTCGAGGACCCGATCGAGTACGACCTGGACGGCATCAGCCAGACCCAGGTCAACACCCGGATCGAGATGAGTTTCGCGCGGGCGCTGCGCACCATCCTGCGCCAGGACCCCGACGTGGTCATGATCGGCGAAATCCGCGATCTGGAGACCGCGCAGATCGCCGTGCAGGCGAGCCTCACCGGCCACCTGGTGTTTGCCACGCTGCACACCAACGATGCAGTGAGCGCGGTCACGCGGCTCGTCGACATGGGCGTGGAGCCGTTTCTGCTTGCCTCCAGCCTGCTCGGCGTGGGCGCCCAGCGCCTGGTGCGGCTCCTCTGTCTGGAATGCCGCAAGTCCATCGTTTATGAGGGTAAAACTTTCTATTCACCGCAAGGTTGTCCGGCGTGCAACCGCACGGGTTATCGGGGCCGCACCGGCATCTACGAGTTGCTGACGGTCGACGACGAGTTGCGCCGCTTGATCCACGACCGCGCCTCCGAGCAGACACTGCGCGAGCATGCGCTCTCCCGCGGCATGCGCTCGCTGCGCGACGACGGCATGCGCTGGGCGGGGCAGGGCGTGATCAGCCTCGAAGAAGTGGTGCGCGTGACGCGCGAATAACGGCCGGCATGGAAGCATTCCAATACCAGGCGCTGGACGCCGCCGGTCGCACGGTATCGGGCGTGCTGCAGGCCGACACGGCGCGCCAGGCGCGCAGCCAGTTGCGTGCCCAGGGGCTCCTGCCCTCGGTGGTCGACCAGGTACACGCGCGCGAGCGCGCACGCCAGGGTTGGGCGCGGGGGCTGTCTGCCGCCGAGCTGAGCCTGGTGACCAGGCAGATGGCGACCCTCCTTGGGTCCGGCCTGACGATGGAGCAGTCGCTCAATGCCCTGATCGAAGAGGCCGCCCAGCCGCTGACGCGGGAGGTGCTTGCCGGCGTGAAGACCGAAGTGACAGCCGGCAGTTCATTGGCGGGTGCCCTGGGGGCCTACGAGAAGAGTTTTCCCGACTTCTACCGGGCCCTGGTGCACGGCGGCGAGGAGTCGGGCGCGCTGCCGACCGTGTTGCAGCATCTTGCCGATTATCTCGACGCACGCCAGGCGTTGCGGCAAAAGACCAGTCTCGCGCTGCTTTACCCGATCCTGGTCACCAGCGTCGCGGTCATGATCGTCAGCGGACTGCTGATCTATGTGGTGCCGCAGGTGGTGCAGGTGTTCCAGCAGTCGCGGCAGAGCCTGCCTTGGCTCACCCGCGCCCTGATCGGCCTCTCCGACTTCCTGCGCACGACCTGGCCGTATCTGGTCGCGATCATCGTCGGCGCAACGGTGGCCGCACGCATGGCGCTGCGCCGCACTGCCGCGAGACGCCGCTGGCACGTGCTGCTGCTGCGCATGCCCTGGCTGGGATCGCTGATTCGCGGCGTCGACACCTCGCGCTTCGCCAGCACGCTTGCGATTCTGGTCGGGGGCGGTGTGCCGCTGCTTGCCGCACTCGCTTCCGGTGCGCGGGTGATGACCAACGTGGTGATGAGAGAGGCCATCGAGCGCGCGATCGAGCGGCTGCGCGAAGGTGCGAGCCTGGCGCGGGCGCTGGGCGAAACGCGCGCGTTTCCACCGCTGCTGGTACATCTGGTGGCGAGCGGGGAGGCGAGCGGGAAACTCGAGCAGATGCTCGAGCGCGCCGCGCGCCTGGAGAGCCAGGCGCTCGAGCGGCGCCTGGCAGTGTTCCTGACGCTGCTCGAGCCGGTGATGATCCTGCTCATGGGCGCAGTGGTGCTGATGATCGTGCTCGCCATCCTGCTGCCAATCATCGAGATCAACCAGCTGGTGCGCTGAGCAGCCGGCATTACCTCGTGCCGGAGACTTCGACTGCCACGCGGCGATCAGGCT
>JBBPIU010000195.1:2673-3729 GCA_038040245.1 Pseudomonadota bacterium | reverse complement strand
GCCGCCTGCGCCAACCACTGGATGCCGCAGGAAGTGAACATGAGCCGCGACATCGCCCTGTGGAAGGATCCGAACGGGCTGACCGACGACGAGCGGCGCCTGGTGATCCGCAACCTCGGCTTCTTCGTCACCGCGGACTCGCTGGCGGCGAACAACATCGTGCTCGGCACCTACCGCCACATCACGGCGCCGGAGTGCCGCCAGTACCTGCTGCGCCAGGCCTTCGAAGAGGCGATCCACACCCACGCCTACCAGTACATCGCCGAGAGCCTCGACCTGGACGAGGGCGCGCTGTTCAACGCCTACCACGAGGTCGCCTCGATCCGGGACAAGAACGAGTTCCTGATCCCGTTCATCGATACCCTGACCGACCCCGCGTTCCGCACCGGCACGCCGGAGGCCGACCAGAAGCTGCTGAAGAGCCTGATCGTGTTCTCCTGCCTGATGGAAGGGCTGTTCTTCTACGTCGGCTTTGCCCAGATCCTGGCGCTCGGCCGGCAGAACAAGATGACCGGCTCGGCCGAGCAATACATGTACATCCTGCGCGACGAGTCGATGCACTGCAATTTCGGCATCGACCTGGTGAACCAGATCAAGCTCGAGAACCCGCACCTGTGGACGCCGGAGTTCCGCGAGGAGCTGACCGGAATCTTCCGCAAGGCGGTCGAGCTGGAATACCGCTACGCCGAGGACACCATGCCGCGCGGCGTGCTGGGGCTGAACGCGCCGATGTTCAAGGAATACCTGCGCTTCATCTGCAACCGCCGCTGCCAGCAGATCGGCCTGGAAGTGATGTACCCGGGAGCCAGCAACCCGTTCCCGTGGATGAGCGAAATGATCGACCTGAAGAAGGAACGCAACTTCTTCGAGACGCGCGTGATCGAGTACCAGACCGGCGGCGCCCTGAGCTGGGAATGAGGACACACACATGCACCGGGTGACCGCATGCAAGGCCGAGGACGACTACAAGCTCTGGATCCGCTTCGACGACGGGCTGGAGGGCAGCGTGTTCCTCGGCAACCTGCTCGAGATCGGCGCCTTCAAGCTGTGGCGCGA
>JBBPIU010000195.1:0-2573 GCA_038040245.1 Pseudomonadota bacterium | reverse complement strand
AAGAAGAAGAAAGCATCAGGTAAGAAGAAATCGTCCAAGAAGAAGGCATCAAGAAGGGTAGCGGGCAAAAAAAAGAAAGCCGCGAAAAAGAAAGCTAAAAAGAAAAAGAAGGCGGCAAGTAAACCCGCAAGACCCAAGGCCAGCACTGCGATGACGGCGAGCGTAAGACTGCCGTCCACCGCTGTGACCTCCGGCGCGAGAACCGCGCTGAATCCAGCGGCCGCATGGCCGTTTCCGACCGGATCCCGGCCGTAACCGGGAACCGATCGGGAATGTGGCGGGGGGCGTAAGCCCTGCGCCGGCCTTTGAAGCTCTCCGGACCGCCTTGGTCGCCCAGTTCGACTGGGAGGCCAGGCCGGTCCGCGAGACTTCCTTAAAAGGGACTTTTACGCTATGCTTCGATCTGTTACGTCGCAACATTCGCCGCTGAACCTCCGCGTTCAGTCGCGCCGTCCCGGGACCAAGGAAACCCCCCGTGCCGTGCGCAAGCGGAGCGCCCAAGTCTCTCCGGGCCGCCCGCGAAATTACTTCCCGCCCGTGCCGTCCAACGCCTCGCCGAGGCGCTTGCGGCTGGTCGGAGCCGGCGGGCCGCCGGCGCAGAAGACGTGGAGGTTGACGATGGATACGACGAACGTTGCAGCAAAACTGCCGGCGCTGGCCGGCGTCTGGCGCCTGTTTTCAGCGGCGCGCACGCTGTTTGCCCTGGTCGGGCTGGCGGTCGTGCTGGCGGTAGGATTACCGGCGCCGCGCGATTTCCTGCTGCGGCAGTTGGCCCTCTGGACCGATGCCTGGAAGGCCCAGGCCGGCAACATGACCGCCGGCACGATCCAGCCCGGCTCCGAGAGCGCCTCGGCCCACGAACAGCGCGCGGTCACCGAGTTCATCTCGAAACGCTATCGCGTGGCGCAGGGCGCGATCTCCGGCTTCGTCGCGACTGCCTACCGCGCCGGCAGCGAGTGGAAGGTGGACCCGCTGCTGATCCTCGCGGTGATGGCGGTCGAGTCGCGCTACAACCCGGTCGCCGAGAGCACCATGGGCGCCAAGGGCCTGATGCAGGTGATCGCCAAATTCCATGGCGAGAAGCTGCTCGAGCATGGCGGCGAGACCGCATTGCTCGACCCGCACGTCAATATCCAGGTCGGCGCCCGGATCCTGCGCGAATACCTGCGCCGTTTTGGCGAGACCGAGACCGCGCTGCAGATGTACGCCGGTGCCTTCGACGAGCCGACCTCGTCCTACGCGCTCAAGGTGCTCGCCGAGCGCGCGCGCCTCGAGCAGTTGCTGGTTCGGCTGCGCCGCACCGTCTGATTTTTCGCTCACAGAACCTCTTCAGGCGCTCGGCGGCCTCCTCAAGATCCGCCATCTCGCGGGTGTAGGCGAAGCGCACGAAGCCGCGCGTTTCGTTCGACCCGAAATCCATTCCCGGCGTCGCCGCGACGCCTTCGCTTGCCAGCAACTGCAGCGCGAACTTCTTCGCCTCCACGTTCCTTCCCGGGCAGGCGGCGTAGATGTAGAACGCGCCGCTCGGCCGCGCCGGGATGCCGAGGCCGGCGCCTTCGATCGCCGGCAGCAGGAAATCGCGCCGCCGCTGGAACTCGATCCGGCGCTCTTCCAGGATTTTCAATGTAGAAGGCAAAAAACATGCGAGCGCGGCATGCTGGGCGATGGTCGGCGCGCAGATGAACAGATGCTGCGCGAGCTTCTCGAACTCGCGCATCCTGCGTTGCGGCAGCGCGACCCAGCCCAGGCGCCAGCCGGTCATGCAGAAATACTTGGAAAAACTGTTCACGATCGCCACCTCGCCCGGCAGACCGAGCGCCGTCGACGGCGCTTCGCCGTAGACCAGGCCCTGGTAGATCTCGTCGACGATCAGCACGCCGCCGCGCCCGGCGATGAAAGCCGCGATGCGCGCGAGTTCCGGGCGCGCGATCACGGTGCCGGTCGGGTTCGAGGGCGAGCCGAGCAGCAAGCCCCGGGTCCGGCGCCCCCAGGACGCGCGCACCATCTCCAGCGTGGGCTGGAAGTTCGACGCGGGCGAGACCCTGAGCGGGCGGGCAACACCCTCGAAAGCGCGCACCATGTGGCGGTAGCCGGGATAGCCGGGATCCGGCACCAGGATTTCGTCGCCCGGGTTCAAGTACAGCGCCAGCGTGAGGAGCAGACCGCCCGAGGCACCCGAGGTGACGGCAATTCTGCTGGGGGATATTTGCTTCGAAAAACCGCAAGCGTAGTGCGCGGCGATCGCTTCCCGGAGCGCGGGCAGGCCCAGGGTGGCCGTGTACGCGCTCAGGCCATCCCGCAGCGCCCGCACCGCCGCTTCAACCACCTGCGGCGCCGCGGTGAAATCGGGCTCGCCGATTTCCATGTGGATCACATGCCGGCCCGCGGCCTCGAGCTGGTGGGCGCGCGACAGCACGTCCATCACCACGAAGGGCTGGATCTCGGCGGTGCGCCGAGCGGCAAGCAAGCGGGTGGCGTTCTTCAAGAGGCGGGAGGAGGTAATGCGGGGGCGGGGAGGATTATACGGATATAATTTTTACCCGATCCTAGGAGTGGAATGTGGACGAGGAATT
>JBBPIU010000194.1:0-3848 GCA_038040245.1 Pseudomonadota bacterium | reverse complement strand
AGTTGGCCCTATCCGAGGATCGTTGCGCACCGGGGCGGCGGCGCACTGGCGCCGGAGAACACGCTGGGCGCGATCCGCCTGGGCGCTTCGATGGGGTTCAAGGGCGTCGAGTTCGACGTGATGCTGGCCGGCGACGCCACGCCGGTGATCATCCATGACGAAACCCTGGAGCGGACCACCAACGGCCGCGGACACGTGCCGGCGATGAGCTATGCGCAGCTTGTGGCCCTGGACGCCGGCAAAGGCGAGCGCATCCCGAAATTCGAGGAAGCGGCGCGGCTCTGCCGGGAACTCGGCGTCTGGGCGAACGTCGAGATCAAGCCCGCCATAGGGCACGAGCGCGCCACCGGAACCGCGGTCGCGCCGCTTGCGCGCGAGCTATGGCGCGGCGCGGCGCTGCCGCCGGTACTGTCCTCGTTTTCCGTGGCGGCGCTGGAGGCGGCGCGCGATGCCGCCCCCGAGCTGCCGCGCGGCTACCTCGTGGACAAAGTACCGGATGACTGGCGCGAAACGATGCAGCGCCTCGGCTGCGTCGCGCTGCACTGCAACTGGAAGAAAGTGGACGGGCAGATCATCGCCGACGTGCACGCGGCCGGCTTAGCGGTCCTGCTCTGGACCGTCAACGAGCCCGGCGCCGCGCGCCGCATGCTTGGCTGGGGCGCGGACTGCCTGGTCACCGATGCGCTGGACCGCATCGGCCCCGGTTTTCAGTGACAGAAAAGGAACCAGAACATGAAAAGCATGAAAATTGTCGCGGCGGCGGTCATCGCTGCATTTGCGTTTCCGCTGCTCGCGCAGACCACCAGCACGCCGCGCATCGACCAGCGCCAGCAGAACCAGCAGCAGCGCATCGACCAGGGTGTGAAATCGGGCCAGCTGAACCGGAAGGAAGCCGCCCGCCTCCAAAAGGGTCAGGCGCGAATCCGGAAAATGGAAAACAAGGCGATGGCCGACGGCAAGGTCACGGCCAAGGAGCGCGCCCGGATCGCGAAGGCGCAGGACCGCGAGGGCCGCCGCATTATCCGCGAGAAGCACGACAAGCAGAGCGCGAAATAGGCTTCAGACCGAGCGCGCTCCGTCCACCTCGATGCACACGCCGCTGATGAAAGCGGCATCGTCGGAGGCGAGGTAAAGACAGGCGTTGGCGACGTCCAGTGCGGTCGAGAAGCGGCCGAGGGGGATGGTGGCGAGAAAGCGCTTTTTCGCCTCCTCGGTCACCGCGCCGCCGGCGAACTCCGCCGACAGTCCGGTTTCCGGGCTGAACACCGGGTTGACGCAATTGACTCGAATTTTGTCCGGGCCGAACTCGCCCGCCATCGAGCGCGACATCAGGATCACCGCGCCCTTGGAGCTGTTGTAGACGGTGAGCCCCGGGCGCGGGCGCACGCCCGCGGTGGAGGCGATGTTGACGAAGGCGCCGCCGCCCTGCTTGCGGAACACCGGCACGGCGTGGATCGCGCAGAGGTAGATGCTCTTCACGTTGACGGCGTAGACCTTGTCGAATTCGGCCTCGGTGACTTCCAGGTAGGGCTTGTTGCGGTGGGTCCAGCCGGCGTTGTTGACGACGACATCCAGCCGGCCGAACTTCGCGACCGCCTCGGCGATCGAGCGCGCCCAATCCGCTCCCCTGGTGACGTCGGCCTGCACGAATGCGGCACCGAGTTCGTGCGCGACGCGATTGCCGTTTTTTGCATCAATATCAACGACAAGAACCTTCGCGCCTTCCTGGGCGAAGCGCTTTGCGATGCCTTCGCCGAACCCGCTGCCCGCGCCCGTTATGATGGCGACCTTGTTATTCAGTCTCATTCCATTCTCCCCGGTATTTCCAATTGAGAAAATAATTATAGGATTACCCCCTGAAGGGCGAGTGTTCGTTCAGTTCGTCCACGTAGCGCGCGATTCCGGCGCTCTCCCGCTCCAGGTAGTCCTCGATGGCGCGCGCGAAGCGCGGGTGGGCGAGCCAGTGCGCCGAATGCGTCTCGACCGGCAGCAGGCCCCGGAACAGCTTGTGCTCGCCCTGCGCGCCGCCTTCGAAAGTGCGCAAGCCGTTGGCGATGGCGAATTCGATCGCCTGGTAGTAGCAGCACTCGAAGTGCAGCAGCGGAACGTGTTCCACGGCGCCCCAATATCTGCCAAAAATCTTGTCGTTTGAAATCAGATTCAACGTAGCCGCGACCGGCTGCCCTGCGCGTTCGGCGAGGATCATCAGGCTGTGCTGCGGCAGCGTCGCCCCGAGGCGCAGAAAGAACTCGAGGTTCAGGTAGGGGCTGGAGCGGTGCGCGGCGTAGGTGCGCCGGTAGCAGCGCTCGAAAAACGCCCAATGATCCTGCTCGATTTCGGCGCCGCGCAGCCAGCGGCAGGTAATGCCGGCCTCCTGCACCCGGCGCCGCTCCTGGCGGATGTTCTTACGCCGGTGACGGGTCATCCTCGAGAGGAAATCGTCGAAATCCGCATAGCCCTGGCCGGGCGCGTTTTCCCAGTGGAACTGGACCGTGCTCCGCATCAGCATCCCCGCGTCCTGCAGCAGGCGGGCTTCGGCGGTCGGGGGAAACAGCACGTGCAGCGAAGAGACCTCGCGGGCCATTTCCAGGGCCGCCGCGGCGAGCACCGTCCGGTCGACGTCGTTGCCGGCCAGCAGCCGCGGGCCGGTCACGGGCGTAAAGGGCACCGCGCACAGCAGCTTGGGGTAGTACTCCAGGCCGTGGCGCTGGTAGGCGTCGGCCCAGGCCCAGTCGAACACGTACTCCCCGTAGGAGTGCGTTTTCAGGAATATCGGCATCGCCGCCACGAGTTTGCCATGCCGCTCCAGCAGGGCGATTTGAGGTTGCCACCCGGTCCGCCCGCTGGCGCAGCCGGTGTCAATGAGCGCGGACAGGAATTCGTGGCTGACAAAGGGGTCGCCGCCTGAAATTGCGTTCCAGGCCGCGGCCGGCACGCCCGCGAGAGTGTCCACCACCCGTAGGCGCTCCAATGCCATGCGGTCATTATAGAATTACACGCTACAGCCTGATATTCGGGAGGAGCCCGCGATGAAGAAAATCGAAGCGATCGTAAAGCCGTTCAAGCTCGACGAAGTGCGCGAGGCGTTGTCGGAAGTCGGCGTCACCGGCCTGACCGTGACCGAGGTGAAGGGTTTCGGCCGGCAAAAGGGCCATACCGAGCTCTACCGCGGCGCCGAATACGTGGTCGATTTCCTGCCCAAGGTCAAAATCGAGGTGGTGGTCACCGATGGCCAGCTCGAGCCGGCGATCGAAGCGATCGTCAAGTCGGCGCGCACCGGCAAAATCGGCGACGGCAAGATTTTCGTCACCTCGGTATCGCACGTGGTGCGGATCCGCACCGGCGAAACCAACGAGTCGGCTGTTTAGCGTTTTGTCTTAAGCAGTACCAGCAGGGCTCCGCCCCCGCCCTCGCTCGCGGGCGCCTGGCAGTAGGCCAGCACTTCCTGCCGCCGCGGCAGCCAATTTCCGAGTTTTGCCTTGAGCACCGGCTCGCGATTGTGCGAGCCGAGGCCTTTGCCATGCACGATCCGCACGCAGCGCAGGCCGCGCCCCGCGCAGGCATGCACGAAGGCGCCGACCGCGACGGCCGCCTCGTTCCGGTTCATGCCGTGCAGGTCGAGGCCGTCCTGGATTACCCAGTGGCCGCGGCGCAGGCGGCGCAGCACCTGGCGCGACAGGCCGTCGCGCAGGAAGCTGAGCTCTTCGCCAGAGTCGAGCGCATCGTCGATGGAGAGCGGGCCTTCGAGGCTTTCCGCGAGGGCGGCAATTTCGTCGCGCCTGCGCTGATGCGCTACGGGCGCGGGGGCCGGCCCCTTGAGCGCGACGCGCTTCGCGCGCTTCAGCGGC
>JBBPIU010000193.1:0-3935 GCA_038040245.1 Pseudomonadota bacterium | reverse complement strand
AGGATGAGGTTCTGCGCGTCCTCGCGGGAATACCCGAGGTCGAGGAACACGTTGCCGCTGCCGCGTACCATCTTCAATTTTTCAGTCATCGCGCTTTCCTTTCCTTCAGCATCGCCCGGTAGCGGTTGCGCGCCAGCCGGATATCGTCCTTCGATGTCTTGCGCGACTTCTTCTGGAAGGCGTGAAAGACGTAAATCGCATCGGCGAACTTGGCGGCGTAGATCACCCGGAACGCGCCTTCGGCGTGAACGCGAATCTCGAAGACTCCAATCCCTACCGAAGCCATCGGCTTGAAGTCCGTCGGCGCCAGGCCCTCCTGCACCCGCGCAAGCTCCCGGCCGGCGCGCTGCCGCGCCTGATCGGTGAAGGCCCGGATGTCCTCGCGGCTGGTTCCGCTCCAGACAATCGGCTTCCTGCGTATTATATCCATATAGATAACTCAGCGCGCAACGGTTTGAAGGCTTGCAGTCGGGGAGCCGCCAAGGCTCGAAAGCCCGCCTTCCCGGACTACAACAACCTCCTGCCAGTGCTCGGTTTCATCCGGTCTGGCACGCCATGATGTATCCGCAGGCGCCGCGGCTGCGGCTGCATGATCAACGCGCTTTCCGGCGCGCGCGCCGGAAAGCCGCCACCCGCCGCAGCGGCTCGCCCGATTCGTAGGCGCGGGCGAACTCGTCGATGCTGGCGCGGATGCTCTCGGCGAGCGGCGCTTCCTCCCACAGCTTGCACAGGCGCTTCTGGGCGCGGATCGCGTCCGGCTCGCCGGCGAGGATCGCGTCCAGCGCCGCGTTGACGCACGCATCCAAGTGCTCTGGAGGCGCGATCTTTTCAACCAGGCCCCAGACCAGGGCTTCCGCCGCGCCGATGGTTTCGCCGGTCATCACCAGCCAGCGCGCGCGCCCGGCGCCGATGAGGCGCGGCAGCAGCGCGGCTTCGACCACCGAGGGAATGCCCAGCCGCACTTCCGGCATGCCGAAGGCGGCGGTGTCGGCGGCGATGCGCAGGTCGCAGCAGGCGGCGAGCTCCAGCCCGGCGCCCAGGCACCAGCCGTTGATGCGCGCGATCACCGGCAGCGGGCAGTCGCGCATCGCGGCACAAGCACTATGAATTTTCCCTATAAACTCGCGCGCCGATTCCGGATCCAGCGAGCCGAGCGTCTCAAGGTCGGCGCCGCCGACGAAGGCCTTGTCGCCTGCGCCCGTTACGACTATCGCGCGAATGTGGAGGTTTTTTTCTAATGAACCCATAACTTCTGTGAGTTCCTGGAGCGTTTCGCGCGTGAAGATGTTGAGCTTGCGCGGATTGTCGATCGTTACGCGCGCGACCAGTCCGCCGGGGCGCGTTTCGAGTTCAGTTTTGATCAAGCTGCGGCGCGCGCCGATTGCAGGAGCGCCGACACCGCGAGCTCCAGCTTGCGCGCGTCGGCGTCGAACTTGCGGATGCCCTCGGAGAGCTTCTCCACCGCCATGGCGTCCTCGTTGTGCTGCCAGAGGAAGGCCGCTTCGTTGAGGGGTGTTTTTTCGATCGAAAGGTTTTTCGCCTGTTCGGGAGAAAGCATTCTTTCGATTTCACCTTCTTTTTTTGAAAGCTTTTCGAGTAAATCAGGAGCAATTGTTAAAAGGTCGCAGCCCGCCAGCGCGAGGATCTGCTCGAGCTTCCTGAAGCTCGCGCCCATGACTTGCGTCTTGTAGCCGTGCTTCTTGTAGTAGCCGTAGATCTTCGCGACGGAAGCGACGCCCGGATCCTCGCTGGCCGGGATGTCGTCCACCTTGCGCGCGGCCTTGTGCCAGTCGTAGATGCGGCCGACGAAGGGCGAGATCAGCGTCACGCCCGCGTCGGCGCAGGCGACCGCCTGGGCGAAGGAAAATAACAACGTCAGGTTGCAGTGGATGCCTTCGCGCTCGAGGCGCTCGGCGGCGCGGATGCCTTGCCAGGTGCTCGCGAGCTTGATCAGGACTCGATCGCGATGAATGCTTCGGGCCTCATAAAGAGCGATGAGGCGTTTTGCTTTTTCTATGGATTTGTTTTCATCAAAGGAAAGCCGAGCGTCTACTTCTGTAGAAACCCTTCCGGGGATCAACTTGAGGATTTCGCAGCCGAATGCCACGAACAGGTTTTCAAGGACCTGCTCTGTATTTTCTTTTGCTTGAGTAATAGCCCCCTCAACAATCACCCGGTAGCGGGGGTCCTGCGCAGCGGAAAGCAGGAGCGAGGGATTAGTCGTGGTGTCCTGCGGCCGCCATTTCGCCACCGCATCGATGTCGCCGGTATCGGCAACCACGATCGAGCTTTTCCTCAGGGAATCGAGCAGGCTGGCCATGGGCCGATTCTAACGGCCTCTGGCGGGCCGCCGCTAAGCACATAGGGGGTTGAAAACTAAGACTTTCCTTGCTTCACGCACCGGAGTAGACTGCAATGCACCATAAAAAGACCCGCGGAGACCCGGCGTTGCAGCCCACCAACATCAAGAATCCCGACTACTTCCATAAAGTTGTCGATTGCCAGTGGGCCTGCCCGGCCCACACCCCGGTTCCCGAATACATCCGGCTGATCGCCGCAGGCAGGTACGGCGATGCCTACATGGTCAACTGGGAATCCAATGTGTTTCCCGGAATCCTCGGGCGCACCTGCGACCGCCCCTGCGAGCCCGCCTGCCGCCGCGGCCGCGTCGAGGACGAAAACCTTGCAAAGCCGGAACCGGTAGCGATTTGCAGGCTAAAGCGGGTGGCTGCGGATCTGAAGGAAGACGTGAGCGGGAGAATGCCAAAACCCGCCGCGAAAAAAAACGGCAAGAAGATCGCCTGCGTCGGCGCCGGCCCCGCGTCGCTCACCGTGGCGCGCGACCTCGCGCCGCTGGGATATGAGGTCACGGTGTTCGACCAGGACCCGCGCCCCGGCGGCATGATCTGGTCGCAGATCCCGCGCTTCCGGCTGCCCGAGGAAGTGATCGACGAGGAGGTCGGCTACATCCTGAAGCTGGGTGTCACCTTCAAGCAAAGAAAAATCGAGTCGATGAAAACCCTCATGACCGAGGGCTACGACGCCATCGTCGTCGGCTCGGGCGCGCCGCGCGGCCGCGACCTGGAGATCCCGGGGCGCAAGGAAGGCGCGAAGAACATCCACATCGGCATCGACTGGCTCTCGTCGGTGTCCTTCGGGCATACGACGAAGATCGGGAAAAGGGTAATCGTGCTGGGCGGCGGCAACACCGCCATGGACTGCTGCCGCACCTCCAGGCGCATCGGCGGCGACGACGTCAAAGTGATCGTGCGCTCCGGCTTCGACGAGATGAAGGCCAGCCCCTGGGAGAAGGAAGACGCGGCGCACGAGGGCATTCCTATCTTGAATTTTCTTGTCCCCAAGTCTTTTCAATCGAGGGATGGAAAATTGTCCGGCATGGTGTTTGAAAAAGTAACAGCGGTTTATGACGACAAAGGCAAAAGAAATCTCGTGCCTGCCGGAGAACCGGACCAGCATTTCGAGTGCGACGACGTGCTGGTCGCCGTCGGCCAGGAGAACGCGTTTCCGTGGATCGAACGCGACTCGGGTGTTGAATTCGAGAATGGAATGCCAAAATTGAATGCCGCGACAATGCAATCGTCGGTGCCCGATGTGTTTTTCGGCGGCGACTCGGCCTTCGGCCCCAAGAACATCATCTGGGCGGTCGCGCACGGCCACGACGTCGCGATCTCCATCGACAAAATGCTCAACGGCGAGGACGTGCAGGAGCGCCCCGCGCCGATGATGAACCTGATGTCGCAGAAAATGGGCATCCACGAGTGGAGCTACGACAACGAGATCGCCAACGACAATCGCTACAAAGTGCCGTGGGCGGACGTGAAGAAGACGCTCAAGAACGTGAAGATGGAGGTGGAGTTGGGCTTCGATGCGGCCACGGCGTGGAAGGAGGCGCAGCGCTGCCTCAACTGCGACAT
>JBBPIU010000192.1:0-4052 GCA_038040245.1 Pseudomonadota bacterium | reverse complement strand
TCTTGCCGGTGATGCTGACGATGCGGCCCCAGTTGCGCGCCATCATCTGCTCGAGTAGCTTGTGGGTGAGCTGGCGCTGGCGCGTGAAATTCAGTGTCAGCGCCTCGTTCCATTGCTCTTCGGAGGCATCGAGCTTGAAAGAGCGCGAGCCGCCCGCGTTGTTGATGAGGATGTCGACCGCGCCCAGGCCCGCGAGCGCCGCATCCGCGATCGTCTTCGGCGCCTCCTCTTTCATGAAGTCGCACTCGATGATCACCAGCTTGGCGCCGATCTCCGCCTGCAGCGTTTCAAGCAGCTCGCGCCTGCGCGCGACCACCGCCAGCCGCACGCCTTCTGCGGCCAGCGATTTTGCGATCGCCCGCCCGATGCCGGCACTCGCGCCGGTGACGAGAGCTGTTTTGCCTGAAATCTGCAGGTCCATGACGATCTGTATCGCGAACGGAAACTTATTTTTGAAATGCAAATAAAGAAAATATTGCCGCAAACAGCTTACTTCTGGCCGAGCACGGGCGGGCGCCAGGAGAGCGGCAGCGGCCCCGGCCCCGGCGCGCGCAGCACGCGGATCATGCGCATCGCCGCCTCGCGCCCGTCGTAGTAGCGCGGGATCAGCACCGTCTCGGAGAAACCGAGCGTGCGGTAAAAGCGCCGTCCCGCTGCATTGTCGGCGCGCAATTCGAGGTGCACGCTTGCCATGCCGGCAGTGAGCGCCGATTCGAGCAGCCACTCCACCAGCCGGCGGCCGATGCCGCGCCGGCGCTGCATCGGCTGCACCGCGAGCAGCACCAGGTGCGCGCGCTCGTCGCCGAAGTCCATGATCGCGAACCCGGCGAGCGCCGGGCGCGCGCCCGCGACATAGGTGGGCCGTTCGCTGGCCGCGAGCACCACGGATTCGCGCCGCCGCATGGCGCGCAGAACGTGCGCCGGATCGTATCTCCAGCCCAGACCCGATTCGATGTGGTCGCGCGACATCTCCGCGATGGCGCGCGCGTCGCGCGGTTCGGCGATGCGGATCGTGACGGAGACTTTCTCTTTCTTCACGAAGACGATTGTGCCATGATTAATTACCCGCGAAACGGGCACGGATGCGAATAGCGCGCTCCAGGCCATCCATTGCCTCGAGCACCTTCAGTCTCAGGTCCGCATCGAGGTCGCTGCGGCGCAGGAACGATTCGACCTCGGCCAGCGCGCCGGGTCCGGTCTGCCCGCCGATGAAGGCTGCCAGCCAATTTCCCACGAAGAAAATCTTGCGCGTGCGTTTCAGTTCCGGCAGGCGGGCGAGTGCTTCGGCGAGCAGCGGTTGCGTGAGCGCCGCCTGCTCGGGCGAATTCAGCGGCCCGAGCGCCGCTTCGGCCCAGCTCTCGGGCAGCGCCGCATCGTCCAGGAACGCCTTGAACAGCGCCCGCTTCGCCGAGGGATCCGCCGCGCCCGCGGCGTAGGAGTAGCGCCGGCCGTCGTCGCCGCGATCGGCCGCGGCCTGCGCCGCGAGTAGGGCGGGCGCTTCCGGATCCCCGCGCACGTACAGGCGCTGGATGATGCGGAAGCGATCCCGCGATGCCAGTGTTGAATTGCCCAATAGCCGCTTGAGCTCCTGAAGCGCTGCAGGTGACCATGCCAAGTCGATAAACGCCCTCGTCAGGATCAGGTTGCGCGACGTGCTGGCACCATCCTCGCGCAATGCGCGTTCGATCGCGGTCGCGACCGCGTCGCGCTGCGCGTCGTTCAGGTAGCGCCGGAACGCGGCTTCGATGCGCGCGAGCAGCCCGGAGAGCGCGATGTCGTCGCGGGTCTTCGGCAACTGGCGCAAGGCGAAGCCGAGGAAGAGTTCGGGCGCCAGCTCCGCGTCGCGCACCGATTCCCACAGCGCCTCGACCAGTTGCGCCTGCAGCAGCGTGCTGCCGGGTTCGAAAGTTGGCGTCAGCGCGGTCTTGATGCTCTCCGCGTCGAGCAGGAAGCGGCCGTAGCCGAAATCGCCGGCATTGGGGAAGACCAGCATTGCGCTTTTGAAGTTTTCCTTGAGCGCCTTTCCTCTGTGATCCAGAAAAACCTCTTCGAAAAAAAATCTTCCATTCTTCGCTGCTGTTACCCGCAGTTTCATTGGCCAGACGCCGTTTTCGCCGAGCGCATCCTTCTGTTCCAGCTTGCCGTCCGTCACGCGCACGGTCGGCATGCCGCGCCGCTGCACCCAGGCTTCGGCCCAGCGCCCGAGCTTCTTGCCCGACGCCCGCTCGAATGCGCGCACCAGGTCCTGCCAGCCGGCGGCGCCGTAGGCATGGCGGCGCACGAAATCGCGCACCGCGCGCCGCAACACGGCCTCGCCGAGATAGAACTCCGCCTGGCGCAGCACCGCCGGGCCCTTGGAGTAGACGATCGCGCCGTAGGCGGACTTGGCGGCCGAGAGGTTCTCCAGCGGATAGCGGATCGCGGTGGTGCCGCGCGTGGCGTCGGTGCGCACGGCGCTCAGCTTGAGCATGTGAAACGCGGTCCAGGCGTCGATTTCGGGTAACAGCGCCTCGGTGGCCTTGGCCGCCATGAAGTTGGCGAAGCCTTCCTTCAGCCACAGGTCGTCGAACCAGCGCATGGTGACGAGGTCGCCGAACCACTGGTGGGAAGTTTCATGGAATATCAGCTGTGCTCTGCGAAGCAGGTCTGTCGCGCTGGGCGGCGCGGGAAACAACACCCGTTCCTCGTTCAGGAACGTCGCACCGGCGTGCTCCATGCCGCCGTAAGGAAATTCCGGCACCAGCACCAGGTCGTATTTCGCGAACGGGAATTTGCGTGCGAAGTAGCGCTCGAAGTAGGCCGTGGCTTCGCGGTTCAGGCGCAGCACTTCGGCGGCGTGTTGCTTCGCGCGTTCGGCGCGCGAGCGGCGCACGTAGAGGCGTACGTCATCGCCCGGCGCGGTAAATGTCTCGAAGGGCCCGGCGGCGAAGGCGAAGAGATAGGTCGAGATCGGTTCGCTTGCCTTGAATATGATCTTGCCGCGAACCTGCTTTTCGATGGGACTGTTGGAAACTGCATTCCATTGCTGTGGCAAGTCCAGTTCGAGGGAAAACCTGCCTTTCAGGTCGGGTTGGTCGAAGCAGGGGAACAGGGTGCTTGCATCCGAGGGCACCAGCAGCGTGTAGAGGTATTCCGAACCGTCTTCGCGGTCCTTGTAGCGGGTAACCGCGCTGCCCGACACCGCGACCGGCGACTCGAAATCCAGGGTGATGCTGTTGGTCCCGGCCTTGAGCGCCTTTGCCGGGATGACCAGGTGTTCATCTTTCGCCTGAGCCGGACTCGATTTGCCGTTGACTTTGAGGTTCTCGACGTTTTTCCCTCTCCAGTCGAGCACGATGTCCACGGGCTTGCGCGGCAGCGTGACCCGGATTTCGAGCCCGCCTGAAACCCTGTCCGATCCTTCCGCCAGCTTCAGTTGCATCGAATAGCGCACTTCCCGGTAATGCTTTGCCCGCCATTGCGCCAGCGCGAGCGAAACGCCGGGCTCGATGGGAACGGCGGCACTGGCGGAAATATTCATTGCAGTTGTCATGACCGCGAAAAACAGGATCGCGAGAACGCGCATCCGGTAAAGTCTAACAAGGAGGTTTCCCCATGGCCGAACGTTTCGATGCAATCGTCATAGGCGCCGGGCAGGCGGGCCCTGCGCTGTGCGCCCGCCTGGGCGAGCAGGGGCTGAAGACCGCGATCGTCGAGCGCAAGCTCCTGGGCGGGACCTGCGTCAACGTCGGCTGCATCCCGACCAAGACACTGGTCGCGAGCGCGCGCGCGGTACACGTGGCGCGGCGCGGCGGGGAATTTGGCTTTGCGGCCGGCGACATCAAAGTGGACATGGGCGCGGTCAAGCGGCGCAAGGACGGGGTGGTGAAGCAATCCTCCGACGGCCTCGCCGGATGGATCACCGGCATGAAGAATGTGGAGCTTTTGCGCGGACACGCGCGCTTCACCGCGCCGCGCACGCTCGAGATCGGCGGGCGCAGCCTGCAGGCGGATCGCATTTTCATCAATGTGGGCGGCCGTGCAATGGTGCCGGATATCCCGGGCGTCAAGGA
>JBBPIU010000191.1:0-4129 GCA_038040245.1 Pseudomonadota bacterium | reverse complement strand
GGCCCTCTACCACGACATCGCCAAGGGCCGCGGAGGCGACCATTCCGTGCTCGGTACCGCGGACGCGCGGCGCTTCTGCCGCCGCCACGGCTTTGCGCGTGAAGACACCGAATTGGTCGCGTTTCTCGTCGAACACCACCTGACCATGTCCTCGGTGGCGCAGAAGCAGGACGTGGACGATCCCGAAGTCGCGCGCGCCTTTGCCGAGAAAGTAGGCAGCGAACGGCGCCTGGTCGCGCTGTACCTGCTCACCGTGGCCGATATCCGCGGCACCAGCCCGAAGGTGTGGAACGGCTGGAAGGCCAAGCTGCTGGAGGACCTGTTCCGGATCGCGCGCCGCGTGCTCGCGGGCGAGGCGCCGGCGCTGGACACTGCGGTGGCCGAGAAGCAGGCGGAGGCCGCGCGCCTGCTGCGGCTCTACGCGCTCTCGGACGCAGTCAAGGAGCGCTTCTGGGCCAACCTGGATACCACCTACTTCCTGCGCCACGATGCCCAGGAGATTGCGTGGCAGACGCGCAACTTGCACTACCGGGTGGATAGCGCGATTCCGGTGGTGCGCGCGCGCCTGGCGCCATTCGGCGAAGGCCTGCAGGTGATGATCTACACGCCGGACCGGGAAGCGCTGTTCGCGCGCATCTGCGGCTACTTCGAGCGCTCGAGATTCAATATCGTCGAGGCCAAGATCCACACCACGCGCAACGGCTACGCCCTGGACACCTTCATGGTCATGGGCAAAGGCCCCGGCGCCCATTACCGCGACCTGATGGCCTTGATCGAAAGCGAACTTACCAAGGAGTTGCAATCACAGGCGCCGTTGCCACCCCCCGGCACCGGCCGCGTGTCGCGGCACGTGCGCCATTTCCCGATTCCGCCGGCGGTGGATATCCGCCCCGATGAGCGCGGCGTCTATCACTCGCTGAACATTGTCGCCAGCGACCGCCCCGGTCTGCTCTACAGCGTCGCGCGGCGGCTTGCCAGCTACCGGCTCAACCTGCATTCGGCCAAGATCACCACGCTGGGCGATCGCGCCGAAGACGTCTTCCTGCTCTCGGGGCCCACGCTGGCCGACTCGAAGGCGGTTCTCAAGCTCGAGCAGGAACTGCTCGCTGAGTTGCAGATCTGACAAGGCCGACGCATTCACGTATCAGAGAGCGCGCACAGGAGAACCTCACATGAAAGAACGCTACGACTTTGCCAAGGGCTTGCGCGGCAAGTTCCACCAGCCCGGCGCCGCCTTTAAGCTCCCCGTCTACCTCGACCCCGAGGTCGAGTCCTACCTCGCCCGCAGCGCCCAGGCACACGGCCTCGAACTCGACGAGCTCGTCAACCAGCTCCTCAAACGCGACATCGAGATCATCGAGGCCGCCAAGTAGCCGCTGCTCTCACAACAACGACCGCGCGGAGGATGTGTTCCTGGTGTTAGGCGGCGCTCTCGGCAACCCGAAGACCGTCCTGCAGCTCGAGCAGGACTCGCTCAAGGAATTGCAGGTCTAGCCGAGCGCGTCCGCGGCGATCAACTCACGCTGAAGAAGTCCCCCGTCCAGGGCTTGGACGGTTTTACGCCTGCGCCCCAGCCTGTCGGAAAACTCGGCATCGCCAAGAAGTCTGGTCAGCGCCTCTGCGCGTGCCTCCTCCTGGCGGAGAATATGACGGGCCGCCTGCGCATACTCCACCGTCAGATCCAGATGATGCGTAATTCTCCATCCGGTCTGTTCCAGCATTTTCGGATATCCGACCCCCGTCTCCTTGAAGCGGGGCCCGGCGTCGAGCGCGAGCTTGTAGTCCGCGGAAGAAAGGGACGGCGCGATCGATATGGCCGTGAAGGCCATTCGTCCACCGGCACGGATTACGCGCCTGCACTCCTTCAAGACCGACAGCTTCGACTCCAGGCAGCACAATACGTCCGAGTGACCGATCGCATCGAATCCGGCGCTCCGCAACGGCAACGCGGCTCCGTCTGCCGCGATGACCCAGCATTCGCCTGCGAGCTGCTCGGCGACCGCCCTCGCGGTGGCGATACGCAACCCTTCCAGCGGAACGTCCACCAGAGTCACATCGCAACCTGTGATGCGTGCCAGATAAAGCCCGGGGCATCCGGCGCCAGCGCCAACATCCAGAAGACGCGTTCCAGGATTCAGCCCTAACAGTTCTCCAACTCGCTCGGCTTCGTGTCGAGTCGTCCAGCTCGTGCCTCCATAGTCGCATCCGCACACCGCGCGCTCGATTTCGAGCATGACTTCGTTCTGGGAGGTCTGATATTCCCAAGCGAAACGATTCAGCCGAGCCTGTTCAGCGGGAGTACGTGGCATTCCTCAATCGCTGCTGAAAGGTCTTACTCCTCGGCGGGCAGGTCCTGCCCCGGGAACAGCGCTTCGTTGAAGCCGAACTTCGCGAGATCGCGGATGCGCATCGGGTAGAGGATTCCGTCGAGGTGGTCGCATTCGTGCTGCACTACGCGCGCGTGAAAATCCTCGACCGTGCGCTCGAAGCGGCGGCCCTGTTCGTCGAAGCCGGCGTAGCGCAGATGGCGCCAGCGCGGCACCCAGCCGCGCATGCCCGGCACCGAGAGGCAACCTTCCCAGCCCTCCTCGATTTCGTCTGACAGCGGCGCCAGTTCCGGGTTGATCAGCACGGTGTCCGGCACCTCTTCCACATCCGGATAGCGCGGGTTCGCGGTGACGCCGAAAATCACCACGCGCAGGCCGACCCCGATCTGCGGCGCGGCTAGCCCGGCACCGTCCAGGTGCGTCATCGTGTCGCGCATGTCCTGCAGCAGCGCCGCGAGTTCGGGCGTGCCGAAACGCTCGACTTCAGCGGCCCTCTGCAGCAGCCGATCATCGCCCATCCTCAGCACCTCGCGGATCATGGTGTGTCGGGGTCCGCGGCCAGTTGCGCGAGGATGCGCCGCACCCGGTTCATCGCCTGACCGAGCACCGCCTCGATACGCTCCAGCGAGATCGCGTGCGCGCTGTCGCCGCGTCCGGCGGCGTGGTTGGCAACCACTGCGATTGCGGCGTATTCGATCCCGGCTTCACGTGCCAGCGCCGCTTCGGGCATGCCGGTCATCCCGATCAGGTCGGCGCCGTCGCGCTCCAGTTTCGTGACTTCGGCCGCGGTTTCGAGCCGCGGGCCCTGCGTCGTGGCGTAAACACCGCCATCGGCAACCGTTTCGCCGCAGGCCGCTGCCGCCGCCAGGATCCGCGCCCGCAATGCCGCCGAGTACGGTTCGGTGAAATCGATATGCGTGACCTTCGCGCCCGGTCCTTCGAAAAACGTCGCGGGCCGGCCCCAGGTGTAGTCGATGATCTGGTCGGGGATCACCAGCACGCCCGGCCCGAATTCCTGCCGGATGCCGCCAACGGCGGCGATCGAAACGATTTGCTTCACGCCCTCATCCTTCAAGGCCCGGATGTTGGCGCGATAATTCACCTGGTGCGGCGCAAGCGTGTGGCCGTCCCCGTGCCGCGCGAGGAAGATCAGTTCGCGGCTGCCGATCCGGCCCAGGGTGAGCGGACCCGAGGGTTCGCCGTAGACCGTCTTGACCGTCTTGCGGCGCACGCCTTCCAGGCTGGCGAGTTGCGACAGGCCGCTGCCGCCGAGGATCGCGAGCATCAGCCTTCCCGCATCGCCCGGATCTCGGGCAGGTTGCGCCAGAAGCCCTTCGCATCCATGCCGCAGCCGAACACGAAGCGGTCCGGGATCCGGAGGCCGACAAAATCGGCAGTCAGGGGTTTTTTCTTTTGCAGGATTTTTTCTACAAGAACGGCACAGCAAAAACTTTCTGCTCCCAGCTCCAGCACGCGCTCGCGGATCGCACACATGGTCTGTCCGCCATCGAGGATATCGTCCAGCACCAGCACTGCCCGCCCGTGCACGCCGCGCGGCGGTTCGACGCGCCAATCGATGCCGCCGCCCGTGGTCGCGGCGCCGTAGCGCGAGACGTGGATGTAATCCAGATCCAGCGGCAAGCGTAGCCGCGGCAGCAGCTGGCCGGCAAACACCACTGCGCCGCCCATGACCACCAGCACCAGCGGATATTTGTCCCTGAAATGCTGCTGGATTTCGGCGGCGACTTTGCCGATGGCCGCCTCGACTTCCGAGGCGCTGGAAACGAGGTCCGAGTGCTCGA
>JBBPIU010000190.1:0-4200 GCA_038040245.1 Pseudomonadota bacterium | reverse complement strand
CATGCGCGCGCGCTCCTGCGGCGGAGGCGGCACCGGCCGCTTTTCCATGATCGGGGTCGCCACCTCTCCGGGAAGGATCGACGTGGCGCGGATCCCGTTGCGGCACTCCTCGATGTTTATCGATTCCGTCACCGCAATTACCGCGCGTTTCGTCGCGTTATACGCCGGTCCCGTCAGCGGGCTCGCATAGCGCCCCGCCCAGGAAGAGATGTTAATGATCAGGCCGTCCTTCCTCGACCTCATGCCGGGAATGACCGCTTGGCAGCAGTAGAAAAGTCCGTTCAGGTTGATGGCTACGACCTCGTCCCAGCCCTCCACGGACATATTCTGGAAACTGCGCTTGCCGAGGTTGGTACCAGCGCTGTTGACCAGAATGTCGATGCGGCCGTGGCGCTTCTCTATGTTCGCCGCAGTTGCTGCGACCGCCTTCTTGTCCGAAACGTCGAGCTGAATTGCATCGGCGTCTCCGAATTTTTTTATCTGAGAAAGACCTTCCTGATTGGTGCGTTCCGTGCGTCCGGAAATGACGACATGCGCTCCCGCTTTCGCCAGTTCCAGCGCGCCAGCCAGGCCGATGCCGCTGCCGCCGCCCGTGATCCAGGCGACTTTCCCCTTCAGTTCAGCGCTTGGCATACTGCGTCGCGCCGAACAGGACTTCCTTCTGCTCCTTCGTCATTTCGGGGCGGCGCCGGTCCGCGAGCACCTGCACTGCCTTCTGCACCGCCGGTCGCTCCAGGATCGCGTCGCGCCAGCGCTTGAGCGCCGGATATTGGTCGATCTCGACGCCCTGGCGCTCCGGAAAACGCAACCAGGGCACGGTGGCCATGTCGGCGATGGTGTATTCGTCGCAGGCGAGGAACTTCGCTTCCTTCAGGCGCCGGTCGATCACGCCGTAGAGGCGGTTGGCCTCGTTCTTGTAGCGATTCATGGCGTAGGGAATTTTCTCCGGCGCGTAGCTGAGGAAATGATGCGCCTGGCCGAGCATCGGGCCGACATGCCCCATCTGGAACATGGTCCACTGCATCACCTGCCAGCGCTGGCGCAGGTCCTGCGGCAGGAAGCGGCCGGTTTTCGAGGCGAGATAAAACAGCATCGCGCCGGATTCGGCGAGCGCGAAGGGCTTGCCGCCCGGGCCGTCGCTATCGACCATCGCCGGCATCTTGTTGTTGGGCGAAATTTTGAGGAACTCCGGCTTGAACTGGTCGCCGGCGCCGATGTCGATCGGGTGCACGTTGTAAGGCGTGTCCGTTTCCTCGAGCATGATGTGGACTTTGTGGCCGTTTGGCGTCGGCCAGGTGTAGAGCTCGATCATGGATGACCTCAGGGTTAGACGAGTTTGATCAGTTGTTTGCCGAAATTCTGGCCTTTGAGGAGCCCGATCAAGCCCCTGGGCGCGTTTTCGATGCCTTCGAGCACCGACTCGCGGTACTTGAGCTTGCCCGCCGCGACCAGGTCGAGCAGCGCCTGGTTGCCTTCCGGATAGCGCGCCAGCCAGTCGAACACGATCATGCCCTGCACCTTGATGCGGTTGACCAGGATCGAGCGGAACATCTTGATGCCGTAGGGCTCGGGCGAGTTGTACTCCGAGATCAGGCCGCAGATGGCGATGCGCGAACGCACGTTCATCAGGCGCAGCACGGTATCGAGGATCTCGCCGCCGACGTTTTCGAAGCAGGCGTCCACGCCCTTCGGGCAGGCGGCCTTCAGGTTCTCGAACAGGCTGCCGGCCTTGTAATCCACGCAGGCGTCGAAGCCGAGATCCTTGACGACGTAGTCGCATTTCTCCCTGCCGCCCGCGATGCCGACCGCGCGGCAGCCCCAGGCTTTCGCAAGCTGACCGACGACGCTGCCCACCGCACCCGAGGCCGCGGAAACCAGCACGGTCTCACCCGGCTTCGGGGCGCAGATGTCCTTCATGCCGAAATACGCGGTACGGCCCGGCATGCCGAGGCAACCGAGGAAGTACGAGAGCGGCGCCTTCGACGCATCCACCTTGGTGAGCAGGTCGCCCTTCAGGCAGCAGTAGAGCTGCCATCCCGAGGGCGCGGTCACCTTGTCGCCGGGCTTGAAACCGGGGTGCTTCGACTCGAGTACTTCGCCCGCGGTCTCGCCGGTCATCACGTCGCCGATCTCGACGCCCTTGACGTAGCTTTTCTGCTGGCTCATGCGCCCCCGCATGTACGGGTCGAGCGACAGCCACAGGTTCTTCACCAGCACCTCGCCGTCCTTCGGCGCGGGAGCGGGTGACTCGACCAGCTTGAAGTTTGCTTCAGTTACCCAGCCCGAGGGATAGCTAGCAAGTGTCCACGCTCTATTTGCAGTCATACCCAAAATCTCAAAATGAATTCACTAAGACAGAGCGGCGAAGCGCGCGAGATGGTGCTCGGCGTCGCCGAACTGCTGCGCGATCATGGTCAGGCGGCGGAAGGTGTGGCTCACCTTCATTTCCTCGGTCATGCCCATGCCGCCATGCAGCTGGATCGCCTCCTGGCTGACGTGACGGCAGTTGTCGGCGATCTTGATCTTGGCCGCCGACACGGAGCGTGCGCGGTCGCGAGCGTCCGCCGCGGAATTCGCCGGGGCATCTACCTTGCTGGCCGCCAGGCAGGCCATGGATTTCGCCTGCTCGTAGCTCACGTACATGTCCACCATGCGGTGCTGGAGGGCCTGGAAGGTGCCGATCGGCACGCCGAACTGCTTGCGCGTTTTCAGGTACTCGAGCGTGGTGTCGCAGGCGAACTTCATCGCGCCCACCGCTTCGGCGCAGATGAGCGCCGTGGCGAAGTCCATCACCTCTTCGATCACCGGCAGCGCGCCGCCCTCGGCGCCGAGCAGTTCGCCCGGCGTGCCGGCAAGAACCACATCGCCCGCGCGTTGTTCGTCGAGGGTTACATAGGATTTTATTTTCAGTCCTTTTGCAGAAGTATCCACGAGAAAAAGACTCAAACCCTTCTCGGTCTTCGCCGAAACGACGAACTTGTCCGCGGCGGGCGCACCGAGCACGACGACCTTTTCGCCGGTGATCTCCCAGCCGCCGCCGGCCCCGGCAACGTTCCGCGCCTGCGCCTCGACCTTGGCGAGGTTGTAGCGCGCGCCCTTTTCGGTGTGCGCGAACGCCATTTTCAGCTTGCCCTCGACGACCGCGGGCAGGATCGCCTTCTTCTGCGCGTCGCTGCCGGCACGCGCCACGAACTGCGCGCCCAGGCCGACGGTGGCGAGATAGGGCTCGACCAGCAATGCATCGCCCGCCGCCTCCAGCACGCCCATCAGGTCCACCGCGCCGCCGCCGAAGCCGCCGTAGTCGGGCGAGAACGGCAGGCCGGTGAGGCCCATCTCCGCGATCGTCGACCAGACGGCCGGACTCCAGCCGTCCCTGGAGGCGACGATTTTCCTGCGCGCCTCGAAATCGTAGTCCTTGGCGAGGAAGCGCCGGACGGAATCCGCGAGCAGTTGCTGTTCCTCGTTGTAATCGAAGTTCATGTGCCCTCCTACAAACCCAGGGTCATCTTGGAGATGATGTTGCGCTGGATCTCGTTCGAGCCGGCATAAATTGTGGTCTTGCGGAAATTGCAGTAGCGCGGCGCGAGGCCGGCGGTGAACTCGTCGAAATCGGCATCGTTGGCGACCGACTTGAACGGTTGTGCCATCGGCCCGACCGCTTGCATCGAGAGCTCGGTAAGCGCCTGCTGGATCTCGGTGCCCTTGATCTTGAGCATCGAGACGTCCGCGCCCGGCGGCTGCCCGCTGCGGCGCATCTGGTCGAGGAACCGCAGGTTGGTGATTTCGAGTGCCATCAGCTCGACCTCGACGCGCGTCAGCTTGTCGCGGAAGCGGGCATCCTCGATCAACGGCTTGCCGTCATCGCCCTTCTGCTGGCCGGCGAACTCCTTGAGCTTGGCGAGCTCGCGCTTGGAGGCGCCGATGCGCCCCGTGTTCATGCGCTCGTGCCCGAGCAGGTACTTGGCCACCGTCCAGCCCTTGCCCTCCTCGTACACCAGATTCTCCACCGGCACCTTCACGTCATCGAAGAACACCTCGTTCACTTCGTGCCCGCCGTCCATCAGCATCAGCGGCCGCACGGTGATGCCGGGCGTTTTCATGTCGATGAGAAGGAAGGAGATGCCTTCCTGCTTCTTCGACAGGCTGGAGTCGGTGCGCACCAGGCAGAAAATCCAGTCCGCGAAATGCCCCAGCGTGGTC
>JBBPIU010000189.1:0-4258 GCA_038040245.1 Pseudomonadota bacterium | reverse complement strand
GGAAAGTCCCGGAATCGGCAGTCAGGATCGCGGCGGATCTGCTCCAGCAGCGCCACCTCCCACTGCAGGTAATCCTGCATCGCCGCTTCGATCTGTGCCTTGTGGTCGTAGGGCTTGTAGTACACGTCCTCGGGCGGCTCGAGCATGCGCGTCTCGCCCCGTTCCAGCGGCAGCCCGGCCGCGCGCCAGGCGTCGGTGCCGCCTTCCAGCGCATGTACGTCGCGCCCGGGCAGCGCCGCGATTTCCGCGGCGGCATAGCGCGCGAGCAGGCCGTCGGGCGAGGTGCAGACAATGGTTTTTGAATCGAATGTCTGGATGTGATTTGCGAGCCGGGAGCGAATTGCAAAGGACGCGCCCGGGATGTGGCCTTCGCGGTACTGGAGGCTGGTGCCGAAGTCGAGCACGAGGGCGTTTTCCTTCGCATTCAGTTCTCGAGGTGACAACAAAGGGCATGAAGGCGCCGCTACCCCTGTCGGCATACCCGCCTCGAGCTGGCCGGAAAGCGCGCCCTCGACTACATAGACATCCTCCCAGCCCATCTGCAGCAGCCAGGAAGCCGTCAGGGTGGCGCGCACGCCATGGTCGTCGACGAGGGCGATGCGCGCGCCATGCACCGCGCAATAGGTATCGGTTGCCTGCACCAGCTGGCCGCCGGGCGCCGATAGTGAGCCGGGCAGGTGGCCTGCCGCGTATTCCTCCGGCGAGCGGACGTCGAAGATGTAGGTTGTTTTCGCTTTGTTGTCTTGAAATGCTTTCAACTCTGAAAACGAAATCCTTTTCACCCCAAACCGCTTCGCGACTCTCGCCGCCGCCGCTTGCGCCTTCTCCAGCGCGCCCTCCGCGGGTACTTGCGCCATGCGCGATTGTCCGTGTTCCAGTTCCAGCCCCGCCAGGTGCCAGCCCATGGTGCCGTTCTTCAGTGCCACGACCTGGTTCGGGATGCCGGCGTTGATCAGCGACTGCGCGCCGATGATCGAGCGCGTGCGCCCGGCGCAGTTCACCACCACCAGCGTGTTCGGATTTGGCGCGGCCTGCTGCACCCGGTAGACGAGTTCGGCGCCGGCGCACTCGAGCGCGCCCGGGATGTTCATCACCCGGTATTCGCTCATCGGGCGCGAATCGAGCACCACCAGGTCTTCGCCCGCATCGAGCTTCGCCTTGAGCTCCGCCGCCGCGATGCGCGGTGTGCCGTCGTGGTGCTCGACATGCTCGCCGAACGCCTTCGAGGGTACGTGCATGCCCGAGTACAACTCATAGCCGGCCGCTTTCCAGCCTTCGATGCCGCCGGCAAGCACGTCCAGGTTGCGGTAGCCCAGGCGGCGCAGCAGGCGTGCCGCGCGCTGCGCGAGGCGCTCGTCTTCGTCGACCAGCACGACGCGCGTGGCGAGGCGTGGCGCGAGGCGCCCGATGCGCAGCTCCATCTGCGACAGCGGCGCCGAGGTGGCGAGGAAAAGATGGCCGCGCGCATGCACGCCTTCCTCGCGCACGTCCAGGATCGCGAGTTCGCCGCCTGGGTCGGCCACGGCGGCGATCAGCGCCCTCAATTCGCGCGGCGCGATGCGCGGGCTGTAGATCTCGGGCTTCGCCATGAAGCGCGCGAGCTTGCCGCCGGCGCTGGATGGGAACGTGATCCGGTCGGGCAGGTCCTCGAGCGTCTTGCCGTAGAGGTGCAGGTGCAGCGATTCGCACTCGCTGGTCACCTCGATGGTGTGGAAGTCCTCCGGCAGCATCGCGCAGGCGTTGCCGCGCTGGATGGTCAGCTCGTGGGTCCGGTTCAGCCTCCCCTCGCCCGGCGTCTCGCCGCGGTCGACGCGCTCATAGAACACGTTGTGCTCGTCGCCATAGACGCCCGCGATCGAGGCCCAGGTGGTGTGGTTGTGCGGCGGCTGCGCCTTGCCCGGCACGCCGGCGGAGCCGTAGAGGGCGAACCGCCCGTCGCCATCCTCGGCGAGGTGGTAGATCGTCCCGGAGCGCCCCGGCATATTGGCGAAATGCGCGGGCGGAAAAAGCTCGGCACGGCTGGCGAGGGCGATCAGTTCGCGCTTGATCGTTTCGACCGAGGCGCGCGTCACGCCTTCCTTGGCGTCGATCGCGCGCACTCGCCCGATCAGTTCGCCAACCGCGCGCGCGCGCTGCTCCTGGATCGTCATGCCGCCACTATAATCGTTCCATGATCGTGCGACCTGCTGCGCTGCAAGACCTGCCGGCGATCCAATCCATCTACGCCTACCACGTGCTCCACGGGCTGGCCTCCTTCGAGGAGGAAGCGCCGCCGCTGGAGGAGATGCGGCGCCGTTTCGAGGATGTCACCGCTCAGGGCCTGCCTTACCTGGTGGCCGAGGAAAACGGGGAGGTCCTCGGATACGGCTACTGCACGCTCTACCGCACCCGGTCCGCATACCGCTATGCCCTCGAGGATTCGATCTACGTCAGGAACGGGCAGCAGGGAAAGGGAATCGGCAAGGCGCTGCTCGCCGAGCTGATCCTGCGCTGCGAGCGGCTCAACTACCGCCAGATCATCGCGGTGATCGGCGACAGCGCGAATGCAGCATCGATCGCGGTGCACGCAAGCCTGGGTTTCGTGCGCGCGGGAAACCTGCGCTCGACCGGCTACAAACTCGGCCGCTGGGTCGACAGCGTGCTCATGCAATTGCCCCTTGGGAAAGGGGATGGCACAAATCCTTAGGTACCGGTGGTAAGGACGACTTTGCCTTTTACCTTGCGCGCCGCCATCAGTTTGAGCGCGTCGACCGCCTGCTCCAGGGGAAAGGTCTGCGACACGTGGGGCTTGAGCTTGCCTTCGCGGAACCATTTCCCAAGCTGGCCGATGCTCTCGGCGAACTGCTTCGGTTCGCGCCGCGCGAAATCGCCCCAGAACACGCCCACGATGGAACAACCCTTGAGCAGCGTCAGGTTGAGCGGAATTTTCGGGATCTCGCCGGCGGCGAAGCCCACCACCAGCAGCCGGCCGCGCCACGCGGTTGAGCGCAGCGCCGGTTCGGAGTAGGGGCCGCCGACCGCGTCGTACACCACGTCCACACCCTTTCCGCCAGTGAGTTCTTTGATTTTCTCCCGCATGTCTTCGGTGGCGTAGTTGATGCCGGCGTCCGCGCCGTGCTGCTTGCAGACTTCCAGCTTGTCCGCGCTGGAGGCGCAGGCGATCACGCGCGCGCCCATCGCCTTGCCGATTTCGATCGCTGCAAGCCCGACGCCGCCGGCCGCCCCCAGCACCAGCAGCGTTTCGCCGGCCTTGAGCGCGCCGCGGTCGCGCAGCGCGTGGTCGGAGGTGCCGTAGGTCAGCAGGAACGCCGCCGCGCTGTTGAAATCCATTCCCTCGGGAATCGGCACCAGGCGTGCGGCCTCGACTTTCACTTCCTCGGCGAACGCGCCGTAGGTGGTGAACGCAATCACGCGGTCGCCCGGCTTGAATCCCTTGACCCCTTCGCCGACTTCCTTCACCACGCCCGACATTTCGCTGCCGGGGGAAAAGGGCAGCGGCGGCTTGAACTGGTATTTGTTCTGGATGATGAGCACATCCGGGAAATTCAGGCTCGCCGCCTTGACGCTGACGACGACTTCGCCCGCGCCCGCCGCGGGCGAGGGCAACTCCTCGACCACCAGCAGTTCCGGAGGGCCGAACTGCTTGCAGAGGACCGCTTTCATCGGGTTACCATGAATGTTTTCGGCAAGGGCGGATTATGACCGAACCGGTACTGCACCATTATCCTGTTTCTCCTTACGCGGAAAAAGTCCGCGCCATGCTGGGCTTCAAGGGCCTCGCCTGGAAATCGGTGCAGATCCCGCTCATCCTGCCCAAGCCCGACGTGGTGGCGCTCACCGGCGGCTACCGCAAAACCCCGATCCTGCAGTTGGGCGCCGACATCTACTGCGACACCGCGCTGATCGCCCGGGTGCTCGAGCGCCTGGCGCCCGCGCCGTCGCTGTTCCCGAAGGGCGAAACGCTCGCGGTTCAGGCCGCGGCGCATTTCGCCGACAACGTCATGTTCGGCATCGCGATCCCGATTGCCTTCCAACCGGGCGCCGGCATGATCAAACTCTACTTGCCCGACGCCACGCCCGAGTTCCTCGCCCAGTTCGGCAAGGACCGCGCGGCCATGCGCCAGGGCGGCACCGTCCGCCGCGGGCCGCTGCATGAATGCAAGGCCAACATGCAGGGGCTGCTGGGGAGGATAGAGGCGCAACTAAGCGGGCCTTACCTATTCGGCGACCAGGCCTGCGTCGCCGACTTCTCGCTCTA
>JBBPIU010000188.1:0-4263 GCA_038040245.1 Pseudomonadota bacterium | reverse complement strand
CGGCGCCTGAGCGCCGAGGAACGGCGGCGGTTGCTGCTGTCCCTTGCCGCGAGCCTGCGCGAGGAGGGGCGCCCGTTGCCGGCGCCGCGCAGCTTCACGTCCGCGGAAATGCAATCCTGGATCAAGGAGGATGAACGCGATCTCGCCGCGCGTGAGCTGGCCGTGCTGCGCGACGCAGACCGCGGCGACGACTGGGCCGAGTACGCCTCATGAACGCACCTGAATCCCGCCGCCTCGGGCCCCCGCGCAAGCGCGCTCGTCCGGCAAAGCCGCGGCGTACCAAGGCTTTTCTCGCGCAATTGCGCCGACAGTGCCGGCTGGCGAACGACGCCGACCGGCGCGACAACTGGCGGCAGTTCATCCACCTCGCCGGCTTCGCGGTGCCGTAGCTGTCAACCGAGGCCGTGGCTCATGCGCTTAGCTCACAGGCGCAGATGAGCACCCGGTCGCAAAACGAAAGTAAATTCAGCCACTGGGAGGATCTGCCCGGCGGCGGGCGCCGCTACCGGATCGACGTCGAAGGCCGCCAAGGCTGGCGCGCGCGCTACCTCAAGGAGGTCGATGCCACGGAATCGACGCTGCGGTTCTGGCAGGAGATTTACGACGAGCAGGGCAGGCTCACGGAAGTCCACCACAAGTTCCCCGTGGATGAGGGGCATCGGAAGGCGTAGGATGGAGCCATGACGATTACAAGGCAGGCGGTTGCCGACAGGATCGCCGACTATCTGCATCACCGCATCACGCAGGCGCAGCTGGTCGATTGGGCGGAAACGGTGCTCATGGACGGCGAATTCGACGACAAGGATGCGGCGACGCTGTCCGCGGTCGTCGCGCGCCTTGGCGTCGCCGACGTGCGTGCGTTCGGCCTTACGTGGGCCGATTGCGAGGAACTTCTCGGCCGCCTCGGCTTTGCCGCCCGGGTCGAAATCGTTACTACCTGACTTGGGCTGAACCGCCCTGGCTCACCCCCTGAGCCGCCGCCCCCGCACACTGGGCGCCATGGACCCAGCCCTCACCCGCCGAGTATCTCCACGCAGCGCCGATCCGCATTAACCGTATATTTCAGACTCACCCAAAGCTGCGCCGACGTGACCTCGGCTTGCCGATAGGCCCAGCGCGCTACCTGCAGCGCCGCGGGTTGATCGTCCAGGAATCCTGCCGGCGACAAGCGGGCCGCAAGATCGGCCCCCAATTCGCGGTTGCGCGTCACCCAGTGCGCGAGGTGCGCCGGTGCGGTAAGCATGTCGCCCTTGTCGAGATTGCAGGCGTTGTGCGCAAGAACGAAGTTCTGGGCGAGATCGCGGGGGTAGCGCGACCACGGAATGAAGTGGTCGACGTGGGGATCCTGCTTCATCGCGCTGCCGCAGTAGAAGCAGCGATTCTCCTGCATGTCCTGGAGCGCGGCCCTTGCCGCGGAGAGGTCGACCCGTGCGCCGCCGAACAGGAACAACTCCAGATCGGTCGCGCCGCCTACCGTGGGCGCGTTCCTGGGGTTGGAGCGGATGTGCTGCACCCATGCGGACCTGGCAAGAAGCTGTATCAGCGCGCCGAATCGCCGCAGATTGAAGGCAACGCCCGGAAGAAGCGTGATGCGCGGGCCGCTGCTTCTTTCGTAGAGGAAGGGCACGTTCTGCCGCCGCAGGGTCTGCAGCTTCCAGAGGGGCATCCCCTTGACGATTTGCGCGATGCTGCCGACGAAGCCTCGCCAGCTCCTGTCGCTTTTGGCGCGCGCGAGGTTGCCGAATCGCCCGCGCGCTTCCGCGATGCGCGCCACGATCGCGGCCTGGCGGCCATTGTTTTGAACGAGCACCGCAGGCGCGCCGTCCGCGGCGCTGTAAGGTGCGGCGTGAGGCCAGTACTGCTCGATGAATTTCTCCGCGATGGAATGGAGATCCAGATCGAGGGGCGCGCCCGTGTCGTCGCCGCGCTCGATCGCCAGCTCCACCAGCGCGATGAGCAGGGCGAACTTGTACGTCGCGACAAACTCGCCTTCGTCAAAAATCCGCTGAACGTGCTGCAGGAAATCGAGCTGGCCCCGGTCGCCGGGTGGGGCAGTCATTTGCCCCTGCCGCTCCAATTGGTCATGGGCGGCATCGCTACAGGTTTAGTACCTTGCTGACGATCTTGACGCATTCGTCGTAGCTGCGCCGATACTCAAGTACTTCAAGATTCGCGAAGTCGTCGCGCAAGTTTGCATCGCTTGCTTTCATCCTGGCCAGGATCACGCCTTTCCGGTCTCGCAGTATCGGCGCGATCGATTTCAACGCCTCAGGCTCTTTTTCTGCAATTAGCGCGAGATCAAAAATATCCCTGGCCCTGAACCGGTCCCCACGGTGCCATACCTTCTTCGCGACAATCTCCACAGAAGTTTCCACCATCACTTCGCGATCGAATATGGTTTCGGCAGCAACAGGGTCCTGTGTAAGCGGCGCCGACACTACGAAATCAATCTCGCCTTCGGGAAATTGCAGCTTCAGGTACTCGGCCTGCAACGTGTAGTCGCCGGTCATGGCTTCGGCCGTGTCGTTGAGGTGCGGGCTCAGGTAGTTCAGGTATTGCGGACTGGGAATGAAGATGTCGATATCCTTGCTGAACCGGTGCCGGTAGCGCCGCATGAGCACGGTGCCGCCCCCGAAACTCCAGTCGGTGAGGGTGATCCCGGCCTTTCCCACCGAGTCGATGAGGACGAGCGCACGCTGGAACAGCGTCTCCCAGATCTTCAGCCGGTCGTCAGCCATGCCTCGGCCTTTCTCGATGCGCCGCTGTCATGCACGAGCTTCTCCAGGTTCTTCGTGAGTTTGCCCGGCCTGGTCCATTTTCCGGCTTCTTCGACGAGCCCCGTGAGCAGGCTGATCGGTGCTTCGTCGAACAGGGCTCTCAGGTGCGCGGCTTTCCCTTTGGGCACCTTGCCGGTGACGATGGCATGGACGAGTTCATTCTCCGTGAGGGAGGTTTTGAAGCTCACGCTTGCGGTCGTGCAGGCCATGCGCAGGTAATCGGGCCGTCTCGGGCGGCCGACCGCTTCGATCGCCAAATCCAGGCCGAGCACCTCCAGCACCGCAAAGACTTTGCGGATGCCCAGATCGCGGACGAGGCCGCTTTCCAGGAGATTGAGCGTCTCGCGGGAAAGGCCCGCTGTCCTGGCGAGTTCCGCTTGCGTGAGGCTGCGCGCTTTGCGGGCGCTGCGGATTGCCTGTCCGAGGTCTTGGGGTTTCATCTAAATAGGATAAATGTTAGATATACACAACATACTAGAACTCTGTCGAGGGTGTCAACCAATAGAAATGACGGTAGCTTGTGCTTATAGAAGTACTATAGTACTATACGGCTTTCGTCACGGCTGGAGCCAATCGTGCATACCATCGACGTGGATTTCGACGTCTACAAGGCCATCACCCTGCGCCGTACTTCGGAAGACGTCACCGCCAACGACGTCCTGCGCCAGGTGCTGGGTCTCTCCAGCAAGAGGGAGCCCACCGTCCCGTCCTCCAAACCGGAGGCCGGCGACTGGATCACCAAGGGCGTGCGATTTCCCGCCGGCACCGAATTCCGCGCCCGGTACAAGGGCCAGACCTGGCTCGGGCGGGTGGAGAGCGGCGCGCTGGTCCTGAACGGCAAGCGCTACGATTCCCCGTCCGCCGCTGCGGTCGCGGTTACAGACAATCCGGTAAACGGCTGGACCTTCTGGGAATGCAGACTGCCCGGGCAGGGCGGCTGGAAGATTCTCAAGGCCCTGCGCAAGTCGCCCGCGTGAGCAGGGCGAACTTGTACGTCGCGACAAACTCGCCTTCGTCAAAAATCCGCTGAACGTGCTGCAGGAAATCGAGCTGCCCCCTGTCGTCGGGCGGAGCGGTCATTTGCCCCTGCCGCTCCAATAGTCGGCCTTCTCCGGAATGATCCAGCGTATCCCTCCGCGCGGGTCGGGCCGATCGCCGCGATACCGGGGAATGACATGCATATGCACGTGCATCACCGTCTGGCCGGCCGCCGCGCCATCATTGATGCCGATGTTGTATCCGTCCGGCCGCAGCTCCGCGTCCAATATCGCCCTCACGCGCTGCAACATCGCCAACATCGCGCTTTGCTCCTCAAGGCTTGCCTCCCCGAACGATCCCACGTGCCGCCGCGGCACGATAAGGCTGTGGCCACGGGAAACCGGGTAGCCGTCGCGAAGCGCGAGTACGAGACCCTCGGAAACCAGCAACCGCGAGGGCTCCGGTACGCAAAAGGGACAGGTTTTCTCCATCGATCCGAAGTTTAGCG
>JBBPIU010000187.1:0-4281 GCA_038040245.1 Pseudomonadota bacterium | reverse complement strand
ATCCTGCTGGAGAACATGCGCCGCGAAGGCTACGAGATCGCGGTCTCGCGGCCGCGCGTGATCTACAAGGACATCGACGGTGAACGCTGTGAACCTTTCGAAGTTTTATCGATTGATATCGAGGATAAAAATCAAGGCGCGGTGATGGAAGAACTGGGCCGCCGGCGCGGTGATCTGCTCGACATGATGCCCGACGGCAAGGGCCGCGTGCGCCTGGATTACCGCATTCCGGCGCGCGGACTGATCGGCTTCCAGGGCGAATTCATGACGCTCACCCGCGGCACCGGCGTGATGAGCCATGTGTTCGACGAATATGCGCCCGTCAAGGGCGAGATGGCGGAGCGCCGCAACGGCGTGCTGGTATCGCAAGACGACGGCGTCGCCGTCGCCTACGCCATCTGGAAGCTGCAGGAGCGCGGACGCATGTTCGTGAGTCCCGGCGAACCCGTTTACGAAGGCATGATCGTCGGCATCCACAGCCGCGACAACGACCTGACGGTGAACCCGATCCGCACCAAGCAGCTCACCAACATCCGCGCCTCGGGCAAGGACGAGGCGATCGACCTGGTGCCGCCGATCGGCCTGACGCTGGAGTACGCGGTGGAATTCATCGCCGACGACGAACTGGTGGAAATCACGCCCAAGTCGATTCGCCTGCGCAAGCGCCACCTGCAGGAACACGATCGCCGCCGCGCGGACAGGGCGGCAGCTTAAGGCTGCCGCGTACGGGCTGCCGCATGGCGATGAAAATCGCGGTTCTGCCGGGCGACGGCATTGGCAAGGAAGTCACGGCGCAGGCGGTGAAAGTCCTTAAAGCGGTGGTCGATGGCGAAGCCGAATTCACCGAAGGATTGATCGGCGGGGCGGCAGTAAAGGCCGTAGGAGTTCCACTGCCGCCCGAGACGTTCGAACTGGCGAAGAAGGCGGACGCCATCCTGTTCGGCGCAGTGGGCGGACCCGGGGACGAGAGCGGGCCGCGGCACCTGCGCCCGGGCCTGGGGCTGCTGACGTTGCGGCGCGAGTTGAAGCTGTTCGCCAATTTCCGCCCGGTGTTCCTGTTTCCCGAGCTGATCGGCGCCTCGTCGCTCAAGCCCGAGCTGGTCGACGGTCTCGACCTGATGATCCTGCGTGAACTCAACGGCGACATCTACTACGGCGAGCCGCGAGGCATCTCGGTCGGCCCCGACGGCCGGCGCCACGGCGTGAATACGATGCGCTACAGCGAGCCCGAGATCGAGCGCATCGCACATGTCGGATTCAAGGCCGCGCGCGAGCGCCGCAGGAAGCTGTGCTCGGTGGACAAGGCCAATGTGCTGGAAACCATGCAGCTGTGGCGCGAAACGGCGGCCCAGGTCGGCAAGCAGTACCCGGACGTGGAACTGACGCACCTCTTCGTGGACGCGGCCTCGATGCAGCTGCTGCGCGCGCCGAAGCAGTTCGACGTGATGGTGACCCCCAACATGTTCGGCGATATCTTGTCGGACGCGGCGGCGATGCTGACAGGCTCGATTGGCATGCTGCCCTCGGCTTCCATAGGTGAAGAAACTACAGGAGAGGGTAACAAGGGTCTGTATGAACCGGTGCACGGCTCGGCGCCGGACATCGAAGGCAAGGACATTGCCAACCCGCTCGCCGCCATACTTTCGGCGGCGATGCTGCTGCGCCACAGCTTCGGCCGCAGGGACGACGCCGCGAGGATCGAGCGCGCGGTGCGCTCGGTGCTCGCCGCGGGCTACCGCACTGCGGACATCCTCCAGCCCGGCAAGGAAAAAGTTGGCACTGCGGCCATGGGCGACGCGGTGCTCGCCGCCCTGCGATAATCTCCGGCCATGGCCGAGACCCCCGACCTGAAACGCATCGGGCGCTACGACGTCGAACGCGTCCTCGGCGAGGGCGCGATGGGTGTCGTCTACGAAGGCAACGACACCCGGCTGCACCGCCGGGTCGCGATCAAGACCATCCTGAAGAGCGCGCTCGATTCGGGCTCCGCCAGGGAGTACTCGACGCGCTTCGCGCGCGAGGCGCAGGCGGTGGCGCGCCTCAACCACCCCAACATCGTCCAGGTATTCGATTTCGCCGAGGAGGGCGACGTCGCGTACATCGTCATGGAGCTGGTCAAGGGCAAGGAGCTGAAGAACTTCTTCGATGCCAAGGAGCGCTTCGAGGTGAAGGAAGCGGTGCACATCATGGGCGAACTCTGCGATGCGCTGCACTTCGCGCACGAGGCCGGCATCGTGCATCGCGACATCAAGCCTGCCAACGTGATGATCGATTCCCAGGGCCGCGTCAAGCTCACCGACTTCGGCGTGGCACGCATCACCGATCCGGACCGCACGGTGTCCGACCGCACCCAGGCCGGCACCGTCGTCGGCACGCCCGCCTACATGTCGCCCGAGCAGATCCAGGGCGGCATCACCGACCGGCGCACGGACATTTTTTCTGCCGGCGTGATCCTTTACGAATTCCTGTGCGGGTCCAAGCCGTTCACCGGATCAGGCGCCTGGGCGATCGCGAAGAAAATCCTCGGCGACGACCCGACGCCGCCTTCCACGCTCAACACGGCGGTGTCGCCGCTGTTCGATGCGGTCGTGGCCAAGGCGCTCGCCAAGAAGGTGGGCGAGCGCTACCAGACCGCGCGCCTGTTCGGCTTCGCGCTGCAGCGCGCCTTCGAAGGCGAGGCGGAGACGAAGGACGCCGAGCAAACGATCGTGCTCAAGTCGGCTGCTGTCACCGCTGCCACCGCCGACGCGCCGGCGCCGCAGGCCGCGGCCCAGGCTGGCGAGCCGACCGTCCTGCGCCCCGCTGCGGCCACGCTCGCATCGCGCACCAAGGCGACCGAACTCGAATTCTGGCGCTCGATCAAGGACGGCAATGATCCCGCCGACTTCGACTCCTACATCGAGCAGTTCCCCAGCGGCATCTACGCCGCGCTCGCGAAGCGCCGGAGCGCCAAGCTGCGCGGCCTTGCCTCCGGCGGTCAGGAGCAGGAGCGGCGCGAGGTCGAAGAGGCCGCGCGCCGCGAGGCCGAGGCGAGGACCAAGCTGGCCGAGGAAAAGGCCGCCATGGAAGCGAGCCTGGCAAAGCGCGAAGCCGGGTTCCAGCAACGCGAAGCCGAGCTGGTCAAGCGCGAAGCCGAGCGACCGAAGAAGGCATGGCTGGCGCCGTTCGCCATCGCGGCGGCGATTGCCGCGATCGTGGGCGGTGCCTGGGTTGCGCTCAGGCCGCCCGATCCGATGGCCGAGCGCGTTGCCGAACTGACGAGGCTGCTCGATGAATCCAAGCAGCGCGAAGCCGAGCTGGTGCAGTCCCGGCAACGCGAAGCCGAGCTGATGAAGGAACTGGATCTCGCGAGGCAGCGCGAAGCCGAGGCGAGGAAGTCGGGCGACGTGGCCAAGCAGCGCGAGCTCGCCGAACTGACCCGGCAGCGCGAGGCCGCGGCCCAGAAGCAGGCCGAACTGACCCGGCAGCGTGAGGCGGAGGCGAAGCAGCAGGCGCAAGCGGCCGAACTGCGCCGGGCCGAGATTGCCAGGCTGCAGGCGGTGTCGGGACGCAAGGGGGAGCCGGTCAAGAAAGTCGAGCCGCCGAAGGCCGTCGAGCCGCCAAAAGTGGCCGAGCCGGCCAAGCCCGTGGAACTCCCCAAGCAAGTCGAAGCCCGGCCGGCCGAAACCAAGGCGGCCGAACCGGCCAAATTGGCTTCCGTAGCGCCAACGCCAACGCCAACGCCGATGCCGTCGGTCGCGGCGCCGGCGTCCGCTGAAGCGCTGCTGCAGCGCGCGATTGCGCTGGAAGTCGAAGGCAAGAATCCGGAAGCCGTGCGCCTGCTGCGGCAGGCGGCGCGCACCGGCAGCGGCCAGGCGACCGGCCAGGCGGCCAAGCGCCTGGGCGATCTGCTGCAGAAAAAGGGCGTGGCGGGCGTATCCTACGATTACGCCGAAGCGCTCAAGTACTACCAGATCGCCCGCGACAACGGCGTGGACCCCGGCCTGACCAGGGGGCGCTGATCAGGCGGTAGGACGGTGCAGGTAGCGGCCGCGCGATTTGCCGACGATGTTGCCGTTCTCGCAGACCAGGTTGCCGCGCAGAAACGTCGCCTTCACCTTCGCCGAAAGCTCGATGCCTTCGAAAGGCGTGTAACCCTGCGTTGACTCCGAATCCTTCGCGCGGATGGTCCAGGTTTCGCGCGGATCCACCAGCGCCAGGTCCGCATCCAGCCCTTCGGCGATGTCGCCTTTCGAGTTCAGGCCGAAGCGCCGCGCCGGGTTCCAGCTGGTGAGGCGCGCC
>JBBPIU010000186.1:0-4461 GCA_038040245.1 Pseudomonadota bacterium | reverse complement strand
TCTGCGTATCGCCGGCGAGCAGCGATTGCGACGCGGGTCCGCCGCCCTTGTACTGGACCGACGTCACCTTGATCCCCGCGGCAGCCTCGAACGCGCAGGCCGCGATTTGCGGCGCCGATCCGAAACCAGCGGAGGCGTTGAAGAGCTTGCCCGGGTTCGCCTTGGCAAAGGCAATCAATTCGCGCAGGTTGTTGAACGGCGTGCCGTTGTTCACCACCAGAACTGTGGCGCCGTTGGCGACCCGGGAGACCGGAATGAAGTCCTTGTCGTCGTAGCCGAGGGTCTTGTACAGGTTCCTGTTGATCGCGTGGTTGCCCTGGTTGAGCAGCGTGTAGCCGTCGGGCGCCGACTTGGCGACGAACTCCGAGGCGATCGAACCGCCCGCGCCCGGTCTGTTCTCGACAACCACCGAGATGTTGAGATCCTTGGACAACTCGTCGGCGATGATCCGGGTGGTGAAGTCGCCCGAGCCGCCCGGCGGGTAGCCGACCACGATGCGAATGGGTTTGGCGGGGTAGGCCTGGGAATTGACCCAGGTCGAAAAGCAGACCAGAACGACAGCAAGCAAGCCTCTCACGCTACCTCCCTTTGAATTCCGGAACCCGCTTTTCCATGAACGCCTTGCGGCCTTCCTTGTGGTCTTCGCTCGCAAAGCAGGCCTCGACCATTTTCATGGCTTTCGCCAGCTCGCGGTCCTTGTCGTCCTTCTGCCATTGTTGCACGGTGAACTTGGCCGCGGCGACGGTGAGCGGCGCGTTCTCGGCCACCAGCTTGCAGTAGTCGGCGACCGTCTTTTCCAGCGCAGCCACCGCCACCACTTGGCTCACGAACCCCATGCGCAGCGCCTCCTTGGCGTCGAACTTGCGCGCCGACATGAAGATGTCGGTGGTGTTCGCCGCGCCGAGCACATTCATGAAGCGCCGCACGCCCGCCGGGCTGTAGCCCAGGCCCAGGCGCGCCGCGGGCATGCGGAACACCGAATCCTCGGAGCAGATGCGCAGGTCGCAGGCCGCCGCGAAGCCGAGGCCGCCGCCGATGCAGATGCCGCGGATGCGCGCGATCACCGGCTTGGCACAGTTCGTCGGCGCGCCATAAGCCTGCTCGACCGCCTTGTTGTACTCGATCTGCGCTCCCAGCGTGCCGCGCAGCTTCTCGAACTGCGAGATGTCGGCGCCGGAAATGAAGGCCTTGTCGCCGTCGCCCGCGCACACGATCACGCGCACCGCGGGATTGTTGTCGAGTTCGGCAAAAACCTTCGGCACCGCCTGCCACATGTCGTAGTTCATGGCGTTCATTTTCGGCAGGTTGGAGAAGAGGACGGTCGCGACCGCGCCGTCGATCGAGGTTTTCAATTCGGCCATTAAACGATTCCTTCGCTTTTCAAGCGTTTTATTTCAATATTGCTAAAACCCAAATCGAGAAGAACCTCCTCCGTATGCTCGCCGCGTTCCGGCGTCGCGGCGACCAGCCTTGCCGGCGTGCGCGACAGCTTGACCGGCTGATTGATGAGGCGCAGTTTGCCGAGCTTGCGGTGCTCGACCTCCGCCGTCGCCTGCACGTGCTTCACCTGCGGATCGGCGAACACCTGGTCCATGCGGTAGATCGGGCCGCAGGGCACGCCCGCCTTGTTGAGGGTCTCGACCCACTCGGCGCTGGTCTTCGCCGCGAAACCCTGGTTCAGCGCCTCGTTGAGCGCCTTGCGGTTCTTCGCGCGGGCCTCCGCCGTGCCGAAGTCCGGATGCTCGAAGAGTTCGGGCCGGCCGATCGACTCACAGACGCGCTGCCACATCCTGGTGCCGGTGGCCGCCACGTTCATGTGGCCATCCATCGTGGTGTAGGCCGAGGTCGGCATGCTGGTCGGGTGGTCGTTGCCGACCTGCTGCGGCACGTCGCCCGACATCGTGTAGCGCGCCGCCTGGAAGTCGAGCAACTGGATAGCGGCCTGCAACAGGTTGGACTGCACCCACTGGCCTTCTCCGGAGGTTTCGCGCTCGAGCAGCGCGGTCATGATGCCGAGCGCGGCCAGCAACCCCGCGCCGACGTCGGCTACCGCGCAACCGACGCGCATCGGCCCGCCGCCGGGGTGCCCCGTCACCGACATGATGCCCGAGAGGCCCTGCGCGATCTGGTCGAAGCCAGGCCGCTCGCGATAGGGGCCGTCCTGGCCGAAGCCCGAGATGCTGGCGAGGATGATGCGCTTGTTCACCTTGCGCAGCGACTGGTAGTCGATGCCGAGGCGGTCCTTCACGTCCGGGCGGTAGTTTTCGACCACCACGTCCGCCGTCTTCGCCAGCCGCATGAAGATGTCCTTGCCCTGCGGCGATTTCAGGTCGAGCGTGATCGAGCGCTTGTTGCGGTGCAGATTCTGGAAGTCGGGTCCATCCCGCGGCCCGCCCATGTCCTCGGGCACCGTGTTCTCGATCTTGACGACGTCGGCGCCGAAATCGGCGAACTGCCGCACGCAGGTCGGCCCCGCGCGCACGCGCGTCAGGTCGAGGATGCGGAGTTTGGAGAGAGCGGGGGAGGCGGTGATCCGGGGCATGGAGTCATTTTAATCTGTCCCGGGCAGGGGCCCCTTCAGGCAGCGTTTTTGGCCAGATCCCCGTTCTGGTAGTCGCGGATTGCCTGCTCGATTTCCGCGCGCGTGTTCATGACGAACGGGCCGTACTGCACCACCGGTTCGCGCAGCGGCCGCGCCGCGAGCAGGAGAAAACGCGCCCCATCCGCGCCCGCGGTGATCGCCACCCGGGCGCCCGAACCGAGCACGCCGCCGCTGTGTGTCTTGAGGCTGCGCTCGTTGATCTCGACGCTGCCCTCGAACGGATACACGTAGACGTTGAATTCATTCTTTATTTCTTGCATGAAAATTCCGTTGGGCGGCAATTCGATATCCAGATAGATCGGTTCGGTTGTCCCGCCCTGGATCGGACCGGGCGTCTTCGCGCCATTCACTTCCAGCGTGCCGGCGATCACCTTGACCTTGCCGCCGCCGGGCAGGTCCACGTTCGGAATGTCGGCGGGTTGCAGGTCGCGGTAGCCGGCCGGTTTCATCTTCTCTTTCGCCGGCAGGTTGATCCACAGCTGGAAGCCGCGCATGCGGCCGTTCTCCTGCTGCGGCATCTCCGAGTGGATGATGCCGCGGCCCGCGGTCATCCATTGCACGCCGCCGCTCTTCAGGTCGCCGCGGTTGCCGAGGTGGTCCTCGTGCAGCATGTGGCCCTCGAGGAGGTAGGTCACTGTCTCGAAGCCGCGATGCGGATGGGAGGGGAAGCCGGCGACGTAATCGTCCGGGTTCTCCGAGGAGAACTCATCCAGCATCAGGAACGGGTCCGCGCGCAGGTGGTCGGCGCTGCCCAGGCTGCGCCGCAGCTTGACGCCGGCGCCGTCGGAGGCCGGGACGGAATCGATGATTTGCTGAATTTTTCTGGTGGTCATGAAAGAATCCTGCCTGCATCGAGAAAAGAGGCGAGCAATGAAATCCTGGCATATCGCAAGCGGCAAAGATAGCACCACGCTGGAGTTGCGCGACGTTCCGGTGCCAGAGCCGAAAGCGGGCGAGTTGCTGGCGCGCGTTAAGGCGGCCGGGCTCAATCGCGGCGAGTTTATCGCCGGGCACGGACTGTCAGGTGGCGCGGCCAAGGCCGGCGGCATTGAGTCCGCCGGCGAAGTGGTCAAGGTGGGCGGGGGCGTGACCGAGTTCAACCCTGGCGACCGCGTCATGGGGCGCTCCTTCTTCGCGTTCTCCGAGTTCGCAATCTTCCGCATCGGCGACGCCATGCGGGTTCCGGCGAAACTCTCCTGGGAAGAAGCGGCCGGCGCGAGCATCGCCTATCTCACCGCCTACGACATGCTCTGGCCAGGCGGGCAACTGAAGGCGGGGGAATGGCTGCTCGTGGCGGGCGCGTCCGCGGGCGTGGGCGTGGCCTCGGTGCAGCTGGGCAAGCTGATCGGCGCCAAGGTGATCGGCACCTCCGGATCGGCGGAAAAGCTGAAGAAACTGAGCGCGCTCGGCATGGATCTGGCCCTGCAGAACCGCAACGGCGGATTCGCGGACCAGATCATGGCCGCGACCGGAGGCAAGGGCGTCGACGTGGTGGTAAACAATGTCGGCGGCAGCGTGTTCGCCGAGTGCATCAAGGTGATGGCCTACAAGGGGCGCCTCGCCACGGTGGGTTACGTGGACGGCGTGGTGAGGGCGGAACTGGATATCCTGGCGCTGCACTCCAAGAGGCTGCGCCTCTATGGGGTGTCGAACAAGATGCGCAGCCCCGCCGAGGTCGCCGAGGGCGTGCGCGGTTTCGAGCGCGATGTGCTGCCGGCGATCGCCAGCGGGCACGTGCGCCCGGTCATCGACAAGGTGTTCCCGTTCGCCGAGCTGCCGCAAGCCAAGGCGCACATGGAATCCAACGCGCACCTCGGCAAGATCATCATCCGGACCTAACCTGCCGCAAGCGCTCGCGC
>JBBPIU010000185.1:0-4521 GCA_038040245.1 Pseudomonadota bacterium | reverse complement strand
GCGCCTGCAGGTGCAGCGCCACGCACACGCCGACGATGCCGGCGCCGAGGACCGCGACGTCAGACCGCACGCTTGCTCTGGCTGGGTAGATCCATGCGCGGGCTATGATATCTCCATGGACCCCCGCATCGATAGCAGGACGCCGCCTCACGTCGTCGTGCTCGGCCGGCTGCACCTCTCGGGCTACCCGGCCTGGCTGCGATGGCTCCTCGCCCACATCTACTTCCTGATCGGCTTCCGCAACCGGATCATGGTGCTGATCGACTGGCCTTGGGCCTACTGGACTTTCGAGCGCAATGCACGCATCGTCATCGGCGGCGGCGGCGGCCGCGGCGGCGAGGCAAAGTAATGTTTCCGGCCCAGGCCCGACCAATCCGGCAGAGGAATGAATGCAACCGATCGCCTGTTCGCCGCGTATGAAGGGGCATGAAGAAGAACAGCAACCTCATTGCCAGGGAATGGACACCGCAAACCCGACCGCGCGAGTGGCGCTTGCGCCCGATCTGCGCCTAGCGGTAGCGAAGTACCGCAGGCACGCTGCCGGGTACGACGCGAGCGCGCAGCGCACGATGGCGCTGCGGCGCAAGGTCATCGGCATGCTCGGGCTTGCCCCCGGGGAAACCGTGCTCGACGTCGCCTGCGGCACCGGCCTGTCGCTACCGCTCCTCAGGGAAGCTGTCGGCCCCGCGGGCCGGCTCATCGGGGTCGAGATCAGCCCGGACATGATCTACAGGGCGCGCGAACGGGTCGCCAGCGCGGGCTGGAGCAACGTGACCCTGATCGAGGCGCCCATGGAAGAAGCCAACCCGGACGCCACGTTCGACGCCGCGCTGTTCAACTACACTCACGACGTGCTCCAATCCCCGCGCGCGCTCGAGCGCATCTTCTCGTTCGCCAGGCCGGGCGCCCGCGTCGCCATTGCCGGCATCAAGCATCCGCCGCACTGGCTTTTCCCGCTGCGCCTGTACCGCCTGCTCAAGGCGCGGCCCTATGTGACCACCTTCAGCGGCCTGGACCGGCCGTGGCGCCTGATCGAGGCCTTCGTTCCCGACCTGCGGGTGACGCCGGTGATGCTGGGCACCAACTACCTTGCGCGCGGCAGCGTGCGCGGCTGACGTCCACGGCACGCAAGCGCATCCTGGTGATCTTCCCGAAGGAGTGGGACCGCGAGGAGTTCTCGCGCGGCGACTACGCCGACTACGAGTTCGTGTATGCCGGGTTCGACCTGTTCCGCTTCCCGTCGAACGCGCGCCTGCTCTCATTCGATGTCCGCCGCTTCATCGAACACCTGGTGCGGCGTTGGCGCGGGCGGATCGACGGGGTGTTCAGCAACAACGAATACTTCGGCGCGCTGATTGCCGCCGCGGTCGCCGAGCGCCTGGGCCTGCCCGGAACGCCGCCCGCCGTGGTGATCACCGCGCAGCACAAATACTACGCGCGGCTCGAGCAGCGCCGCATCGCGCCCGAGGCGGTGCCGGCGTTCTCCGCGTTCCCGTTCGATGTGCGCGATCCAGACGAGATCGGGCTGCCGTTTCCGCTCTATATCAAGCCGGTGCGCGCGACGTTCTCGGTGCTCGTCCGCAGGATCGCCGATTTCGCCGAACTTCGCCGCCATCTGACGTTCTCGTGGCTGGAAGAACTGATCATCCGCAGGCTGGTCAAGCCGTTCAACGACCTGATGCCGCTGCATACCGGGTTCACCATCGACGCCCACCACCTGATCGCCGAAGAGCCTCTCTGCGGGCAGGAGGTCAACATCGACGGCTATATGCGCGACGGACGCGTCACCTTTCTCGGCCTGTGCGATGCGGTGATGTTCCCCGGCACCGACCACCAGTTCGAGCGCTTCGTCTACCCCTCGCGCGTCCCGCATCCGGTGCAGGAGCGGATGCGCGCGCTGGCCGAACGGCTGTTGTCGGGCATGGGCTACCGGCACGGTTTCTTCAACCTGGAGATGTTCTGGGATCCCGCCACCGACCGGCTGATGCTGATCGAACTCAACCCACGGCTCGCCTCGCAGCTCGCCGGCCTGTACCGGCGCGTGGACGGCATCAACCCCCACCGCATGCTGCTCGAGCTGTGCACCGGGAGCGCGCCGCAAGCGTCGCACGCACCCACCGGCTGCAGCATCGCCGCCAGCCTGGTCTCGCGACGCTTCGACGGCAGGCCGCTGGAGCGCGAGCCGCAGCCGTCAGACCTGGCCGGCGTGCGGCAGCGCTTTCCGGATGCGGCGGTGATGCTGTACCTGAAGCGCGGCCAAGCGCTCGCCCGGGAAATGAAGTGGCTCGGGAGCTACCGCTACGCAGTGGTCAACCTGGGCGGGGCGAGCGAGGAGGTCCTCAACCGCCGCTACGCCGAAATCCAGAAGATGCTCCAACTCACCTGAAAGCGAACGCCATGAGAATGCTGATTATTGCCATCGCCGCCGCCCTGTTGCAGGGTTGCGGGACGGTCCACAACACGATGCGCGACGGCGACGACGAGCGCGTGATGTTGCGCGGCAACGATCCGGTGTCGTACGTCTCCGCGTATGCCTCCGGCACGCAGCCGCTGAAGGGCGACGCGTCCCTCCAGTCGGTCTTCGACGGGGATGTATACCGCTTTGCCAGCGAAGCGAACAAGCGCATCTTCGACGCCAACCCGCAGAAATACGCGCCCGCCTGGGCCGGCTTCTGCGCCAGCGGCGTGCACTACGCGCTGAAAGCCGCGATCCACGCCGACCTCTACATGGTCTACAAGGGCCGCCTGTACCTGTTCGGCAGCGAGCGCAGCAAGGCGAACTGGCTGATGGACGCCGACGAGAACATCCGCCTCGGCGACGAGTACTGGCAGAAAGAGACCAGGGAGGTGCCGTTCCGCCTGCAGAACATGAAGCGGCTCGTCTTCAAAGTCGCGCACTACAAGACGGACCGCGCACTGGACGCCGAGCACCTGCGCCGGTTCGGCAAGCTGCCGCCCGGCGCCCCGCCCCCAAGGTGAGTCAGCGCGGCGCCGAGGCCAGTTGCCGCAGCGCCTCGTAGATCGCGCCGCCGGCGCGGCGCACTACCCAGCTGTGGCCTGCCCCTTCCACCATGACCAGCCGCTTCGGACCGCGCGCCGCTTCGTAAAGGCGGCGCGCCATTTCCGGCGGCACCACCGTATCGTCGGCGCCGTGCACCACCAGCACCGGCAGGTCCAGGCGCCGCAGCTTGTCCAGCAAGTCCATTCGCTGCGTGAGCAACCCGCCGAGCACCGTCATTTCAGGAATCGAGGTGAAGGCGGACTCCAGAACCAGCGCAGCGGCGCCCCCGCCGCGCAAGGCAATTTCCGCCGCGACCGGCCCGCCGAGCGAGTGGCCATAGAGGATGCGGCGGCCGCGGTCCGGCACACGGGCGTCGAGCCACATCCACGCCGCTTCGGCGTCCTCGTAGACCGAATCCTCCGAGGGCAGCCTGGGCGCGCTCCTGCCGAACCCCCGGTAGTCGACGGCGAGCACGTTGAAGCCCGCCTCCCGAAAGCCGCGCAGCCGGTACACGCTGCCCGTCAGGTTCACACGGGCGCCATGGAAGTAGACCACGGTGAATTCCGCGCCGGGCGACGCCAGCCACCAGCCCTGCAGCCGCTCGCCTTCGGTGCCCACCGGGATCCAGACTTCCTCCTCGCCCAGGATCGTTGGTGAATAGCCGGCCCAGTCCGCGGTTCGCGGCCGGAAGACCATCTCGCGCTCGACGGTATCCAGCAGCGAGCATGCGCCCGCGCCAGCGGCGAGCAGCAGGACCGCCAGCGTCCGTATAATTGTTCGCGTCATGTCAGCGGCCATGCATCGCATCCTTGTGCCGGCCCTCGCGGCCGCGCTGGCAACCGGCGCGGCGCAAGCCCAGACGCGCTCGGATTCCGCGCGCGAGAAACGCTGGGCCGACCAGATCGTGCCCAGCCTCGTGGTCGGCGACGCCGTCTACCTGCGGACCGAGGACGGAATCCGATTCCTCGCCCTGTACACGCCGGCCGAGCGTGCGCGGGGCGCGGTGCTGCTCACCCACGGCCCGGGGTTGCACCCGGATCACGGCATCACCGGCGAGTTGAGGGCGCATCTTGCCGACCGCGGATATATCACGCTTTCGCTGCAGATGCCGGTGCTGCCCGCCGAAAACGATGACGGTTCGGCGTACCGCGAACTCATGCCCGAGGCCGCCCGGCGCATCGCGGCCGGCGTACGGTTCCTGCAGGACAAGGGCGCGCCTCGCATTGCCCTAGTGTCGCACGCCATGGGATCGGCAATGGCGTACGAATACCTGCGCCGCAACCGTGCGGCGCCGGTGTTCGGCTGGGCCGCGTTGTCGTTCTATGGCGTGTTCGAGGACATGGCAGGCGCGTCCTTCCCCGTCTTCGATCTGTACGGGGCCGCAGACTACCGCGGCATCCGCGGCCCAGCCAATGAGCGCGCCCAGATCCTGCGGTCCCTGCCCGGCTCGAAGCAGATGGCGGCACCGGACGGCGTGCGCTTTTTGGCCGGCGGCGAGAAGACGGTCCTGCGGGAAGTCG
>JBBPIU010000184.1:0-4521 GCA_038040245.1 Pseudomonadota bacterium | reverse complement strand
TGCACGCGCTGCGTGCGCTTCGGCCAGGAGGTCGCCGGCGTGATGGAGCTGGGCATGATCGGCCGCGGCGAGCACGCCGAAATCGTCGCGTTTGTCGGCCAGTCGGTAAATTCCGAGCTCTCCGGCAACATGATCGACATCTGCCCGGTGGGTGCGCTGACCTCGAAGCCCTTCCGCTACAGCGCCCGCACCTGGGAGCTGGCGCGCCGCAAGTCGGTATCGCCGCACGACGGGCTGGGCTCCAACCTGGTGGTGCAGGTGAAGCAGAACAAGGTGATGCGGGTGCTGCCGCTGGAGAACGAGCAGGTCAACGAATGCTGGCTCTCCGACAAGGACCGTTTCTCCTACGAGGCGCTGAACTCGGAGGAGCGCCTGACGCGTCCGATGGTGAAGAAAAACGGGCAATGGGAAGAGACCGACTGGCAGTCGGCACTTGAATTTGCTGTCAATGGATTGAAGGATTTCGGGGTTCTGGCCTCGCCTCACGCCACCCTGGAAGAGCTTTTTCTGGCCGCAAAGCTCGGCGGCCCGGCCGACTTCCGTCTGCGCCATTCCGATTTCTCGGCCGACGGCAAGCGCGACGGCATTCCCTGGCTCGGCATGCCGATCGCGGACCTTGCCAAACTCGACCGCGTCCTCGTGGTCGGCTCGTTCCTGCGCAAGGACCACCCGCTGATCGCGCAGCGCCTGCGACAGGCGGTCAAGCGCGGCACCCAGATTCACGTCCTGCACTCGGTGGACGACGACTGGCTGATACCGGTAAAGAGCAAGAAGATCGTCGCGCCATCGGAATTTGTGAATGGTTTTGGTTTTTTTGAAGAAGCCCTGAAATCCGGCAAGAACGCGGCGATCCTGCTAGGCAATTTCGCGCAACAGCATCCGCAGGCGGCGGCGATCCATGCGCGCGCCCAGGCAATGGGCGTGAAGGTCGGCTTCCTCGGCGAAGCGGCCAATTCCGTAGGGGGTTACGTTGCGGGATTACCAGTGGCTGGTGGTCTTGCGGAAATTCCCCGGAAAAAATCATTAATACTCATAAATATTGATCCCAGACTTGATTGCGCCAATCCGCGTCTCGTCGAGGGCGCGAAGTTCGTTGTCAACCTGAGCGTCTTCAAGTCCGATGTCGGCGACGTGCTGCTGCCGATCGCACCGTTTACCGAGACGCCGGGCACCTTCGTCAGCACCGAAGGCCGCGTGCAGAGTTTCCATGCCGCGGTGCGGCCGCTGGGCGACGCGCGGCCCGGCTGGAAGGTGCTGCGCGTGCTGGGCACCATGCTCGGCCTGCCGGGCTTCGAGTTCGAGACTGCGGACGAGGTCAAGGCGGCGTGCCTTGGGGGCAGGGACGTTTCAGCCTTGCTTTCGAATGGAATTTCTTCGGACGTAAAGGAAAATTCGCAATCGATTGAGGGGATTCAACGCATCGCCGACGTGCCCATCTATTTCGCCGATCCGCTGGCGCGGCGCTCGCCGCCGCTGCAGAAGACGCGCGACGCGCAGGCGCCGCGCGCTTGGATGAATGCGAAGCTGATGCAGGCGCTGGGCGTCAAGGCGGGCGGCCTGGTGCTGGTCAAGCAGGGCGAGGGCGAAGCGGGCCTCGCTGCGGGCCTCGATGACAAGCTGCCGGACGACTGCGTGCGCGTCGCGGCCGGCCACGCCTCGACGGCGGACCTCGGCGCCATGTTCGGCGTCTTGGCGGTCGTGAAAATCACCGCGCAGCAGGCGGCGTGACGACGCTCGAATCGCTGCTCGCGCTCTCCGAAGCCCGGTTCGGCCCCAATTGGGGACCGGCAGTGTACGAGCTGGTGACCTCGCTCGTGTTCATCGTCGCGATCCTGGTGCCGCTGATGCTCTCGGTGGCTTACCTCACGCTGTGGGAGCGCAAGCTGATCGGCTGGATGCAGATCCGCATTGGTCCGAACCGCGTCGGCCCGTTCGGCCTGCTGCAGCCGATCGCCGACGGGGTCAAGCTTCTGTTCAAGGAAGTGATCCTGCCGGCCAATGCCAACAAGGCGCTGTTCCTCCTGGCGCCGATCGCGATGCTCATTCCGGCGATCGCGGCCTGGGCGGTGATCCCGTTCGCGCCGGAGGTGGTGCTGGCCGACATCAACGCCGGGCTGCTCTACATCCTGGCGCTCACCTCGATGGGCGTTTACGGCGTGATCATCGCCGGCTGGGCGTCGAATTCGAAATACGCGTTCCTCGGCGCCATGCGCGCGGCCGCGCAGATGGTGTCCTACGAGCTGGCGATGGGCTTCGCGCTGGTGGTGGTGCTGATGGTCTCGGGCAGCCTGAACCTCTCGGACATCGTGCAGGCGCAGGGTAGGGGGCGCTTCGCCGGCATGGGCCTCGGTTTCCTGTCATGGAACTGGCTGCCGCTGCTGCCGATGCTGATGGTGTACTTTATCTCGGGAATCGCGGAAACCAACCGCGCGCCCTTCGACGTCGTCGAGGGCGAGTCCGAGGTCGTCGCCGGCCACATGGTCGAGTACTCGGGCATGACCTTCGCCCAGTTCTTCATCGCCGAATACATGAACATGATCCTGATTGCGACGCTCACCGTGATCATGTTCTTCGGCGGCTGGCTGCCGCTCTGGGACAGCGCGCTGACCGCCTGGATTCCACCGATCTTCTGGCTGTTGGCGAAAATCTTCGTCGTGGTGTCCATGTTCCTGTGGATACGGGCGACCTTGCCGCGATACCGTTACGACCAGATCATGCGCCTGGGCTGGAAGATCTTCATCCCGCTCACGCTGGTCTGGATCGTCGTCATCGGCGCCTGGATGCAGACGCCCTGGAACCTCTGGAAATGACATGTCGGCTATGAATCGGCGCCTATGACTCGGCTCTACGAATTTTTGCGCTCCTTCCTCCTGCTGGAGCTGTTGCGCGGCCTGGCGCTCACCGGCCGGCACCTGTTCGCGCGCAAGATCACGGTGCAGTTCCCGGAGGAGAAGACGCCGATGAGCCCGCGCTTCCGCGGGCTGCACGCGCTGCGCCGCTATCCGAACGGCGAAGAGCGCTGCATCGCGTGCAAGCTGTGCGAGGCCGTGTGCCCGGCGATCGCGATCCACATCGAGTCCGAAACGCGCGCCGACGGCACGCGCCGCACGACGCGCTACGACATCGACCTGACGAAGTGCATTTTCTGCGGCTTCTGCGAAGAGGCCTGCCCGGTGGACGCCATCGTCGAGACGCGGATCATCGAATACCACGGCGAGAAGCGCGGCGACCTGTACTACACCAAGCCGATGCTGCTCGCGGTCGGCGACCGCTACGAAGAGACTATCGCGGCGGACCGCGCGGCCGATGCGGCCTATCGCTGAACATGTTTGAGGCTCTTGTATTCTATGTTTTTGGGTTTGTCATTCTCGCCTCGGCGCTTTGCGTCATTACGGCGCGAAACCCGGTTCATGCGGCGCTGTTCCTGGTGCTCGCGTTCTTCACCGCTTCGGCGATCTGGCTGCTGCTGCGCGCCGAATTCCTCGCCATCACGCTGGTGCTGGTGTACGTCGGCGCCGTGATGGTGCTGTTCCTGTTCGTGGTGATGATGCTGGACATCAACCTGGAGCGGCTGCGCGAGGGCTTCTGGCAGTACCTGCCGCTCGGCGCGACGGTCGGCCTGCTGATGGCCGCCGAGATGGCGGCGGTGCTCTACGGCCGCTGGTCCGGCCTCGCGACGCCGCCCAGGGCGCTGCCGCCCGGCTACAGCAACACCAAGGAACTCGGGCGGCTGATCTATACCGATTACGCCTTCGCCTTCGAACTGGCGGCGGTGGTCCTGTTGGTGGCGATCATCGCGGCCATCGCGCTCACCCTGCGCCGGCGCAAGGACAGGCGCTCGCAGGACCCCTCGCAGCAGGTGAAGGCAAGGCGCGAAGACCGGGTCAGGCTGGTTTCCATGCCCTCGGAGAAGGACCGCTGATGCTGACGCTGTCCCTGACCTTGTCGCACTATCTGGTGCTGGGCGCGATCCTGTTCGCGATCGCGGTGATCGGCATCTTCCTGAACCGCAAGAACCTCATCGTGCTGCTGATGGCGATCGAACTGATGCTGCTCGCGGTCAACCTGAATTTCGTCGCTTTCTCGTACTACCTGGGCGACGTCTCGGGGCAGATCTTCGTGTTCTTCATCCTGACGGTGGCCGCGGCGGAATCGGCGATCGGGCTGGCGATCCTGGTGGTGCTGTTCCGCAACCTGAACACCATCAACGTCGAAGACCTAGATTCGCTCAAGGGATGATGAAAACCCTGTACCTGCTGGTGCCGCTCGCACCGCTCGCGGGCGCGATTATCGCGGGCCTGTTCGGCACGGCAATCGGCCGCGCCTGGACACACCGCATCACCATTCTTTCTGTTTTGATTGCTTTTGTTTTCTCGGTTGTCATTTTTGTTGATGTTCTGAACGGAAACAATTTCAACGGCAGCGTATATACGTGGGCACGGAGTGGCGGCACATCGTTCGAGATCGGCTTCCTGATCGACCGGCTCAGCGTGCTGATGATGATCGTGGTGACCTTCGTTT
>JBBPIU010000183.1:0-4526 GCA_038040245.1 Pseudomonadota bacterium | reverse complement strand
AAGGATATCGAGGTCGTCGGCGTCGTTGCCAGCCTGCCGGCGGCCGGTGAGCGCAGCCTGCGCTTCGAGTTCGAGCCGGAGTCCGCGATTGAACCCGCGGCCACGCGGCTGCCGCAGAAAATCCTGCTGTCCTGGTATCGCAGCCCGCTCTACGAGGAGCAGCCTTCCATCGCCTCCGAGCCGGTGCATCCCGGCGAACGCTGGCGCTTCACCCTGCGCCTGCGCCGCCCGCATGGCCAGTTCAATCCCCATGGCTTCGACTACGAAGCCTGGTTGCTTGAAAGAGGAGTGGGGGCAACCGGGTATATCCGCTCTTTAAAAAAAGCATTTCCGGAAAAACTGGGAGAGCGAAACAGCTTCTCCGACCGGATCGAACAGATCCGGGGGAGCGTTCGGGACCGGTTCAAGCGCGTGCTGGGCGAGACGCCAGCGAGCGGCATCCTCGCCGCGCTCGCGGTCGGCGACCAGCGCGCCATTCCGGCCGAGGAGTGGCGACTGTTCAACCGCACCGGCGTCACGCACCTGATGAGCATCTCGGGCCTGCATGTGACGCTGATCTCAGGGCTGTTTGCCTGGCTGGCGAGCTGGCTGTGGCGCCGTTCGCCGTTTCTCGTGCTGCGCTTGCCGGCACGCAAGGCGGGCGCCGCCGCGGCGATCGTAGGCGCGCTCGGTTACACGCTGATCGCCGGCTTCGCGGTGCCGGCGCAGCGCACGTTCTGGATGGTGACGGTGGTGGCGATCGCGCTCTGGTCGGGGCGCATTGCGTCGCCCGCGCGCACGCTGGCGCTGGCGCTGGCAGTGGTGCTGCTGTTCGATCCCTGGGCGGTGCTCGCGGCCGGCTTCTGGCTGTCGTTTGGGGCCGTTGCTCTCATATTTTTTGTCTCGAACGAAAAAGACTCCATCGCAAGACAGTGGTTGCAGGTGCAATGGGCGATCACGATCGGCCTCGCGCCCGCGGCGCTGTTCCTCTTCTCGCAGGTATCCATCGTCGGACCGCTCGCCAACGCGGTCGCGATTCCGGCAGTGTCGGCGGTCGTCACCCCGCTTGCGCTCGTGGCGGCGGTCCTGCCCTGGGACGCGCTGCTCGAGCTTGCGGCCTGGCTGATGCAGTGGCTGCTGCAGTTCCTCGAATGGTGCGCGTCGTTGCCGGCGGCGGTATGGCAGCAGCATGTGCCCCCGCTATGGAGCGTGCTGCTCGCGCTGGCGGGCGTGCTCTGGCTGCTCGCGCCGCGCGGCGTGCCCTGGCGCGTGACCGGGCTCGCCCTCATGCTTCCCGCCGTCGCCTTGCCGCCGCCGGCGCCGGCGCCCGGCGCGGCCTGGATCACGACGCTCGACGTCGGGCAGGGCCTCGCGGTGCTGGTGCGCACGGCGAACCGGTCGCTGCTCTACGACGCCGGGCCCGCGTTCGGCACCGAGGCTGACAGCGGTGAGCGCATCATCGCGCCTTACCTGCGCGCCGCAGGCATCGAGCGGCTGGACGCGATGATCGTGACCCACAACGACATCGACCATTCGGGCGGCGCGGCCTCGGTGATGGAAAACTTCGAAGTGGGCACGATCCTTTCCTCGCTGCCGGCGGGCCACCCGCTGCTCGGCCTCGCCCCCGGTGCGCGGCGCTGCGCTGCCGGCCAGGGTTGGACCTGGGACGGCGTGCGCTTCGAGCTCCTGCACCCGGGGAGCGCGGCGGCGAGGGCGAAGAAAACCAACGACCTGAGTTGCGTGCTGAAAGTGAGCGCAGGCGCGCATTCCATGCTGCTTACGGGCGACATCGAAAAGCCCGCCGAAGCGGATCTTCTGCAGAGGGTCCCGGACGCCCTGCGCGCCGACGTGCTGCTGGTGCCGCACCACGGCAGCCGGACCTCTTCGAGCGCAGAGTTCCTTGCCGCGGTGCGCCCTTCGATGGCGGTGGTGCCGGTGGGCTACCGCAACCGCTTCGGCCATCCGGAAGCAGGCGTACTGGAACGCTTTTCTGCTTTGGACGTAAAAGTGTTTCGAACCGATCGCGACGGCGCCGTCACTGTCCGGCTTGCCGACCGGGAACTGCAAATCGAGGGGGAAAGGCAACACCGGCGCCGGTACTGGCACGATGCGCCGCCCTAGGGCGATAATGTTGCCGCGGACAACCCGCCGGGTTGTTCGAACCATCGCTCAAGGAGGGCAGATCATGGCCAAGAAGGAACGCAACGCTGTTTACCGAGTTACGGACGTCATCGGCACGAGTTCGATCTCCTGGGAAGACGCCGCGCGCAGCGCGGTGAAGACCGCATCCAAGTCGCTGCGCGATCTGCGCATCGCCGAGGTGACCAAGCTCGACGTCAAGGTCGAAGACGGCAAGGTGACGCAGTTCCGCACGCGCCTGTCGCTGTCGTTCAAATACGGCGCATGAGCCGTATCCAGCACGTCGGGGCCTGATTGCCGTCGTTCACGGCGATCGTTCGCGTCACCGGCAGCGCCGGCCGCTTCGAGGAGTTCCGCGAGCGCGTCCGCTGGCTGCTGATGCGCGACCCCGATACCGACCCGTACACCGAGCACCACGCGGCGGGCGGCCTCGAATACCATTTCGAGATCGCGAAGGGAATTCCGTTTCCGACTTTTGTCGCCGCCAGCGCGGAGTTTCCGGAACTGCGCGTCGAGGCGCAGTGGGACAAGGAAGGCGCCAAGGGCGGGGCGGCGATTGAAAGCGGCCGGCTGGTCGACAAATGGACCGGCGAGAGGAGTCCGGCCTGAATAGCACTACCAGGCAACGATTCGTGCGCTGTGCCTCCCTCAGGGGACTGCACCGCATCGCCTACCTGGAATGGGGCGATCCGAAAAACGAGCGCGTGCTCGTCTGCGCGCACGGCCTGACGCGCTGCGCACGCGATTTCGACGCGCTCGCGGCGGCGCTTAGCGAGCATTACCGGGTCGTCTGCCCGGACTTCGCCGGGCGCGGCGATTCAGAGTGGCTGTCCGATCCGATGCTCTACCAGTTGCCGCAATATGTGAGCGACATGGTGACCGTGATCGCGCGCCTCGACGTCGAAAACGTGCACTGGCTCGGCACCTCGATGGGCGGACTGATCGGCATGGCGCTGGCCGGGCTGCCGAACACGCCGGTGCACAAACTGGTCATCAATGACGCCGGACCGGTGATCACCAAGGTATCGCTGGAGCGCATCGCAACCTACGTCGGCATGGCGCCGGTGTTTCCGGACGTCGCGAGCGCCGAAAAATACATTCGCGCGGTCAGCGCGACCTTCGGGCCGCACACCGACGCCGAGTGGCGCTTCCTCACCGAGGTGGTGGTGCGGAAAAACGCCGACGGCGGCCTGCGCATGCACTACGACCCGAAGCTCGCCCAGCCTTTCCGCGCGCTGATGCCGGAAAAGGACCTCGAGCTCTGGCCGCTGTGGGACGCGATCCGCTGCCCGACGCTGGTGCTGCGCGGCGCGCAATCGGATCTGCTGACGCGCGATACTTGCGAGCAGATGACGCAGCGCGGGCCGAAAGCAAAAGTGGTCGAGATTCCCGGCGTCGGCCACGCGCCGACGCTGCTGCACGAAGACCAGATCAGAATCGTGGGCGAGTTTCTGGTCTAGTCGCTATCCAGAATTTTTCCAGGTTCGAGATCAGGGCGGGGCTGAAGTGGCAGTGCGCCTGTTCCCGCGCATACACCGCCATGTAGCGCCGGAAAGCATCCAGCGGTTCTTCCGCGATGCGCAGCGCGCGCCGGTTGCCTGCGGCGCTGACCATCCCCGAGCCGGTAACGTGGTTCACCAGGCGCTCCAGCTCGGCATCCATCGCCTCAGGGGCGACGATGTAGTCGCAGATCAAACGGCCCTCGGGGCTGGCGCAGTCGATGCGCCGCTCGGCGAGGATCGCCTGGCGCGCGACGCGGTCGCCGACGTGGCGCGGCAAGCGCAGGTTGGCCGCGCCCGGGATGATGCCTTCTTTCCTCGCAGGCAGCGTCATATAGGCATCCTTCGTCGCGATCACCTGGTCGATCGTCAGCAGGATCTGGCAATGGCCGCCGATGGCGAATCCCTCGACCGCGGCGATCCAGAGTTTCTCGATGGAGTCTTCCTCGGGCGACGCATCCGGCTGCGCGAGGCCGCGGTAGAGCTTGTTGACGAAGCCCAGATCACGGATCAGGTACCAGAGGAAGCGGATCTTTCCCTGGTAGAGGTGCGTGAGGTTGATGCCGGCGCCGAACAGGCGCTCGCCCGCGTGCTTCGCGTGCGTGACCGTGTCGCCGCGCAGCACGCAGACTTCGGTTTTCGGATCGAGCAGCGCGAGGTCCACCGCGATCTCCATGCCCTCGAGCGTGCCTTCGTCCTCGGCATTCAGGTACTGCGGATTGCGCATCGTCAGGAAGGACGCCTTGCCTTGGCGCTCGAGGCGCGCCCCGTCGAATTTGATTTTTCCTGTTTTAAGAAAACCTGGAAGAAGCTCCTGCGACTCCGCTCGCGGCAGCAGCATGGCATGGCACAGATGCGCGCCGGCCAGGGGATCGCTCAGCACCTGCGACAGGAAAATTCCCTGGTCGA
>JBBPIU010000182.1:0-4534 GCA_038040245.1 Pseudomonadota bacterium | reverse complement strand
GCTTTTCTGATCGACATCAACGGCGCCGCCGACATGCAGAGAATCGAGTACGCGGAGGAAGCGGTCACTCTTGGCGCGGCGGTTCGCCAGAGGCGGATCGAACGCGACGCGTCGCTGGCCGCGAGGCTGCCTCTGCTCGGCAAGGCGCTGCGTTGGGTGGGGCACGCCCAGACCCGGAATCGCGGCACCGTCGGCGGTTCGATCGTGCACGCCGATCCGTCCGCCGAACTTCCGCTCGCCGCATGCGTGCTGGATGCGACGCTGCTGCTGCGGGATTCGAAAGGCGGGCTGGAGGTGCCGGCGCGCGAATTCACGCTCGCGCCGATGGTCGTGGCCATCGCGCCCGAGCAGTGCCTCGCGGCGATCCGCTTTCCGGCCTGGCGCGAAGCGCGAATAGGTTGTGCATTCGACGAAGTGAGCCTGCGCCAGGGCGACTTTGCGATCGTGGGCGCGGCCGCGCAGATCGCGCTCGATACGGAAGGAAAATGCGTGCGCGCCGCGCTTGGCACTTCTTCGGCGCCAATTCCGCAGTCGCATTCGGAGATCGCCCGGCGCCTCGTCGGCACGAATCTCGACGATGCCATCATTGCGGATGCCGCGGCGGATGTCGCGCGCGCAGTGGAGCCCGATCCAGACCTGCACGCGAGCGCCGAATATCGCAGGCACCTCGCGGGCATCCTTGCGAGGCGAGTCTTGATTGCGGCGCGCGACGAAGCGAGCGGCCGGCGATGACGGAAAGGAAACACGCCGTGGCGATCGAAGTCAACGGAAAGGATCGTCTGGCCGAGGTGCCCGCTCGCCTGACGCTGGTCGATTTCCTGCGCGACGAGGCGCGGCTCACCGGTACTCACGTCGGCTGCGAACACGGCATCTGCGGCGCGTGTGCCGTATTGTTCGATGGCCTGCCGATCCGCGCCTGCCTGATGTTCGCCTGGCAGGCGGACGGGCACAAGGTGACCACGGTGGAGGGGCTGGCGAATGCCGGCGGCGGCCTGAGCGTGCTCCAGGACAGTTTCTGCGAGACCCATGCCCTGCAATGCGGCTACTGCACGCCGGGAATGATCGTGGCCGCGCATGCGCTGCTCGAGGAGAACCCTTCCCCGAGCGAAGCCGAGGTGCGTGAAGCGATCGGCGGCAATCTGTGCCGCTGCACCGGCTACCAGCAGATCGTCGATGCGGTGCAGCTTGCGGCGCAGCGCCTGGAGGAGACCCGGTGAGCGCAAGCACGGAGGCCGGTTTCCGCTTCATCGGCAAGAAGCGCCGCGCCAAGGAACACGCGCGCTTCGCGGCCGGTCGTGGCCGTTTCGTGGCCGACATCGCGCTGCCGCAGATGAAGCACGTTGCGCTGGTCACCTCGCCGTATCCCTGCGCGCGCATCGAACGCATTCGTGCGGCGAAAGCCCTTGCCGTTCGCGGCTGCGTTTGCGTCCTGTCAGGGGAGGAGCTGTGTGCGGCCGTGGATCCGCTCCTCGTCGGCGTGGACGCGCCGCTCGTAAAACGATTTCCGCTCGCAAACGGCGTTGCCCGCTATGCGGGCGAGTGGGTCGTTGCGGTGGTGGCGGATTCGCGCGCCGCCGCCGAGGATGCCGCGGAGAAGGTGGAGATCGACTACCAGCCCCTGCCGTACAACGTGGATCCGGAAAAGGCGCTGGATGCCGCGACCCCGCTGGTGCATGCGGAGCACGGTTCAAACCTGCTCTATCGGCGCAAGTTCGTCTGGGGCCCCGTGGAGGAGGATTTCGCGCGCGCGGCGCACCGGCTCTCGTTCCGCGCGCGGTGGCACCGCAGTGCCACGGTGCCGATCGAGACTTTTGGCGTGCTTGCGAACTGGGATGCCGGACGCGAGATCCTGGATGTCTGGGCGTCGATCCAGATGCCGAAGTTTCCGGACCAGACGGCGCGGGCGCTGCGGCTGCCGGGCAACGCCGTTAGGGTCCACTTCGACGTCGATGTCGGCGGCAGCTACGGCGTGAAACGCGGCATCAAGCATACGGTGCTGGTCGGCTATCTGGCGAAAAAACTCGGCTTCCCGGTGCGCTTGATCGAGGATCGCCTGGAGAACATGCGCGGCGGCGACATGCACGGCCCCGACCGGATCTTCGACATGCAGGTCGCGTTCGACGCCGACGCGACCATCCGCTCGCTGAAAATACGCGCGCTCGACGACGTCGGCGCCTACGCGGGCCGCGCGCCGCTGCAACTCGGCAAGCCGGTGGGCGCGATCGTCGGGCCCTACCGCATCGGTTCGGTGGAATATGAGCCCATCTCGGTGCTCACCAACAAGACCGCGCAGGAGGCGGTACGGGGATTCGGCCAGTCGCCGACCAATTTTGCACTCGAAACCGCGCTCGACAAAGTCGCGCGCCACCTCGGCATGGATCGGATCGACGTGCGGCGGCGCAATTTCATCCGCAAGGATGAATTTCCCTACCTGATCCCGAGTGGCACGACCTATGACTCGGGCGACTACCACGCCGTGCTGGATAAGACCCTCGCGGCTGCCGGGTACGCGGAGCTCGTGGCTATGCGCGATGCGGCGCGATCTGCGGGAAAGCTCGCCGGGATCGGCATCTCGGCCTGTCTCGAACCCAGCGGCGGCAACTCTGCCTTCGAGCCGTTGTTCAATCCCAAGAACGAAACCACGACCTGGATGGATTCGTGCCTGGTGCGCGTCGATCTCTCGGGCTCCATCACCGGCGTGATGAACACCTCGAGCGCCGGCCAGGCGCACGAGACGCTGGTTGCGACCTGCGTCGGCGAGATCCTGGAACGCGACCCGGCTTCGATCCGCGTGGTGCGTGCCGATTCGCTCGTCGCGCTACCCTCGAACAGCCCGGTCGGCAGCCGCATGGCCATCATGCTCGGGGGCGCGGCGGCCGGCGCCGCGAAGAAAATCCGCGAGCGGCTGATCGCCATCGCGGCCCACCAGTTCGAGTGCTCCGTGGACGACGTCGAGTATCGCGAGGGCCACGTTTCATTGAAGGGCGCGCCGGCCAAGAACATGACGTGGGATCAACTGGTCGAGATCGCGCACCGGAAGTTCCACCTCCTGCCGCCGGGCGTCGAGCCGGGCCTGCAGGAAAAGTTCGTCTGGCAAGTGCCCACCGGCGGCATGCTGCCCACGCCGGAGGGACGCATCCAGATGTACCCGTGCACCTCGTTCGAGGCGCACCTGGTGTACGTGGAAATCGACCGCGATACCGGGGTGCCTGCGCTGAAGCGCTACCTGTGCGGCCACGACTGCGGCGTCATGATCAATCCCGATGTGGTGCACGGCATGACCTATGGCGGCATCGCGCACGGCATCGGGGCCGCGCTCTACGAGCGTTTCGCCTACTCGGACACCGGTCAGTTGCAGAGCCAAACCTTCATGGACTACCTGATACCGAGCGCCATGGAGGTGCCGGCAATCCGCATCGTCGATCACTGCACGCCGTCGCCGTTGACCACCTTCGGCCAGAAGGGTTCGGGCGAAGCGGGCTATCTGGGGGCGCCGGCGGCGATCGCCAGTGCGGTGAATGACGCGCTTGCGCCACTGGGCGTGGCCATCGACGAGCTGCCGATGACGCCGCATGAGATCTGGCAACGAACGAAAGGGAAATCATGAAAAAAAACCTGCTGTTGATCCTCCTCGTGCTGCCGCTGGTGGCTACGGGGCCGGCTGCCTCGCAATCCTTCCCGGCCCGGCCATTGCGCGTCATCGTGCCGTTCACCGCGGGCAGCGGTACCGACATCACCGCGCGCGCCGTCTCGGAGCGCATCTCGGCGCAGATCGGCCAGCCGGTGGTGGTCGAGAATCGCCCCGGGGCCGGCGGCACCATCGGCCAGGCGCTGGTGGCGAAGGCCGACCCGGACGGCTACACCATCCTGATGCACTCGTCGTCGCAGACGGTGACGCCTTCGACCTATTCGAATCTGCCTTTCGATGCGCTGCGCGACTTTTCGGGCATCACCATGCTCGCGAACATTCCGAACATACTCGTGGTCGCTCCCGGACGCGGTTTCAAGACGGTGCAGGAACTGGTTGCGGCCGCCAAGGCCCGGCCCGGTTCGCTCAACTACGCGTCCGCCGGGATGGGCAGCGCCACCCACCTCAATGCAGAGCGTTTCAAGCTCGGCGCCGGGATCGACGCGGTGCACGTTCCGTACAAAGGCACGCCCGAAGCGATCGCCGATCTGCTGGCCGCGCGCGTCGACTACTACTTCTGCCCGGTGGTCAATGCGCTGCCGCTGGTCAAGGAAGGCAGGCTCACGGCGCTGGCGGTGGGCAGCAGCCAGCGCTCTTCCGGCCTGCCCGACCTGCCGACCACGGTCGAGGCCGGCGTGCCCAACTCCGCCTACAACTTCTGGGTTGGCATGTTCGTGCCGTCGAAGACGCCGCGCGACATCGTGGCAAGGCTTCACGCGGAGACGGTCAAGGCGCTGCAATCGGCCGAGGTCAAGGAGCGTTACGCCAGGCTGGGCGCCGAATTGCAGATTTTTTCGCCCGAGCAGTTCGACCAGTACCTCAGGGACGAGGCGGCAGCCAACGCGG
>JBBPIU010000181.1:0-4561 GCA_038040245.1 Pseudomonadota bacterium | reverse complement strand
CGTGACGAAGATCACCGGGATATGCGCCAGCGACGGGTTGGCCTTGAGCCGCGCGCAGACTTCGTAGCCGTTCAGCTCCGGCATCTCGACGTCCAGCAGGATCAGGTCGGGCAGAGGGTCGGTGTCGGCGCCCGCCAGCGTCTCGTCGCTGTTGGTCGCGAATTTGACGTCGTAGTTCTTCTGCAGCATGACGCCGAAGAGGTTGCGGATGTCTTCGGAATCGTCCGCGACGAGGATGACGGGACGGCGGCTCATGGTGGCGCGGATTATAGGCGCTTGCGCAACTCGGATTTCAGGACCTCGCGCAGCTCGGTTTTGAGGACCTTGCCGTAGTTGTTCTTCGGCAGCGCAGCCACGAAGCGGTAGTCGCGCGGCCGCTTGAAGCGGGCGATGTTAGCCAGGCAGATTGCGTCCAGTTCTGTCGGTTTTATTTCTGCATTGGAAGCAGAAACAATAAATGCGACAACTTCTTCCCCCCATTCGGGATGCGGCCGGCCCACGACCGAGCACTCGGCCACCGCGGGGTGGCGCAGCAGCACCTCCTCGATCTCGCGCGGGTAGATGTTGGAGCCGCCCGAGATGATCAGATCCTTGGACCTGTCGCGGATTGTCAGGAAGCCGTGTTCGTCCAGGCTGCCGACGTCGCCCGTGTGCAGCCAGCCGCCGCGCAGGGTTTTCGCCGTCGCCTCGGGGTGGTTCCAGTAGCCGGCCATGACGCAGTCCGAGCGCGTCACGATCTCGCCGGTCCCGCCCGGGGGAAGTTCCCTGTCCTCGGGATCAAAAATTCTTACCTCGACGCCGGTCCGTGCAAAGCCGCACGTTTCCAGGTGGGTTCGCCGTTGATGAAAAACCTGAGGCAAGCCCGTAATCGTCATCGGGCTCTCGCCCTGGCCGAATAGCTGGTAGAGGCGCGGGCCGAACAGTTCGATCGCGCGCAGCGAGTCGGCGACGTACATCGGCGCGCCGCCGTAGGTGATCGTCTTCAGGTGCCTGGGCGTGCGTGCCGCCGGGCTCGCCAGCAGCCGCACGATCATGGTGGGCGCGGCGAAAAACGAAGCGTTCGGCCAGCGGTCCATTAGGTCGAAAATTTCCACCGCGTCGAAGCCGCCGCTTTCCGGGATCACGTTGAGCGCGCCCGCGGCGAAATGCGGCAGGCCGTAGAGCCCCGAGCCGTGCGACAGCGGCGCCGGATGCAGGATCGCGTCGCCGGGCGCGAGCTTGTCGATGTCCGCGAAATAGGCCTGCGTCGCGTAGAGCAGGTTGCGGTGCGTGAGCATCGCGCCCTTGGGCACGCCGGTGGTGCCGCTGGTATAGAACAGCCAGGCGGGGTCGCCGGGCTCGGTTTCGGCCGGGTTTTGAGGTTCGGCCTTCAGGTTTTCATAATCTTTTGAGTCAATCAGAACCGAATTGCCAAAAGAACACGCAACCCCGGATGTTAAAAAGCAGACTTTCGCCCCGGAGTTGCCGAGGATGTACTCGAATTCCTTCGCGTGCAGCTTGGCGTTCATCGGCACCGCGGCGAGGCCCGCGTGCCAGCAGGCGAACAGCACCTCCCAGTATTCAGGGCAGTTGGTCATCGCCAGCGCGACGCGGTCGCCGGGTTCGAGTTGGAATCTTGCAATGATTCCTGCGGCCAGGCGTGCAACCTGGTCTGCCAATTTTCCATACGACAAGAAAACCCTTTCACCGACCGCGAGCGCCGGCCGGTCGGGCATCCAGCGGGCGTTCCTGAGAAGCAATTGGACGAGGTTCACGTCAAACCGAAAAACAGTTGTGCATTGCGCGTGGTTTCGGCCGCCACGTCTTCGGCCGGCCGGCCAAGGGCGCGCGCAATCGTGCGCAGTATATGGGGGAGGAACGAGGGTTCGTTCCTGCGCGCCTTGGGCTGCGGGCGCATGTTGCGCGGCGTGAGGTAGGGTGAATCGGTCTCCACCAGCAGCCGGTGCGCGGGGATGTCCCGTACCAGCTCCATCAGGTGCGCGCCGCGGCGCTCGTCGCAGATCCAGCCCGTGATGCCGATGTAGAGGCCGAGATCCAAGTAGGCGTGCAACTCCGCTTTTTCGCCGGTGAAGCAATGTGCAACGGCTTTCTGAAGTTTGTATTGCTTCAGGATTTCGCCGAAACGCGGGAAAGCATCCCTGGAATGAAGAAACAGCGGCTTGTTCAACTCGACCGCGAGTTCAATCTGCGCCACGAACCATTTTTCCTGGTCGGGGTGCGGCGAGTAATTGCGGTTGAAATCCAGGCCGCACTCGCCGATCGCGACCACGCGCGGCTGCTGTGCCAGCGCGCGCAGCGCCGGAATGGTGGTTTCGTCGCACTCGCGCGCGTGGTGCGGGTGGACTCCCGCCGTTGCATAGACTGTTTCCGGGTATGCATTTGAAGTTTTCAGTGCATTAAGACTTTCGGCAACGGAAGTCCCGGTCACCACGATTGCCGTCACCCCGGCTTGGCGCGCCCGCGCGAGCACTTCCGGCAGGTCCGCGTGGAACGCTGGATGGGTAAGATTTGCACCGATATCAATGAGTTGCATGGCGCGCGGAGTATACTCGCGCGCCATGCCGAGCCCGACTGCCGCTAGAGTTTCTTCAGCCGGTAAAGCAGCTCGAGCGCCTCGCGCGGCGTGAGCTCGTCCGGGTTGGTGCCCTGCAGCGCCTCGCGCAGGGGATCGATCTCCGGTTCTTTTTCTTCTTCTTTTGCACTGGAAAACAAATCGTTCTGGCCGCCTCGCTGGAGGCTCTGCTCTTCGAGCATCTCGAGGTATTTCTTCGCCTGGCGGATCACGGGCCTGGGCACGCCGGCGAGCGCGGCCACCTGCAAGCCGTAGCTGCGGTCGGCGGGGCCTTCCCCGACCGCGTGCAGGAACACGATGGTGTCCTTGTGCTCCACCGCATCGAGGTGGATGTTCGCCGCCGCCTTGTATTCCAGGGCGAGCCGGGTCAGCTCGAAATAGTGCGTAGCGAAAAGCGTCAGCGACTGGTTTTTTTCAAGGATGAATTTGCCAATCGCCCAGGCAAGCGCCAACCCGTCAAAGGTAGACGTGCCCCGGCCGACCTCGTCCATCAGCACCAGGCTCGACGCGGTGGCGTTGTGCAGGATATTGGCGCTCTCGGTCATCTCCACCATGAAGGTCGAGCGGCCGCCGGCCAGGTCGTCCGAGGCGCCGACGCGGGTGTAGATCTGGTCGATCGGGCCGATGCGTGCTTTACGAGCGGGCACGAAGCAGCCGGTATGCGCCATGAGTGCGATCAGCGCCACCTGGCGCATGTAGGTGGATTTTCCGCCCATGTTCGGGCCAGTGATCAGCAGCAGCTGGCGCGCGGTAGAGAGCCGGCAGTCGTTGGCGATGAATGGCGCATGTTCCGAGCCAACGCGGGCTTCAACCACAGGATGTCTGCCTGCTGTTATTTCAATTGAAATCTCATTGGTAAAGATCGGGCGGCAATAATTTCTTCTCGCTGCAATGCCGGCAAAACAGCACAGGACATCGAGCTGCGCCAGTGCGCTGGCGATCCGCTGCAGGGTCCTGATATGAGGTTTCAGGTCTTCCAGAACGGATTCATACAGACTCTTCTCCAGTGCGAGCGCGCGGTCGCGCGCTGAGAGCGCCTTGTCCTCGAAGGTCTTGAGTTCCGGGGTGATGTAGCGCTCGGCGTTCTTCAGCGTCTGGCGGCGCCGGTACTCGACGGGAACCTTCCCTGTCTGCGCGTTCGTCACCTCGATGTAGTAGCCATGGACGTGGTTGTAGGCGACGCGCAGGTTGGCGATGCCGGTACGGTCTCGTTCTTTCTTTTCCAGAAGAATCAAAAATTCACCTGCGTTCGACTGCAGCCCCCTCAGTTCGTCGAGTTCAGCCGAATGCCCGTCGGCGATCACGCCCCCGTCGCGCAGCATGGCGGAGGGTTCGGGGGCGATGCAGTTGGTCAGGAGTTTTTGGCAGTCCGCAGGGGTTTCGAGATCCCGAATCAGATTTTTTGATAGCGAAACGGAACCGGGAATCAAACCCCGCAACGCTTCCAGCAATGCCAGGCTCTCCCTGAGTCCCGAAAGGTCGCGCGGGCGGGCGTTCTTCAAAGCAATGCGCGACGCGATGCGCTCGACGTCGGCGAATTTTCGAAGAATGGCTTGAACATCCGGAAAAGATTTTCCAAATTCCTCAACTGCGTCATTCCGGTCACCCAGGACCGCATGGTCCCTGAGAGGGTGGTGCAGCCAGTGGCGCAGCAGCCGGCTGCCCATGCCGGTGGCGCATTCGTCGAGCAGCGAAAACAGGGTCGGCTCGGGCTCGCCGCGCAGGGTCTCGGTGATTTCGAGGTTGCGCCGCGTGGCGGCGTCCATGCGCAGGTATTCGCCGGCGCGCTCGGCGCGCAGCGCGCTGACATGGGCGAGGACCTGTCCCTGCGTCTTCCTGGCGTATTCGAGCAGCGCGCCGCAGGCGGCGATCGCCGGCTCGAGGTCCTCGGCGCCGAAGCCGGCGAGGGTCGAGGCGCCCAGCTGTTCGAGCAGCTTCTTGCGCCCGGATTCGAACTCGAAGTGCCAGGCGGGAAGGCGGGTGAAGAGC
>JBBPIU010000180.1:0-4572 GCA_038040245.1 Pseudomonadota bacterium | reverse complement strand
CGACCACAGAAACATCCTGCGAAACCCCCGTCCGCAGTCTCCACACCGGAGCAAGCCCCATTTCCTTCAGGATTTCGCCGCGGCGGCTCACAGCGCGAGGCTCAGGACCAACGCGTCTTCGCGTCCGCCATGGGCCGGGTAGTAGCCGGGGCGCACCGCGACCTCGCGGAAATCGAAGCGGCCGTAGAGCGCCTTCGCGGCCAGGTTGCTCGGCCGCACTTCGAGGAACAGGTGCTGCGCACCGCGGCTGCGCGCCAGGCGAATCGCCTCCTTCAGGAGCGCGCTGCCATGCCCACAGCGTTGGCGGGCGCCGGCCACGGAAAGGTTCAGCAGATGGCCTTCGCCGGCCGCCACGAGCAACACGAAATAGCCAAGCAGCTCATTGCCGAGGCGCCAGGTCCAGCACTGATAGCCCGCGCGCAGCGAATCGCCGAAATTGCCGCGCGTCCAGGGGTGCGTGTAGATCGCGTTCTCGACCGCCATCACCTGGGCGAGATCGCCATCCTGCATGCGCACCAGCCGCGGCGCGTCCTTGAGAACCGCGCTCATCGCGAATTTCGCTCCTCGATGGTGAAGGCCACTTTGTCTCTCACGTACACCGGCACTGCAAGCGCGGCGTCGACCCCCTCGCCCGCGGCGAAGCGCGGCGCAGCGAGGCGCGCGACCGCGAGCGCACTGGGGTGTATTTCAGGTTTGAGGGATGAAAACCGGTTCCTGAAAAACTCCTCATAGGCGGCAAACCCGTTGCCGCACCCCGTCCAGCCGTCGCCCGGAGGCATCGGCGCCGATGCGGGCGCCACGCACTGCGCGGGAATCACTTCCCGCCAACGGAGGCCGGTTTTTTCGATCACCGAATAATACACTTCGTGCATGCGTGCATCGAGGCAGGCGACAACACGCGTAGCGCCGGATTCTTCCGCCATTGCCTCCAGCGTAGAGATGCCGATGACCGGCAGGCCGCGCGCAAACGCCAGGCCCTGCGCCACGCCGCAGGCAATGCGCAGCCCGGTGAACGATCCCGGCCCGGCGCCGAACGCGACCGCGTCGAGCTGCGCGATCGAGATGCCGGCCGCCGCCGCGAGGCGATCGAGCATCGGCAGCACCCGTTCGGAATGAGTGTGGCCGGCGCGCTCCTCCAGGGCCGCGATCTCGCCGTCGCGCCAGAGGGCAACCGAACACCACTCGGTCGAGGTTTCGAAGGCGGCGAATCGCATGGCGTGATTCTAATCGGATAAAATTTGGGACAGATTCCAGGAGAGAAAAATGAAACAACATCGCGTTGCGGTAATTGCAGGGGATGGCATCGGCCGTGAAGTGATGCCCGAGGGTGTGCGCGTCATGGAGGCTGTCGCGGCACGGCACGGCTTGCGTTTCCAGTGGCAAGAATTCGATTGGAGCTGCGACTGGTACAAGGCGCACGGCAAGATGTGCCCGGACGACGCCCAGCAGATCCTGCGCGGCTACGACGCAGTCTACTTCGGCGCCGTCGGCAACCCGGCCATCGTGCCAGACCACATCTCGGCCTGGGGCCTGCTGATCAATTTCCGGCGCTGGTTCGACCTGTACGTGAACCTGCGCCCGGTACGCCTGTTCGAGGGACTGCCCTGCCCGCTGGCGGGAAGGAAACCCGGTGAGATCGATTACATGGTCATCCGCGAGAACACCGAAGGCGAGTACGGCAACGTCGGCGGCCGCATGTTCGAGGGTACCGAACGCGAAGTAGTGACGCAGCTGACAGTGTTCAGCCGCAAGGGCGTGGACCGGATCATGAAATACGCCTTCGAACTGGCGCAGACGCGCAAGAAGCACGTCACCAGCTGCACCAAGTCGAACGGCATCTCGATCACCATGCCCTACTGGGACGAACGCTTCGCCGAGATGAAGAAAAACTACCCGGACGTGCGCACCGACCAGTACCACGTCGATGGGCTTTCGATCCAGATGGTGCTCAACCCGGACCGCTTCGACCTGATCGTCGCCTCCAACCTATTCGGCGACATCCTTTCCGACCTCGGCCCGGCGACTACCGGCACGATCGGCGTCGCGGCCTCCGGCAACATCAACCCGGAACGCACCGCGCCCTCCATATTCGAGCCGGTGCACGGCTCGGCGCCGGACATCGCCGGAAAGAAAATCGCCAATCCGATCGGCGCCATCTGGTCCGGCGCGCTGATGCTGGAGCACCTCGGACATCCCGAAGCAGCGGCCGACGTGGTGCGCGCGATCGAGCGCGTGATCATCGACGGCCCGCACACGCCCGACATGAAAGGCAAGGCTTCCACCTCGGAGGTGGGCGCGGCGGTCGCGCAAGCCGTCCGCGCGCAGTCCAAGATTGCCGCTTGAAGACCTACCGCATCGCGTCGATCCCCGGCGACGGGATCGGCAAGGAAGTCATTGCGGCCGGTATTGAGGTCTTGAATTTTCTTTCCGCGAAAGAAAATTTCAGAGTCGAAATCGAGTCCTTCGATTGGAGTTCGGAGCGCTTTCTCAAGACCGGGGCCTATATCCCCGAAGGCGGGCTGGACAGATTGAAGGCCTTCGACGCCATCTTCTTCGGCGCCGTCGGCTCGCCCGATGTGCCCGACCACATCTCCCTGTGGGGCCTGCGCCTGCCGATCTGCCAGGGCTTCGATCAATACGCCAACGTGCGCCCTTCCCGGGTCCTGCCAGGCGTCGAATCGCCGCTGAAGAACGGCAAGGACATCGACTGGGTGATCATCCGCGAAAATACCGAGGGCGAGTATTCCGGCTCCGGCGGGCGCGTGCACAAGGGATTGCCGGAAGAAATCGCCACCGAGACGTCCGTATTCACGCGCGTCGGGGTAGAACGCATTCACCGATTCGCTTTTGAGCTTGCAGGAAAGAGAAAACGAAAGCATCTAACCCTCGTCACCAAGTCGAACGCGCAGCGTCACGGCATGGTGCTTTGGGATGAAATTTTCTACGAGGTCGCAAAGAAGTACCCGGAAGTGCAAACAGACCGGGTACTCGTGGACGCCATGACCACGCGCATGGTGCTGAAACCGGAGTCGCTCGACACCATCGTCGCCTCCAACCTGCATGCGGACATCCTGTCCGACCTCGCCGCGGCGCTTTCGGGGTCGCTCGGTATCGCGCCGACCGCGAACCTGAATCCGGAGCGGAAATTCCCTTCGATGTTCGAGCCGATTCACGGCTCGGCCTTCGACATCACCGGCAAAGGCGTCGCCAATCCGATCGCCACCTTCTGGACCGCCGCGATGATGCTCGAGCACCTCGGCGAGCCGACGGCCTCGGCGCGGCTGATGCAGGCGATCGAGCGCACCACCGAAGAACAGATCTTCACCCCCGACCTCGGCGGCGTGCACGACACGCGCGCCGTGACCAACGCCGTCAAGCGCGCGCTCTAGTATGACGGCGGCCGTTTCGGTACCGTTCTGGCTTTTCCTTCTGCTCGCGGCGCTTGCCGCCTGGGCCGCGTACGACAGGTTGCTGCTGCCGGCCCTGCGCTGGTTCGTTGCCGGGCGGACCAACAGCGTGCTCGACGAGGTCTCGACGCGCCTGCGGATCAGCGTGCGCCCCTTCCAGCGCACCGGGCGGCAGATCCTGATCCACCGGCTGCTGGGCGACCCGAAGGTGCAGACGGCCGTCGAACAGTACGCCGCGCAGCACAAGGTTCCGCTAGCGGTGGTGCTGGCGACCGTCGAGCGCTACGCGCGCGAAATCGTGCCGGCGTTCAACGCCTACCTCTACTTCCGCATCGGCTACTGGATCGGTCGCAAGATCGCGCAGGGCCTGTACCGCGTGCGGCTGGGATTCGTGGATGCCGAGGCGCTGAAGACGGTTCCCGAGAACGCCACGGTGGTGTTCGTGATGAACCACCGTTCGAACATGGACTACATCCTCGCCGGTTACCTGGCGGCGGACCAGGCGGCGCTTTCCTACGCGGTCGGCGAATGGGCGCGCATCTGGCCGCTGGCGGCGCTGATCCGCTCGATGGGCGCCTATTTCGTGCGACGCAACTCCAAGGACGAGCTCTACCGGCGCGTGCTGGAGCGCTACATCGTAATGGCGACGCAGGCGGGCGTGCCGCAGGCGGTGTTCCCGGAGGGCGGCCTGACGCGCGACGGCCTGATGCGCGAGCCCCGATTGGGTGTCGTCGACTACATGCTGCGCGGCTTCTGGCTCGACGGCCAGCGCGACCTGGTGTTCGTGCCCCTCGGCCTCAACTACGACCGCGTGCTGGAGGACCGCACGCTGCTGCTGTCGATCGATCCGAACGCACGCAAGCCCGGGCGCTTCCGGGCGGCATGGAACACGCTCGGTTTCGTCGCCAACAACCTGCGCCTGATGCTCAACAGCGCCTGGCGCCGCTTCGGCTACGCCTGCGTCAACTTCGGCGCGCCGGTGTCGATGCGCGAGTACTGCGCCCTGCGCGGCATGGATTTCCAGAAGCTCACGGGCGAAGAGCGCAAGCGCGCGATCGGTGACCTGGGCACGCACCTGATGGCGGCCGTCGGCCGCATCGTGCCCGTAGTACCGGTACCTCTTATTGCTTCAGTTTTTTTAAGTAATGATCAAAAAAAGATTTCA
>JBBPIU010000179.1:0-4633 GCA_038040245.1 Pseudomonadota bacterium | reverse complement strand
AAGCTCCTGCTGGGTCGGCAGCTTCTCATGCACCAGCAAATAGGCGATTTCCTCGAATTCCGCCTGGTCGGCGAAATCCAGGATGTCGTAGCCGCGGTAGTGCAGGTCGTTGCCGGTGCGCCCGACGGTGCACAGGGCGGTATTGCCGGCGGGCACGCCGGACAGGGCGACCGATTTCTTCGGTTTAGGAGCGTTCACGGGTGAAGAGCTCGTCGAGTTTGCGTTCGTAGGAATGGTAGTTCAGGTAGTCGTAGAGCTGGTCGCGGGTTTGCATGCTCCCGACGACGTCCTTTTGGGAACCTTTTTCCCTGATGCTCTTATAAACATCCAACGCGGCCTGGTTCATCGCCCTGAACGCGGAGAGCGGGTAGAGCGCGATGGCGACATTGGCCGAGCGCAGCTCGTCCACGGTGAACAGCGGCGTCTTGCCGAACTCGGTGATGTTGGCCAGCACCGGGACCTTCACCGCGTCGCCGAACTTGCGATACGTTGGCAGGTCGGCAACGGCCTCAGGAAAGATCATGTCCGCTCCCGCCTCTACATAACTGATGGCGCGAGAAACTGCAGATTCCAAACCCTCACTGGCCAAGGCGTCGGTGCGCGCCATGATGACGAAGGAGGGGTCGGTGCGCCCGTCCACCGCGGCCTTGATCCGGTCGCACATTTCTTCCTTGGAGACCAGTTCCTTCCCCGGGCGGTGGCCGCAGCGCTTGGCGCCGACCTGGTCCTCCATGTGCATCGCGCCGGCGCCCGCCTTGATGAGCGAGCGCGTGGTGCGCGAGATGTTGAAGGCGCTGGACCCGAAACCGGTGTCCACGTCCACCAGCAGCGGCAGGTCGCAGACGTCGGTAATGCGGCGCACGTCGATCAGGACGTCGTCCAGGTTGGAGATGCCCAGGTCCGGCATCCCCAGTGATCCGGCCGCGACGCCGCCGCCCGAGAGGTAGATCGCCTTGTAGCCGCTGCGCTTGGCGATCAGCGCGTGATAGGCGCAGATGGCGCCGATGACCTGGAGGGGTTTTTCCTCCCCAAGTGCCTTCCGGAATTTTCCCCCTGCAGTCATTTGCCGAGCAGGTGTTTGACCCCGTCCCGCTCTTCATGCAGTTCCTTCAGCGTCGCATCCATGCGCTTGCGGCTGAAGTCGCTGACCTCGATGCCCTTGACGATTTCGACCTTGCCGCCCTTGCAGGTCACCGGATAGCCGTAGAGCACGCCTTCCGGAATGCCGTAGCTGCCCTCCGAGGGGATGCCCATGGAAACCCAGTCGCCGTCGCGGGTGCCGAGCGACCAATCGCGCACGTGGTCGATGGCCGCGTTGGCCGCGCTTGCCGCCGAGGACAGCCCCCGGGCTTCGATGATCGCCGCGCCGCGCTTCTGCACGGTCGGGATGAAGGTGGACTCGAGCCAAGCCTGATCGTTGATCATGGGCCAGACCTTCTTGCCCTCGGCTTCGGCCTGGAACAGGTCCGGATACTGGGTCGCGGAGTGGTTGCCCCAGATCGTTATTTTCTTGACCGAGGAAACGGGCTTGCCGATTTTCTGAGCGACCTGGGAGGTGGCCCGGTTGTGGTCCAGGCGCATCATGGCGGTGAACTGCGCTGGCTTCAGGCTGGGCGCGTTTTTCATCGCAATCAGGCAGTTGGTATTGGCCGGGTTGCCGACCACCAGAACTTTGACATTCCTGTCGGCCACTTTGTCCAGCGCCTGGCCCTGAGGGCCGAAGATCTTGCCGTTCGCCTCCAGCAGGTCCTTGCGCTCCATGCCGGGGCCGCGCGGGCGCGCACCGACCAGGAGCGCGACGCCGGCGTCCTTGAACGCAACCATCGGGTCGGAGGCGGGCATCATGCCCTGGAGCAGGGGAAAGGCGCAGTCGTCCAGCTCCATCATCACGCCCTTGAGCGCTTTTTGCGCCTTCTCGTCCGGAATCTCCAGCAGTTGCAGGATCACCGGCTGGTCTTTGCCGAGCATTTCGCCGCTGGCGATGCGGAACAGGAGCGCGTAGCCGATCTGGCCCGCGGCGCCGGTGACGGCGACTCGGATGGGGGCTTTGGACATTGAGAACTCCGGCGAATTTGCGGCGAACGGATGATTCTACCGCACCACCGCAGCGATATAATCCCCGCAACATGTCCGAAGCAGCGGTCAAGACGGTCAGCAAGCCCCGGCCGAAGTACCTCAACCTGCAGGCGCTGATCTTCGAGATCCGGCTGCCGCTGCCGGGCTGGATTTCGATTCTGCACCGCATCAGCGGTGCGCTGCTGTTCGTGGCGCTGATCTGGCTGCTCTGGATGCTGGACGGCAGCCTCGCTTCCGATGCCGGATTCAACCAAATCAAGCATTACGCCGGCCTCTGGCCGGTGAAGCTGTGCCTGCTGGTGCTGGTGTGGGCCTACTGCCACCATTTCTGCGCCGGCATCCGCTACCTGTTCCTCGATCTGGACAAGGGCGGGGATCTGGCAACCGCGCGCCTCACCAGCTGGATCGTGCTCGCGGTGAGCCTCGCGCTGACGGCTTTCCTCGGGTGGAAGCTGTGGTGAGCCGCGCATGACCACGCACCGGATCGTCACCGGCGCGCACTACGGACTGCGCGACTGGCTCGCGCAGCGCATCACCGCGGTGATCATGGCGATCTACTCTGTGATCGCGGTTTTTGTATTATTTTCAGGTAAACCCATTACTTACGGCGTCTGGCGCGACCTGTTCACGCAGGGCTGGATGCGGGTGGCGACGCTGCTGTTCATCGCGAGCCTCGCCTGGCATGCCTGGGTGGGCGTGCGCGACATCCTGATGGATTACATCAAGCCCGCGGGACTGCGCCTGGCGCTGGAAGTTCTGGTGCTGCTCACGATAGCGGCTTATGTCGGCTGGACGATACAGATTCTCTGGAGATGAGCTTGGGGCTGCCGGTACGCAGGTTCGATGCGATCGTCGTAGGGGCCGGAGGCTCCGGCATGCGGGCCGCGCTGGAGCTCGCGCGCGCGGACCTGAAGGTGGCCGTGCTCACCAAGGTGTTTCCGACCCGCTCGCACACCGTTGCGGCGCAGGGCGGGATCGCGGCGCCGCTCGCCAATTCTTCCGAGGACAACTGGCACTGGCACATGTACGACACGGTCAAGGGCTCGGATTATCTCGGCGACCAGGACGCGATCGAATACATGTGCCGGCGCGCCAACGAGGTAGTGGTCGAGCTGGAGCACATGGGCATGCCGTTCGACCGGCTGGAAAACGGCAAGATCTACCAGCGTCCGTTCGGCGGCCACACCCAGGATTACGGCAGCGCCAAGATGGCGATGCGCGCCTGCGCCGCGGCCGACCGCACCGGCCACGCCATGCTGCACACGCTGTACCAGCAGAACGTGCGCCTGAACACCCAGTTCTTCGTCGAGTGGATGGCGCTCGACATCATCCGCGACCCGCAGGATGGCGCGGTGCTGGGCGTCACGGCGCTGGAAATGGAAACTGGCGAGGTTTACATCTTTCAGGCCAAGGCGACGCTGTTCGCCACCGGCGGCTCGGGGCGGATTTTCTACGCCAGCACCAACGCCTTCATCAATACCGGCGATGGTCTGGGAATGGCGGCGCGCGCCGGCTTCCCGCTGGAGGACATGGAGTTCTACCAGTTCCATCCCACCGGCGTGTACGGCGCGGGCGTGCTGATCACCGAGGGCGTGCGCGGCGAGGGCGGTTACCTGCTGAACAAGGACGGCGAGCGCTTCATGGAGCGCTACGCGCCCAACGCCAAGGACCTCGCGAGCCGCGACGTCGTTTCGCGCGCCATGACCACCGAGGTCAAGGAAGGCCGCGGCTGCGGTCCCGACAAGGACCACGTGATGCTCAAGCTCGATCACCTCGGTCCGGAGGTGATCAACCACCGCCTGCCGGGCATCCGCGAGATATCCATCAAGTTCGCCGATGCCGATCCGATCCGCGACCTGGTCCCGGTGGTGCCGACGGCGCACTACCAGATGGGCGGCATCCCGACCAAGTACCTCGGGCAAGTCGTGATCCCCGAAGGCGCGAACTCGGAGAGCATCGTGCCCGGCTTCTACGCCGCGGGCGAGTGCGCCTGCGTTTCGGTGCACGGCGCGAACCGCCTCGGCACCAACTCGCTGCTCGACCTGGTGGTGTTCGGCAAGGCCTCGGGCGAGCAGATGATCAAGGACATCCGCGCGCTGCCCAGCCCGCATCGCACGCCGCCCAGGGATGCGGGTGAATACACGCGCTCGCGCCTCGCGCGCCTGGACGCGAATGCCGGCGGCGAGCGGGTGGTGGACGTGCTGACCGATCTGCGCCGCACCATGCAGGCGCATTGCGGAGTGTTCCGCTTTCCGGATGATCTGGTGAAGGGGGTCGAGAAGATGAAGGAAATTGCCTCGCGTTCCCAAAGGACTTTTATTCAGGATAAATCGAAAGTCTTCAATACGGCGCGCGTCGAGGCACTGGAGCTCGACAACCTGGTCGAGACGGCGATGTCGGCCATCGTGTCCGCGGAGGCGCGCAAGGAGAGCCGCGGCGCGCAGGCGCGCGCCGACTTCCCGGCGCGCGACGACAAGAACTGGATGAAGCACACGCTCTGGTACAAGGAAGACAACCGGCTCGCCTACAAGCCGGTGCACTTGAAGCCCTTGTCGGT
>JBBPIU010000178.1:478-4680 GCA_038040245.1 Pseudomonadota bacterium | reverse complement strand
AAGCCGCAGTTCATTCCGGTCGACGCAGACGACCTGAAGCCGTTGCACCAGTGGCACCGGCCGCTGCAGGCGCCGGGGATCTCGCAGGTGGATTTCGAGGAGCGGGTGGATTTCAAGCGCCTGCACCGCTATCGCCTCGCACGCACGCGCCAGGCGCTGGCGAAGTCGGGGCTGGGAGCGATGCTGTGCTTCGATCAGCACAACATCCGCTATATCTCCTCGACGGTGATCGGCGAGTGGGCGCGCGACAAGCTGATCCGCTACTGCCTGCTCACCGGCACGGGCGAGCCCTGGGTCTGGGATTTCGGCTCGGCGGCCCGGCACCATAGGCTCTACTGCCCCTGGTTGAAAGAGGACCACGTGCGCGCGGGCAATCCGGGCATGCGCGGCGCCATCGGGCCTGCCGTGGGCCTGTTCGAGGCCGCGGCGAAGGAGATCAAGCACATTCTGGTGCAGGAAGGCGTGGCCGGGATGCCGCTCGGCCTGGACATGTGCGAGCCGGGGTTCCTGTTCGCGCTGGAGAAGGAAGGCATCGAGATCCGCGACGGCCAGCAGATGATGCTCTCGGCGCGCGAGGTGAAGAGCCACGACGAGATCACCCTCCTGAACACCGCCGCCGCCATGGTGGACGGCGTCTACCAGGACATCACCGAGGCGCTCAAGCCCGGCGTGAAGGAAAGCCAGATCGTCGCGCTCGCCGCCAAGCGGCTCTACGAGATGGGCTCGGACTGCGTCGAGGCCGTCAACGCCATCGCCGGCGAGCGCTGCTCGCCGCACCCGCACAACTTCACCGACCGCCTGATTCGCCCCGGCGACCAGGCGTACTTCGACATCATCCATTCCTTCATCGGCTACCGTACCTGCTACTACCGCACGTTTTCGGTGGGGCGCGCGACGCCGGCGCAGAAAGACGCCTACAAGCGCGCGCGGCACTGGATGGACGATGCCATCTCGATGCTCAAGCCGGGCGTCTCGACCGAAAAAGTGGCGAAGATGTTTCCGAAGTGCAGCGTGATCGGCTTCGAGACCGAGATGTCCGCGTTCGGCCTCAATTTCTGCCACGGGCTCGGGCTCGGGCTGCATGAACGACCCCTCATCTCGCGCCTCAACTCGTTCATCGAGCCCTACGAACTCAAGGCCGGCATGGTGTTCGCGGTCGAGACCTTCTGCCCGGCCAAGGACGGCGTTTCGGCGGCGCGCATCGAGGAAGAAGTCGTCCTCACGCCCGAGGGCGCCAGGATCATTTCGCTCTATCCCGCACAGGAGCTGCCGGTCGCAAATGCCTACTAAAAAGAAACCCACCGTCGGATGGATCGGCGCCGGCCGGATGGGCTACGAGATGGCCGGGCGCCTCGCCAAGGGCGGCGCCGACGTACTGGTCTGGAACCGCACCAAGGCAAAGGCCGGGCCGTTGACCAGGTACGGCGCCAAGGTCGCGGACGAGGTGTCCGAGCTGGCCTCCCGCGACATCGTGTTCTGCATGGTGTCGACCTGGAAGGACGTCAAGGAGGTGACGAAGAACCTGCTGGCAAATTCGAAATCAAAACCGAAACTGATTGTTGAATGTTCTTCAATTTCCCTTGAAGGTTCGGCCGAACTTCGTGAATTCCTCGAGCAAAAGAAAATTCAATATCTGGCCGCACCGGTTTCCGGCAACGCCAAGGTGATCAAGGCCGGCAAGCTGACTTTCGTCTGCTCCGGTCCGCAGCAGGCTTTTGATCTTGCCAGGCCTTTGCTGGACCTTATTGCAGTAAATTCAAGTTACGTGGGAGAGGGCGAACTCTCCCGCATCGTCAAGATCTGCCACAACGTGTTTCTCGGCGTGGTGACGCAGTCGCTGGCCGAGATCACGATCCTGGCGCAAAAGGCGGGCGTGCCGCGGCACGCGTTCCTCGATTTCATGAATCAGAGCGTGATGGGCTCCACCTTCACGCGCTACAAGACGCCGGCGTTCGTGAACCTCGATTTCAAGGTGACGTTCACGCCGCAGTTGCTGCGCAAGGACATGGACCTGGGCCTGGATGCGGGCCGCAAATTCGAGGTGCCGATGCCGCTAGCGAGCGCGACGCGCGACCTGATCCAGTCTATGATCGGGCAGGGCTGGACCGGGCAGGACTTCGCGACGCTGCTGTTGCAGCAGGCGCAAGCATCCGGCATCAAACTGAAACCAGAGAACGTGGAGGTGGGCGATGGGCTTTCGTAAACTGCTTGCATTTCTTGCATTGACGGTTTTTTCTTGTGTTTCTTTTTCTCAAACCTTTCCCAATAAACCGGTCCGCCTGGTCATTGCGTTCACCCCTGGCAGCTCGACCGACATCATCGGGCGCGTGGTCGCGGCGAAGCTGCAGGAAATGTGGGGCCAGCCGGTGGTGGGCGAGAACCGTGTCGGCGCCGGCGGTTCGATCGGCTCGAAAGTCGTGGTCGACTCGGCACCTGACGGATACACCCTGCTCGCCAATTCGTCGGCGCACGTCGCCAATCCGGGCATCTATGCCAAGTTGCCCTATGACACGCTGAAGGACTTCACCAACCTCGCGCTGCTGGGCGGCGGGCCGAACGTGCTCATCACCGGACAGGACACCGGCTGGAAGTCGCTCAAGGATTTCGTGACCGCCGCGAAGGCGAATCCGGGCAAGCTCAATTTTTCCTCGGCCGGCATCGGCAGCGGCACGCACTTCAACCTGGAGAAACTGAAACTCGCGCTCGGCATCGACGTGGTGCACGTGCCGTACAAGGGCACGCCCGAGGCGATCGCCGACACCATTGGCGGCCGCGTCTGCTGTTACTGGGCGCCGCTCAATGCCGCGCTGCCGCATGTGACCGGCGGCAAGGCGGTCGCGCTGGCGGTGTCGAGCGCGTCGCGCTCCGCGCTGCTGCCCAACGTGCCGAGCGTCGCCGAGCAGGGCTATGCGGGTTTCGACTACACGCTCTGGGTCGGCCTGTGGGGTCCGGCGAACATGCCGGCGGACGTGGCGGCGAAGATCAACAAGGACGTGAACGCCGCGCTGGCGAGCCCCGACCTGCGCGAGCGCCTCACCAAGCTCGGCACCGAGCCGGGCAACCTGTCGATCCCGGAATTCACGGCGTTCGTGCGCAAGGAAGTCGAGGATACGCAGAAGATCCTCCAGACGGCCGGCATCAAACCGCAATAGGAGAGCGCGATGATTTTGCTCAGATGGGTTGTTGTTTTTGCTTCAATATTTTTTTTCATTGAAAGCATAAATGCACAAAGCTACCCATCCAAGCCGGTCCGGCTGATCATTTCCTTCACGGCGGGCAGTTCGACCGACATCGTCGCGCGCATCGTGATGCAAAAGGTCTCGGAGTACTGGGGGCAGCCGGCGGTGATTGAAAACCGCGCCGGCGCGGGCGGCTCGATCGGCTCCAACGTGGTGGCAAGCTCGGCGCCCGACGGCTACACGCTGCTCGTCAATTCCTCGGCGCACGCGGTCAACCCGGCGATCTTCGCCAAGCTGCCCTACGACACGCTGAAGGATTTCATCGACATCGTGCCGCTCACCGTGCAGCCGAACGTCCTGGTGGTGAACTCGACGTCCCCGTACAGGACCTTGATGGACCTCGTCAATGCGGCGAAGGCAAAGCCGGGCGCGGTCAACTTCGGCCACGCCGGCATCGGCAGCGGCACGCACCTCAACACCGAGCGCTTTATCGCCGCCGCGGGGATGCAGGTGACGCAGGTGCCGTTCAAGGGCACGCCTGAGGTGATTGCCGCCCTGCTGAGCGATTCTGTGCATTGCTACTGGTCACCGATCTCGGCGGGAATGTCGGCGATCAAGGGCGGCAAGCTGCGCGCCCTCGCGGTGAGTTCGGCGAAGCGCAACCCGACGCTGCCCGAGGTGCCGACTACCGGTGAGGCCGGCGTGAGGGGCGCGGATTCGCCGCTCTGGTTCGGTATCTGGGCGCCCGCGGGGACGCCTGCCGACATCGTGCAGAAAATCTCGGTTGACGTGCGCAGGGCGCTCGCAGATCCGGGCGTGAAGGAAAAGCTGCTCGCGCTCGGCAACGACGGCATGGACATGTCGCCGGCGGAGTTCGCGAAGTTCGTGCGCGAGGAGATCGACACCTACCAGCGCGTGATCAGGGCCGCCGGCATCAAGCCGCAGTGAATGACCGCGGCATTAGGCCGCGGTGGGTATCTTCTTCAGGTCCGCCAGCCAGACCGACGCATTGCCATCCGACGG
>JBBPIU010000178.1:0-468 GCA_038040245.1 Pseudomonadota bacterium | reverse complement strand
GGCCGCCGGCATCAAGGCGCAGTGAGATATCGGGGTCAGAGCCCGATTTCCATCAATCCGCAATAGGTTCTTTTTTCAGGTCCTCCAGGCAGACCGACGCATTGCCATCCGACGGCGCGCGCCAGTCGCCGCGCGGCGAGAGCGAGCCGCCCGATCCTACCTTCGGGCCGTTGGGCAGGGCGCTCCTCTTGAACTGGCTGGTCTGGAAGAACCTCGTCAGGAACACGCCCAGCCACTTCCTGATTGCGCCGAGCGTGTATTTGTCCCGCCACGCGTTCCAGGCCAGGTAGGCCACCTTGGAGGGCGCGTAGCCGAAGCGCAGCGTGTAGTAGAGGTGGAAGTCCTGCAGCTCATAGGGGCCGATGACGTCTTCTGTTTTTTGATTTGGTTTTAATTCAGGCGATATATCAGTCGTGAGAACGCGGGCGAGTGCCTTGCTCACCGTTTCATTGAACTGCCCGGATTTCG
>JBBPIU010000177.1:0-4738 GCA_038040245.1 Pseudomonadota bacterium | reverse complement strand
CGCGGCAGCGGCAAGTGCGATGACGGTTTTCAGAGGGGTGAGCATCAGGTTCCTCCCTTGGATGTCCCGGAACTCGGGGGAAGTGATGTTAGGAGCCTGAATCACGGGTGTCAACGCATTCCCGATGCCCGGCAACGGTGCGCGCGCACACCCCTAGTCCAGTCTGGCGACGATTCCCTCGAGCTCCCTGGAGGGCGCCGGGTAGCGCCCGAGAACAAGCGGGTCGTGGCCGGGAATGATGTGCCCGGGCGAGTCGGCGAGCGCGCGCAGCCGGCCGTAGCCCTCGACCATGTCGGCCACACTGAACACAATCGGGAAGGGCCGCACCTGCTCCATGTTGGCGTAGAGGTGCGAGGCATCGGAGGCGAGAACCACCCAGCCGCGGCGCGTCGCCACGCGCACCACCTGCAGGCCCATGGTGTGGCCGCCGATCAGGTGCAGCGAAATGCCGGGAGCAATCTCGGCGTCGCCATCGTGAAAGCGCACCCGGCCGGCGTAGGCGCGCCGCACCATGCCCACCACATCCTCGACTTCATAGGCACCGCTGAAGACCGGCTGCCCCATATGCCGTCCGGTCGCATAGTTCATTTCCAGGTCCTGCAGATGAAACATCGCCGCGGGGAAAAGATCGAAATTGCCGATGTGGTCGTAGTGCAGATGCGTTATCACCACGTCTTTGATTTTTTTTGAATCTATATTCAGGAAACCCAAACCCTCGGTCGGGCAACGAATATGCTCTCGCCCGCGCTTGGCCGCCATCGGCGCAGAGAAGCCGGTATCGACGACGATCTCGCGCCCATCGCCCCGCAGCAGCCAGACGAAGTAATCGAGCGGCATCGGACCGTCGTGTGGATCGCCACCGATGAAGTTCTCGGATGCGCGCCGGGCATGGTGCGCGTACTTGATCGCGTAGACCTCGTACTGCGGCGCGCTCATGAGGGAACAATCACGCGAGGGTGATCCGCGCGACCTTGCGCTTGCCCACCTGGACGACGTATGCCTTGCCCTTGGCAAGGACCAGCGAGCGCTCCGATATGCGCTCTCCGTCCACCCTGACCCCGCCCTGTTCGATCAACCGGTTTGCCTCCGACACGCTGGGCGCCAGGTCCGCCTGTTTCAGCAGCTGCGTTATCGAGAGTCCGCCTGCCGGTGCGTGGAGGGTCACTGCCGGCATGTCCTGCGGCAACGCGCCGTCGCGGAAACGCGCATTGAATTCGTTGGCGGCGTTTTGCGCCGCGGCCCGGCCATGGAATCTGTCGACGATCTCCCGGGCGAAATCGAATTTCATATCGCGCGGGTTTGCTCCGTTTGCAACCGCCTCCTTTTTCAGATGAATCACTGCCAAATCCTGAAAAGAAAGCAACTCCATGTAGCGCCACATGAGTTCATCCGAGATGCGCATCAGTTTGCCGAAAATTTCCTGCGCGGGCTCGACGATGCCGATATAGTTGCCCAGGGACTTCGACATTTTCTCCACGCCGTCCAGCCCCACCAGCAAAGGCATGGTCATGATGCACTGCGGCTCCTGGCCAAAATCCCGCTGCAGTTCGCGCCCGACCAGCAGGTTGAATTTCTGGTCGGTGCCGCCCAGCTCGACGTCGGCCTTCATCGCCACCGAATCGTAACCCTGCATCAGCGGATAGAGCAGCTCGTGCACCGAGATCGGCTGCCCGGCCTTGTAGCGCTTGGAGAAATCGTCGCGCTCCAGCAGCCGCGCCAGCGTGTAGCGCGACGCGAGCCGGATCATGCCCTCGGCGCCCAGCTTGTCCGACCATTCCGAATTGAACAGCACCTGCGTCTTTTCCGGATCGAGGATCTTCGACATCTGCGCGCGATAGGTCTGCGCGTTTTCCAGAATCTGCCCGCGCGACAACGGCGGCCGCGTCTGGTTCTTGCCGGTCGGGTCGCCGATCATGCCGGTGAAATCGCCGATCAGGAACTGGACCTGGTGCCCCAGGTCCTGGAAGTGGCGCAGCTTGTTGATCACCACGGTGTGGCCGAGGTGCAAATCGGGCGCGGTCGGATCGAGGCCGAGTTTGATCCTGAGCACGCGCCCGGTGTTGAGCTTCTTGACCAGTTCTTCCTCGACGATCAGCTCGTCGCAGCCCCGCTTGATGCGTGCCAGCGCTTCAGAAACGTCCGCCATACGTGCTAGACTTCCCAGGTATCTGAATAACAAGGGATTCTAGCCGATCCATGGGGGTGGACGTGCGGGGGGACGTGGCAGGAGGGGGAACACTTCGGCGCGCCGCGCTGCTGGCGGCGTTCGCGCTCTCGAGCGCGGTCGCCGCGGTCGCCACCGTCGCGCCCTCGACCGACACCGAGCTGCTGCTCGCGAAAGCGGCGCTGCTCGAGCCGATCGCGATCCGCCTCGAGGAAGCGCTGCTGCCGGCGCCGGCCACGTATGTACGCGAGGATCGCCTGCAACGCGGCGATACCTTCCAGGGACTGCTTGCACGCCTTGCCATCGGCGAAGCCGATGTGCACAAGCTGCTGCGCCAGCGCGCAATGCGGCTGCTGCGCCCGGGCACCATCGTCACCGCGGAAGTGCGCGCCGGGACGCAAAACGAGGGCGAACTCGTCTGGCTGAGCTTTCTCGCCGCGCGCGATACGGCCGTCAGGATCGAACGCGTCGGCCAGGGCCTGGTCGCAAGCGAGCAGCGCGCGCAGATCGTGACGCGCAGCGAGATGAAATCGGCGCTCATCCGCTCTTCGCTCTTCGCGGCCGCCGACGCTGCCGGCATTCCGGACGCCGTCGCGATCCAGCTTGCCGACGTGTTCGGCAGCGATGTCGATTTCCACCGCGAGCTGCGCCAGGGAGACCGTTTCTCGGTCCTCTACGAAATGCACTCGGTCGACGGCCGGCCGATGCGCGCGGGGCGCGTCCTCGCCGCCGAGTTCACCAACCAGGGCCGCAGGCACCGCGCGCTCTGGTACGCCGACAGCTATTACGCCCCTGACGGCAAGAACATGCGCAAGGCGCTGCTGCGCTCGCCGCTGGAGCTCTCGCGCGTCAGCTCCGGATTCGGCATGCGCATGCACCCGCTGCACAAAGCCTGGCGCGCGCACCAGGGCGTGGACTACGCGGCGCCCGCGGGTACACGGGTGCGCGCGGTCGGCGACGGCATTGTCGAATTCGCCGGCCGGCAAGGCGGCTACGGCAACCTGGTCATCGTGCGCCACGACAACCGGCATTCGACCTGGTACGCGCACCTGAAGGCCTTCGGGCGCGGCATCCGCACCAGCACCCGCGTCGCGCAGGGCGATACGGTCGGCCTCGTCGGCCAGACCGGCTGGGCGACCGGACCGCATCTGCACTACGAATTCCGGGTCGCGGGCGCCGCGCACAATCCGCTCTCGGTCCCCCTGCCCGCCGGCACGCCGGTCGCACGCCACGAAATAGACGCTTTCCGCGCCCGCGCGCAACCGCTGGTGGCGCAACTCGCTTTGCTCGCCAACAGCCAGGTCGCCGCGCTAGAGTGACCCGGGCGTTCTATGTCGGCCTGATGTCGGGCACCAGCCTCGACGGGGTCGATGCAGTGCTGGCGGATTTCGACGCCAGCAAGCCGCGGCTGATTGGCGACGCTTACCTGCCGTTCGACGCCGGGTTGCGGCGCGAGTTGCTCGCGCTCAATTCACCGGGTGCGAACGAAATCGACCGCGCCGCGCTTGCCGGCAACGAACTGGCGAGGAACTATGCCGCCGCGGTCGCCGATGTTCTCGCCAGATCGAAAACCCCGGCTGCCGAGGTCCGCGCCATCGGCTGCCACGGCCAGACCGTGCGCCACCGGCCGGAGCGCGGCTACACCACGCAAATCGGCAATGCGGCGCTGCTGGCCGAACTCACCGGGGTACGCGTGGTGGCGGATTTCCGCAGCCGGGACATCGCCGCCGGGGGGCAGGGTGCACCGCTGGCGCCCGCCTTCCACGCCGCCGTGTTCGCGGATTCCGCGGAAGACCGCGTCGCGATAAATCTCGGCGGCATCGCCAATCTGACCTTCCTGCCTCGCCATGGCAAGGTGATCGGCTTCGACAGCGGCCCTGGAAATTGCCTGCTCGACCTGTGGGCTTCGCGGCACCTGGGCACGCCTCACGATGCCCGCGGCAGCTGGGCTGCCGCGGCACGGGCGATTCCCGAATTGCTGGAACGCCTGCTGCAGGATCCTTACTTCGCGGCAGCGCCGCCCAAGAGCACCGGCAGGGATCTCTTTAATGAAAGCTGGCTGCACAAGAGGTTGAATGGGGGCGAGGATCCGCAGGCGGTGCAGGCCACGCTGCTCGAACTGACGGCGCGCAGCCTCGCCAACGCCATCGCCCGGCATTGCGCCGGTGCGCGGCGCCTGATCGTCTGCGGCGGCGGCGTGAAGAACAACGCCCTGATGCGCCGGCTTGCCGAAATAGCCGCGCCCGCAGCGCTGGAGACAAGCGACCGCCACGGCATAAATCCTCAACTGGTTGAGGCGGCGGCGTTCGCGTGGCTCGCGAAACAGACCCTGGACGGCCAAGCAGGAAATCTTCCTTCGGTCACCGGCGCGCGCGGCGCACGCGTGCTGGGGGCGATCTACCCTGCCTAGGCGGAGAACGAGGAGCCGCAGCCGCAGGTGGAGGTCGCGTTCGGGTTCTTGATCACGAACTGCGCGCCTTCCAGGCCCTCGCTGTAGTCGATCTCGGCGCCCGTCAGGTACTGGTAGCTCATCGGGTCGATGAGCAGCTTCACGCCGTTTTTCTAGATAGGAAT
>JBBPIU010000176.1:0-4851 GCA_038040245.1 Pseudomonadota bacterium | reverse complement strand
ACGCTCGCGCGCACGATCCACGGCACCTTCCGCCGCATCCAGTTCACGCCCGACCTGGTGCCCGCGGACCTGGTGGGAACGCGCATCTACAGCCAGAAGACCGGCGAGTTCTCGACCTCGCTCGGGCCCGTGTTCACCAACCTGCTGCTGGCGGACGAAATCAACCGCGCGCCGGCCAAGGTGCAGAGCGCGCTGCTGGAAGTGATGCAGGAGCGCCAGGTGACGATCGCCGGCGAAACGCACAAGGTGCCCGCGCCCTTCCTCGTGATGGCGACGCAGAACCCGATCGAGACCGAGGGCACCTATCCGCTGCCCGAAGCGCAGGTGGATCGTTTCATGATGAAGGTGCTGGTCGGCTATCCGACCGAAGACGAGGAATTCGTCATCGTCGAGCGCGTCACCGGCATCGAAAACGCGGTTGCCGCGGTGAGCAGCACCGAGGAACTCGCCGCGCTGCAGCGCGAATGCCGCAAAGTGTACGTCGATCCGTCGCTGATCAAGTACGCGGTGAAACTGGCCGCCGCGACGCGCGATCCGGCACGGCACGGGCTGCCCGACCTGGCGAAATTCCTGTCCTTCGGCGTCAGTCCGCGGGGGCCCATCAACCTCATCGAGGGCGCCCGCGCGCTCGCCTACCTGCGCGGCCGCAGCTACGTCTTGCCGCAGGACGCGATCGACCTGGTGCCCGATGTGTTCCGCCACCGCCTGGTGCTGACCTATGAAGCGCTGGCCGAGGCGATCACCGCGGATGAGCTGGTGCACCGCTTCCTGCGGAAAATTCCGGCGCCGGAAAAACCGCTGGAATCCCATGTCAGCGTCGCCGCGCAGTCCTAATAGCAATCCTGAGCAGATCCTCCGCCGGCTGGAGTGGACGGTGATCCGCCGTCTGGACGGGTTGCTGCACGGCGATTACCGGACCCTCTTCCGCGGCACCGGCCTCGACCTCGCCGACCTGCGCGAGTACCAGTACCACGACGATGTGCGCCATATCGACTGGAACGTCACCGCGCGCATGCAGACGCCCTACGTGCGCGAATACCACGAGGACCGGGAAGTCACCGCCTGGTTCCTGCTCGACCTCAGTCCGTCGGTGGATTTCGGCTCGCAGACCAAGAAGCGCTCGATATCCACCGAATTCATCACCGTGCTCGCGCGGCTGCTGACGCGCCAGGGCAACCGCGTCGGGGCGCTGTTCTACGGTGACCATGTGGATACCGTGATCCCGGCGCGCGGCGGCCGGCGCCATGTGCTGAGCATGCTGCACAAGCTGCTGTCTCGCCCCGAGATGCCGCGCTCAGCGGGCACCGACCTGCGCGATTTCCTGCGCACCGCCTTCCAGGTGATGCGGCGGCGCTCGATCGTGTTCATCGTTTCGGATTTCTTCAGCGAACCCGGCTGGGCCGAGCCGCTCGCGCACCTGGCGCAGCGCCACGAGGTGGTGGCGGTGCGGCTCTACGACCCGCTGGAGCGCGAACTGCCCGACATGGGCATGCTGGTGATGCAGGATTCGGAGACCGGCGAGCAGCTGTTCGTCGATACGCACGACAAGGGCTTCCGCAAGCGCTTCGCTTCGGTCGCCGAGCGGCGCGAGCGGGCCTTGCGAAATGCGCTCGCGCGCGCCGGCGTGGATTGCCTGGAACTGGCCACCGACGGCCACCTGGTCGATGGGCTGATGCGCTTCGCCGACCTGCGCAAGCGCCGCAGCCGGCTCTCGGGGGGCCGTGTCCTTCCCGGTCACTTGGAGAAGGTGGCATGAACGTCATCACCTTTGCCTGGCCCGAGTTGCTCTGGCTGCTGGTGCTGCTGCCGGTGCTGGTCGGCTCGTACATCCTGCTGCTGCGGCGCAAGAAGAAAACCGCGCTTCGATACGCGAACCTGAGCATGGTCAAGGAAGCGATGGGCCCCGGCTCGGCGATCCGGCGCCACGTGCCGCCGGTGCTGTTCCTGCTCGCCATCGGCTTGCTGATCGTCGCGATAGCGCGGCCTTCGGCGACCCTCCTCCTGCCGACCCAGAAGCAGACCATCATTCTCGCGCTGGACGCTTCCGGCAGCATGCGCGCCAAGGACGTCCTGCCGAGCCGGATCGAGGCGGCGCAGGCCGCCGCGAAGCAGTTCGTCGCCGATACGTCGTCCAAGACGCGCATCGGGATCGTGACCTTTGCGGCCACGGCGACGCTGGTGCAGGCGCCGACCGACGACCGCGAGGCCATCAACGCGGCCATCGACCGGATGCAGCTGCAGCGCGCCACCGCCACGGGCAGCGGCCTGATCGTGTCGCTCGCCACCCTCTTTCCGGACGCCGGCTTCGATGTCAGCACCGCGCTGTTCGGGCGCGAGGCGCGGCGCAATGCGCCCATCGGCGACGCGAAGAAAGACCCCAAGAAGGATTTCAAGCCGGTGCCGCCGGGCTCCTACAACTCGGCCGTGATCATCCTGATGACCGACGGCCAGAGGACCACCGGCCCCGACCCGATCGAAATCGCGAAATTGGCCGCCGACCGGGGCGTGCGCGTCTACACCGTGGGCTTCGGCACCACGTCCGGCGAAGTCATCGGCTTCGAAGGCTGGTCTTTCCGCGTGCGCCTGGACGAGGAGACCCTCAAGACCATCGCCACCATGACCCAAGGCGAATATTTCCACGCCGGCAGCGCGGCCGACCTGAAGAAGGTCTACCAGACCCTCAATTCCAGGCTCAGCCTGGAGAAAAAGGAAACCGAAGTCACCGCGCTGTTCTCCGCCGCGGCGGCGCTCCTCACGCTTCTCGCCGGCCTGCTCTCGATACTCTGGTTCAACCGAATCTTGTAGCAGCCCGCCGCAGGCAATCAATTCGCTCCTCACGCTCACAAGACTCCATGTTTTGGCGTAGGCGCTTCCTGCTTGCCACGGGGTCGCTGCTCGCGGCGCGGCTCGTTCATGCGCAACAGCAGGGCCGCAACTACCGCGTCGGCGCCCTGTTTGTCGGTGGCGCCGCTGCAACCGAGCTGTATCGATCTGCGCTGCGAGACCGGCTCGCCACCCACGGGTTTGTCGAGGGCCGCAATCTCAAGATTGATGCACAAGGGGCGGCCGGAATGTTCCACGAGGACCGGAACGTGGTGCGTGAGATGGTGGCAGCGAAGCCCGACGCGATCTTCACCTGCAGTACTGGAGCGACCGAAGCCGCGCAGGCAGCGACGAAGTCGGTGCCGATCGTGTTTGTGTGGGTTGACGACCCCGTGGCGACCGGGCTGGTGAAAAGTTACGCGAGACCTGGCGGCAACGTCACGGGTGTCACCAATCGGTTTGGAGAGCTTCTGGTCAAGCGTCTGGAGCTGGCGCGCGAGCTGGTGCCGAGGGCGAAACGCGTCGCCGTCGTCGGGGGTACTTTGGCTATGCAGGGCAAGGAGTTCGAGGCCATCGCGCCTGCCTTGCGCAAGGCGGCCGCGCATCTGGGTGTCGAGCTGCTCGAAATACCGCCTCGAGGCATAGGCATAGGGGATGACGCGATAGCCAGAGCCAGGAAGGCCGGCGCTGAAGTACTCCTGCCATTTGCCGTGTTTAGCGACCAGCTGGTAGCCGGCGAGCAAGTGGTCCAACTCACGAATCAGTTGCGCATTCCCACAATATTCGCGGATGCCGAGATGGTGGAGAGGGGTGGACTGATCTCCTACGGCACGAATCTCGTGGACGACGTGCGGCGCGGAGCCGACCAGTTGGCGCGGGTGCTGAAGGGCGCCAAACCGGCCGAGTTGCCTGTCGATCAGGCGGCACGGTTCGAAATGGTGGTGAACCTGAAGACGGCCAAGGATCTCGGCATCAGGATTCCTCAATCGGTGCTGGTGCGCGCCGATCGGGTGATCGAATGAGGTGCCGCCATGTTAGACCTCGCAGATTGCCGCTCATCGTGCGCAGATGACGCTTGCCGCCTGAGCCCTGCCCAGTAGGTCGCTTTCGACGGATTGCTCGAATCCGGAAACAGTTCTGATTCAACCGGATTTTGTAGTCCTTTCGCGCGCTCGATACCAGGTTTGGACGCGGACGGTTAAGCGCATGACCCGATAGTTGATGACGTGCCCCGTGTTTTGAATCGGGAACCTGCGGATCCCGCGCGGCATCGCAGGCGTACCTAGATCGGGAAATTCGGAGATCTGCTTTAACGCCCGCTCGACGCGTTCCTTGACCAGCTGGGCGGCGAAGGAGTCTCCTTCAGCGATGTGCGCGAGGGTCGCGGAATAGGCGTCCCACGCCCGCTTCGACCACTCAAGCGGCTTTGCGCGCTTTGGGTGCCCGGGCGGCATCGATAATGCGCTGCGCGTCCCGCTGCACCTGCTCGTTCGGGATTGTGCCCCGGCGTTTCACGTCCGCCTCCGCGGCGGCAGTTTCGCGCACTTCCCATTCGCAGAAGTCGAATCCGTCCCGCAGGACGAATTTGAGCGTCCGCTCGGGTGTGCGGCCGGCATCATGCGCCAGCTTCTGCAGCCGGCGTTGTTGCGCGGGTGTGAGCGCCAAGGGCTTCATGCGACAGCCTCCTGAACGAATGAAACGATTCTAGCACTCACGCCGTTGACATCAGGAGAACGCAAAGTCGACTTCGGGCCGGCGCCCGCTGACGATGTCGGTTAGCGCGCGGCCGGAGCCGCAGGCGTGAGTCCAGCCGAGGGTGCCGTGGCCGGTGTTCAGGTAGAGGTTCGGATACTTCGTGCGACCTATGTAGGGGATGTTGCTCGGCGTCGCCGGCCTGAGTCCCGCCCAGAACGTCACATCGCGTGCATCTCCCGCTTCCGGAAACAGTTCCATGACGCGCTTCACGATCGCGGCGCAGCGCACTTGGTTGATTTCGGTGTTGTAGCCGTTCAGTTCCGCCGTCCCGGC
>JBBPIU010000175.1:0-4911 GCA_038040245.1 Pseudomonadota bacterium | reverse complement strand
AGCTTGTAGCGGAAGATGTTGATGCCGATGATCTCGGCGGCGATGTCCTGGTCGCGGATGGCGATGAAGGCGCGGCCGATGCGGCTGCGTACCAGGTTCAGCGTCCCCACGATGGCGAACACGGCGAAAAAGAGCAGGAACCAGTACAGCTGAAACTGGGTCTTCAACTGCGTGCCGAACAGCGTCGGCCGCGGCACCTCGATCGAGGCCTGCACGCCGCCCGAGATCCACGGCACGTGGTTGATGGTCCACTCGATGATGAGCTGCCCGGCGAGCGTGGCGATGGCGAGGTAGAGGCCCTTGATGCGCAAGCTGGGGATGCCGACCACGGCGCCGATCGCGGCGGCCATCAGTCCACCCGCCGGCAGCGTGATCCAGAACGGCAGGTCAAGGCGCACGGCGAGGTTGGCCGCGGTGTACGCGCCCACCGACATGAAGGCCGCATGGCCGATCGAGATCTGCCCGGTGTAGCCGACCAGGATGTTGAGCCCCAGCGCGCCGACCGTGGCGACGAGAACCAGGTTGATGACCGACACGTAGTACTCGTGCAGGAAGAACGGGGCGATGCACATGACGAGCGCGATCGCGGCGACCGTCCAGCGCGCGATCGGCAGCGGGTAAAGCGCCATGTCGGCCGCGTAGGTGGTCTTGTAGTAGCCGCTCTCGCGATGGAACAAGTCTGCTGCTCCTTGCCTAGACGCGTTCGATGCGGCGTTTGCCGAAGATCCCGTACGGCCGGATCATCAGCATCACGATCATCAGTACATAGGGCGCGAAGTCCTTGGTGCCGCCGCCCACCAGCGGATCCAGGTACCCCGCGGCGAGGTTCTCCACCACACCGACGATGAGGCCGCCGACGATCGCGCCGAGGATCGAGTCCAGCCCGCCAAGGATCACCACCGGGAACACCTTCAGGCCGATCAGCGCGAGGTGCACGTCGACGCCGAGCAGCGCGCCCCAGGCGAGCCCGCCCAGCGCAGAGACGATGCCCGCCATGCCCCAGGCGATCGCAAAATAACGTTCGACGTTGATCCCCATCGCCATGGCGACCTGCTGATTATCGGCCACGGCACGCATCGCCACGCCCATGCGGCTCTTCAGGAAGAACCAGGTGAAGGCGGCGAGAAAGCCCAGGCTGAGGAGCGCGCCGACCACTTGCACCGGCGGCAGCGTGAGCGGGCCGAGCACCCACGGCTCGTCCGAGATCGGCAGCGCGAGCGCGCGCGTCTCTGCGCCGAAGAACAGGGGCGCCGCGCCGCGCAGCACGGTGGCGAGGCCGATCGTCGCCATGATCACCGCGATGATCGGCCGGCCGATGAGCGGGCGCAGCACGATCCTCTCGAGGCCGAAGCCGAACGCCACCATGCCGAGCACCGCGACCGCCACGCCGAGCCAGAACGGCGCCCCGGCGAGCACGATCATCCCGGCGATGATGAAGCCGGCGAGCATGACGAACTCGCCCTGCGCGAAGTTGATCGCGTCGGTGGCCTTGTAGACCAGCACGAAGCCCAGCGCGATGAGCGAGTACATCAGCCCGATCAGCACGCCGTTGGTGATGAGCGCCAGCGTGAATCCCCAGTCAAACATGGACGTCCTCGATGGCGACCTTCGAGCGCACGGTCGCGCGCTGGCCGTCCTCGTAGGTGACTTCGGTGGCGATCTCGGTCTCGCTGGCGCCGCCGTAGAGCGCGTCGATCACGGCGGCGTACTTCTCGGCGATGACGCTGCGGCGAAGCTTGCGCGTGCGCGTGATCTCGGCGTCGTCGGCGTCGAAATCCTTGGCGAGCAGCAGGAACCGCCGCACGCGCGTCGACTCGAGCAGCCCCCGGTTGCACTTCTCGATCTCGGCGCGGATCAGGCCCCTGACCTCCGGTTTTTGCGTGAGGTCCTGGTAGCCGCTGTAGGCCAGGCCGTGCCGCTCGGCCCAGTTGCCGACCGGCGCCAGCGCGATCGCGATCATCGCGGTCACGTGCTTGCGGTCGTTGCCGAAGCTGATCGCCTCGCCGATGTAGGGGCTGAACTTCAGCTTGTTCTCAATAAATTGCGGCGCGAAAGGCGTGCCCGCATTTGGCCCTTCCCCGAGCTTGCCCACGTCCTTCGCGCGGTCGATGATGGCAAGGTGGCCCTGCGGATCGATGAAGCCCGCATCGCCGGTGTGGAACCAGCCTTCCGCGTCGATCGCCTCGCGCGTGGCCTCCTCCTGTTTGTGGTAGCCGCGGAACACGTTGGCGCCGCGCACCAGCACCTCGCCGCTTTCCGCGATGCGTACCTCGATGCCGGGGCCCGGCGGGCCGACGGTGTTGGGATCGGCCGCGCTGTCCGGTTGCACGGAAACGAATGCGCTCAGCTCCGTCGAGCCGTAGACCTGCTTGAGATTCACACCGAAGGCGCGGAAGAAACGGAACGTATCCGCGCCGAGCGGCGCGCCGCCGGTCAGGCACCAGCGCGCGCGGCGCAAGCCCATCTGGTCGCGCACCGGCCCGTAGACCAGGAACTCGCCGAGGGCGAGGAGCGCGCGCAAGCCCGCGGGCACGGTCTTGCCGTCGGCGCGCAGCAGCTCGGCCTCGATCGCCTTGTCGCGGAAGTACTCGAACGTCTTTCGTTTCAGCCACGAAGCGTCCGACGCCTTCACCTGAATCTGCGTGAGCAGGTTCTCCCAGATGCGGGGTGCGGCGAGGAACGCGCTGGGGCCGAGCTCGCGCAGGTCGCGTTGCACCGTCTCGGGGCTCTCCGGGCAGTTGCAGGCGAAGCCCACCATCATCTGCACCACCAGCGTGTAGACCGCATCGCCGATCCACGCCATCGGCAGGTAGGCGAGCCAGTCGTCCCCGGGCTGCAGGTCCGTCTGCGCGAGGAACGCCGTCGCGCTGGCGATGAGATTGCCGTGCGAAAGCATCGCGCCCTTTGGCCTGCCCGTCGTTCCGGAGGTATAGCAGAGGAGCGCCACGTCTCCAGAGTGCCCCTTCGCGATCTCGGCCTCGATGGTGCCGGGATGCTGCGCGCCGAACTCGCGGCCCAGTCCCACGACGGATTCGAAGGAACGCAGGGCTTCGTCCCGGTAATGGAACATGCCGCGCGCGTCCTCGTAGACGACCAGCCGCAGCTTCGGCAGCCGCGCCCGGATCGAGAGGATCTTGTCCACCTGCTCCTGGTCCTCGGCGATCACCACGCTGGCTTCCGCGTGCTCGAGCACGTAGACGAGTTCCTCGGCTGCCGCATCCTGGTAGAGCGGGACCGGCATTGCGCCGAGGCACTGCGCCGCGAGCTGCGCGGCGTAAAGCCGCGGGCGGTTGTCGCCGATTACCGCGAGCACGTCGCCGCGCTTGAAACCAAGCGCCGCCAGGCCGAGCGCGAAGTCGCGCACCAGCCCGTAGTACCCCGACCAGGTGAGCGTGCGCCAGATGCCCAGCGACTTCTCGCGCATCGCGGGCGCGTCGCCGCGCTCCTCCGCATTGCGCTTGAGCAGGCGCGGGATGGTGGCGTCCGCCGTCACGGGAGCTCGCGTCATGCCGCCTTCTGCCCGAACGGCTTGGCGCCGAGGTAGGCGCGGATCACATCCGGGTTCGCCTGCACCGAGCGGGGGTCGCCTTCGGCGATCACGCGGCCGCGGTCGAGCACCACGACGCGCTTCGATACGTCCATCACCACGCCCATGTCGTGCTCGATGAGGATGATGGTGGTGCCGCGCTCCTCGTTGACGTCGAGCACGTAGCGCGCCATGTCCTCCTTCTCTTCCTGGTTCATGCCGCCCATCGGCTCGTCGAGCAGCAGCACTTTGGGCTCGAGCGCCAGCGCGCGGCCGAGCTCGACGCGCTTCTGCAGCCCGTAGGACAGCGCGCCGGTGGGCATCTTTCTCAGGTCCTCGAGCTTGAGGAACTCGAGCAGGTCCTCGACCTTTTCGCGGTGCGCGATCTCTTCCTTCTGCGCGAGGCCCCAGTAGACGAAGGAGGCGAACACGCCCGCCTTCATGCGTACGTGCCGCCCGAGCATCAGGTTGTCGAGCACCGTCATGCCCTTGAACAGAGCGATGTTCTGGAAGGTGCGCGCGATGCCGCGTTCGGCGATGCGGCTCGGTGGCAGGTGGGTGATGTCCTCGCCCTCGAACGCGATGCGTCCGCGGTCGGGCCGGTAGAAGCCGCTCACCATGTTGAGGAGCGAAGTCTTGCCGGCGCCGTTCGGCCCGATCACCGAAAGGATCTCGCCCTCGCGCACCTCGAGGCTCACCTCGTCGACAGCCGTCACCCCGCCAAACTGCTTGGCGACGCCGTCGACGCGCAACTGAACCGCTTCAGCAGCCAATTGAAGTCCCCCTCCAGAGCCTCGTTGGCCATGATGCCGATACAATGCGCCCCATGCAACAAAGGAATGCACCCGTGCATTGCTTCGATACGCTGGAAACGCGCTCGCCGGAGGCGCGCGAGGCGGCGCTGATGGCAGCCTTGCCCGCCCAGATCGCGCACGCCAGGAAGAACGCCCCGGGATTCGCTCGCATCCTTGCCGACGTCGAACCCGCCACGGTGAACTCGCGGCAGGCGCTCGCGAAGCTGCCCGTGACGCGCAAATCCGGCCTGGGAGACCTGCAGAAGGCGATGCCACCGCTGGGAGGGCTGAACGCCACGCCGGTGGCGAAGATGGCGAAGCTGTTCGTCTCGCCCGGCCCGATTTGCGAGCCCGAGGGGGCCGCAGACGACTGGTGGCGCACGGCCCGCGCCCTGCACGCGGCGGGGCTGCGCGCGGGCGACCTCGTCGTCAATACGCTCGCGTATCACTTCGTGCCGGCTGGGTCGATGTTCGAGAGCGGGGCGAAGGCGATCGGCTGCACCGTGGTGCCGGCCGGCACGGGGCAGACCGAGATGCAGGTTTCCACGATCCACGACTTGCGCATCTCGAGCTACGTTGGCACGCCGTCGT
>JBBPIU010000174.1:0-4917 GCA_038040245.1 Pseudomonadota bacterium | reverse complement strand
TCTGCGTTTCATGGTTTCCTCTCCTCTTTGACGGTAATGCGCCACAGGGTGCGCGGATCTTCTGGATCGATCAGCGTCGCCGAATGGAGCAACGAAGCATTGTCCCAGATTACCAGGTCGCCGACGCCATATTTCAGGCGCAACTGGTACTTTTCCTGCGTGGCGTGCGACTTGAGCTGATCGAGCAGCGCCACGCCTTGCGCCTCCGGCATCGCCTCGATGCGGAAGGAACTTCCCGACACCGAGTACAGGGCGACGCGGCCGGTCACCGGGTGCGCCCGCGCGATGCGGTGCTTCACCCAGGGCACCTTGTTCTCCTGCTCTTCGCTGAGTACCGAGGCGACGGTGCGCGACTTCTCGTCCAGGTCGTCGCGGTTGCCGTAATGGTGCAGCGCCACAAGCGGATCGATTTTTCTCTTCAGGTCCGGGGGCAGTTCATCGTAGGCGGCGTACTGATTGGCGAACAGCGTATCGCCGCCCTTCTTCGGCACCTGGATCGAGTAGAGCATCGTCGCCCGCGCCGGCACCTCCAGGTACGAATAGTCGGTGTGAAAATAGGTCCCGGCATCGGCGAGCCCGGTGGGCTGGCCGTTCTTCTGAACATTCGACAGGATCAGGATGTCGGCGTGCTCGGGATGGTGGAACTGGTCGATGACGTGCGGCTCGGGCGGCCCGATGCGGCGCGCGAATTGGAGAAACTGGGTTGCGCTGAGCTTCTGTCCGCGAACGACCAGGACCTGATGCTGGTAGAAGGCTTTCTCTATCTTGCCGAAATCATCCCCACCAAGGGAAGACAAATCGACCCCATTCACCTCTATGCCGAAACCTTCGCTTAGCGTTCTAAATTCCATGCAGCGAGAGCAACTGCTTCATGCGCCGGCAGGCGAGATCGGGATCGGACAGCAGGCCTGCGGCGTCCGCAAGGCGGAAGAGTTCGGAGAAATGCAGAATATTGCGCGCGCTTTGCTGGCCGCCGATCATCACGAAATGCTCCTGGTGGCCGTTCAGCCAGGCCATGAACACGACGCCGGTCTTGTAGTAGCGGGTCGGCGCCTGGAAGATGTGGCGCGACAGCGGCACGGTCGGGCCGAGGATGTCGTGGAAAGTGGCCTTGTCGCCCGCCGCCAGCGCGCCCAGCGCGCTCGATGCCGCCGGGGAGATCGCATCGAAGATGCCGAGCAGCGCATCCGAGTACCCTTGCGCATCGCCCTCGATCAATTCGGCGAAGTTGAAATCGTCGCCGGTGTACATGCGCACGCCTTTGGGGAGTTTCCTGCGCATGGCAATTTCTTTGTCTTTGTCGAGCAACGAGATTTTTATGCCATCAACTTTATTCTTGTTTTTTTCTAGAACACCCAGACAGACATCCATCGCCGCGTAGTGGTCGTTTTCCCCCCAATATCCCTCGAGGGCGGGATCGAACATCTCTCCCAGCCAATGAATGATCACCGGCTGCTTCACCTGTCCGAGGATGCGGTCATAGACCTTTGCGTAGTCGTCGGGCGATTTCGCGCTGGCGGCGAGCGCGCGGCTTGCCATGAGGATGACCTTTCCGCCGAGCTTCTCAATTGCCGCGCATTGCTCCTCGTACGCCGCGAGGATTTTTTCAATCGAATGTTTCTCTCCCAGGGGAAGGTGATCGGTACCCGCGCCCGATGCCACGACTGCGCCGGGAAAGTGTTTCGCCTCCTCGAGGCTTTTCCCGATAAGCAGCAAGGAATTGCTCCAGTCGAGCCCCATGCCGCGCTGCGCGGTGTCCATGGCCTCGGCGAGGCCGAAACCCCAGGACCACAGGTGCCTGCGATACGCGAGCGTCGCATCCCAGTCGATCGCCGCCTCCAGCCAGGGCTCCTTCGCCGACAGCGGGTCGGCGACCACGTGCGCAGCGGCGTAGACGATCCGCGTGAACGCCTTCGATGGCCGCTGAAACTGCTTCGGCTCCCTGACCTGATAAGGCTCGACCTTCCCCTGCGGGGTCGGCAGGCCGATCGTCTGAATGGCGTCGCGCTTCATGCTTTCAGTTTCGGCACATCCAGCCACTTCTTCCGTTGCCAGCTCTGCAGCCCCAGCTCGGCGAGCTGCACGCCCTTCGCGCCCTCGAGCAGTCCCCAGCGGAACGGTCCTTCGCCCGCGACGTGCCGCAGGAACATTTCCCATTGCACCTTGAAAGCGTTGTCGTAGCCCTCATCGGGCACTTCGCGCCAGCCGTCGTGGAAATCGATCGGCTGCGCAATGTCGGGATTCCACACCGGCTTGGGCGTCTCGTCGCGCGACTGGATTCGGCAACCGCGCAGCCCGGCGACCGCCGAGCCGTGCGTGCCGTCCACCTGCAGCGTGAGCAGGTCGTCGCGCCGCACGCGCACCGTCCAGGAGGAATTGAAATGCGCGACCACGCCGCCGGCCAGCCTGAAGGTGGCGTAGGCCGCGTCGTCCGCGGTCGCCTTGTATTTCTTCCCGCTTTCGTCCCAGCGGAACGGGATGTGCGTCGCGCCCAGGCAGGAAACCGCCTTCACGTCGCCGATCAGGTTGTCCAGCACGTAGCGCCAGTGGCACAGCATGTCGAGGATGATTCCGCCGCCGTCCTTCTTGCGGTAATTCCAGGACGGGCGCTGCGCGGGCTGCCGGTCGCCCTCGAACACCCAGTAGCCGAACTCGCCGCGCACCGAAAGGATCTTGCCGAAGAAGCCTTCGTCGCGCAGCTTCGCCAGCTTCAGCATCCCCGGGAGCCAGAGCTTGTCCTGCACCACCCCATGCTTGATGCCCGCCTTCTTCGCCGCCTTGTACAGGTCCACGGCTTGCGCGAGCGTGGTCGAAACCGGCTTCTCGCAGTACACGTGCTTGCCCGCTTTGATCGCCTGCTTGAGCAGCTTGGGCCGCAGCTGCGTGGACGCTGCATCAAAGAATATTTTGTCTTCTGCATTTTTCAATGCTTCATCCAGATCCGTGGTCCAACGCTCAACCCCATGCTGCTTTGCCAGGCTGGCGATCTTCTCTGGATTCCTTCCCACAAGGATCGGATCGGGCATCAGGCGCGTGCCGTCCTTGAGCGCCACGCCGCCCTGCTTGCGGATCTCGAGGATCGAGCGGATGAGATGCTGGTTCATGCCCATGCGCCCGGTGACGCCGTGCATGATGATGCCGATGCGTTTTTTCGCCATGCCTATTTCCCGATGAATTCGAGCGTGACCCCGTCCCAGTCGCGCAGGTACACGACTTTCTTGCCCTTGTTGGGACCCTGGTCGATCACGACCGGCGGATTGATCGCCGCGACTCCGTAGCGCGCCGCGGCGGCAACCCCCGCGTCGACATCGTCGACGTCGAGCGCCAGGTGGGCGAAACCCGTATCACAGGGCCGCGAGTTGACGCGCCCCCTCGAAGGCGGAGCCTTGTACTCGATCAGCTCGACCACCTGTCCGGGTCCGCGCACGAAGGCGATCTCCATGTCGGCGCCGTCGACGCCGGTAATCCTCTCGATGATCTTCGGGTCGCGCGGCGCGCGCGAGACGAGCTGAAACCCGAGACATTCCGTGAAAAACGCGAGCGTCCGATCGAGGCTGGAGACCGTGAAGCTCGTGTGATTTGCGCTTAGCACGCGAAAGCTCATTGCATCCTCCTCATGGTTTCCCACTGTGGCATGGCACGGCTGGCGTAACCCGGGCAATCAAGTGAGCCGAACGCAAGGTTGCCGTCCGATATTTTCACCCTTACCGCGCCGTGGCTGCGCTCGTAAAGGTCCGGGTGCGCGGCGAGAAAGGCATCCTGCTCCGCCAGCGGGAGCCCGGCCATGCCGTTCACATAATGATGTCCATTGCGCTCGACATGGGTGAGCCCCAACAGCGCTACCAGTGCCAGGTCCTGCTGCAATGCGAGCCCGGGCTGGATGGTGAGGTCTTCGGCCGACATGAAGTAATCGCTTCCCCAGGCCGCGCAGCGGGCGCGATTGATCAGGGATTTGTAGATGCCTTTGCAGGTCTTGGAGGACACGCCTCTGTAGCCGAGTTCCTTGGCCCGCGGAAACGCCTCCAGCGAATCATCCGACTCGTCGATGATCACCGGCTTGTCGATGCCGGAGATTCTCTGCTCGAGCGCCTTCTGCCGCTTCACCGGCTGCTCGATGAAGATGATGCCTGCCACCAGCCGCTTGAGCCGCGGCTCGCCTTTCATTTTCGACCAGAGTTCGGCCACGCCCGCCATGTCCTCATACTGCTCGTTGCCGTCCAGCGACGCATGGTAGGGCTCCGGGATCCGGTCGAGCACGCATGCGATCGCAGTGAGCCGCTCGACGTCCGCTTTCGCGTCGCCGCCGACCTTGAGCTTGAACCAGCGCTGGCCGTAGCGCGCCACGACCTCCTCGAGCGTCTCGGGCAGGCCGTCGTTCACGCGCTGCTTCACGTCCGCCGCGGTGATCGGGTCGACCAGGCCGACAGTGTGCCGTGCGGCGACCGACTGCCTTTGGGTTAATTTGGAGAAAAAATCGGGCAAGTCCATTGCCTCGAATTTCTCCGCTCCTATGAGATTTTTCTTCACCGCATCATAGAAAGAGACTCCAAGCGCGCGGCAGAGCGCATCGAGCAGCGCCCGGTCGAGGAGCGCCGGGCCGTAGTTTTCCACCAGGCCCTTGGTGGGCGAGGAATGCTGCCACGCGGTGGCCATGCCGTGCGCGAGGTACTGCTCGCGCGCGGCGCGCAGCGAGGCACGCAGCTGCTCGTAGTTGTCCTCGTTCGAGAGCGCCGGGTTCTTGTCGAACCACTTGGGCGCGAGCAGTTCGGCAGCCGCGCCCTCGGCCTCCCTGCCATCCTCGGTGCGGATGCGGCAGCGCACGAACGCCTGCGGCGACTCGGTGAGCGTCACCACGCCAAAGCGGAACGGCATGCGTAGCTTCACGTCCCGTTCCAGGAAGTCGATCGATGCGAGTTT
>JBBPIU010000173.1:0-4965 GCA_038040245.1 Pseudomonadota bacterium | reverse complement strand
AATAAAAAGCCCCCGGAAAAGGGGAACTAAACCGGGGGCTGAAAACGCCCCGGCTTGGCGCCGAGGCAACCCGCTCAGGGAGGAGAAGCGGGAGACGATTCACACCGTCTGAAGGTAAGATTGGCGGCTGCTGGAAAAGTTCCATATCGAGACAACTGCGCGAAAACTTGTCTAAAAATCAGATGAATATCTACGGCTCGTTCCCCGCCGTCCGCATGCGCCGCATGCGGCGCAACGAGTTTTCGCGCCGCCTGATGCGCGAAACGGTGCTGAGGGCCGATGACCTGATTTACCCGGTCTTCATCCAGGATGGGAAGAACCGCACCGAGAAAGTGGCTTCGATGCCGGGCGTCGAGCGCATGACCGTGGACCGCCTGCTGCCGGTGGCCGAACGCTGCATGAAATTGCGCGTTCCCGTGATGGCGCTGTTTCCGGTGATCGATCAGAAGCTGAAGACGCTGGACGGTCGCGAAGCGTTCAATCCGAGAGGGCTGATCCCTCGCGCGGTGGCCGCGCTCAAGAAGCGCTTTCCTGAACTCGGCATCATGACCGACGTCGCGCTCGACCCGTACACATCCCACGGTCAGGACGGCATCATCGACAAGAGCGGCTACATCATCAATGACGTCACGCTCGCGATCCTGGAAAAGCAGGCGCTGGCGCAGGCGGAAGCGGGCGTGGACATCGTCGCGCCCTCGGACATGATGGACGGCCGCATCGGCCGCATCCGCCAGGCGCTGGAGAAGAAGGGCCACATCCATACGAAAATCATGGCGTACTCGGCGAAGTACGCATCGGGTTTCTACGGGCCGTTCCGCGACGCGGTGGGCTCGGCAAAGAACCTCGGCAAGAGCGACAAGAAAACCTATCAGATGGACCCGGCGAACTCCGATGAAGCGCTGTGGGAAGTGGGGCTCGATCTCGCGGAGGGCGCCGACATGGTGATGGTGAAGCCGGGAATGCCCTACCTGGACATCCTGCGGCGCGTGAAGGACGAATTCAAGGCGCCGACCTTCGTCTATCAGGTGTCGGGCGAGTACTCGATGCTGCGCGCAGCGATCGCCAATGGCTGGCTGCCCGAGTCGTGCATCATGGAATCGCTCACGGCGTTCAAGCGCGCCGGAGCCGACGGCATCCTCACCTACTTCGCGCTCGAAGCCGCGGCCAAGCTGAAGCGTTAGCCGCGCACCAGGATCACGACGTGATCGAGGCCGCGGATATGGCGGCGCATCAGGGCGCGTTCGCCAGTTCGAGGGTGCGCAGGAAGCGCTCGGCGTTTTGATAGCCGATGACGCGCAGTCCCTTGATCTCACGGCCCTGAGCGTCGAAGAAAATGATCCCGGGCGGACCGAACAGCGAAAAACGCTTCAGCAGCGCTTTGTGTTCTGCGGTGTTGGCGGTGACGTCTGCCTGCAGCAACAGCATCGCATCCAGCTTCGGCTTGACGCGGGCGTCGCTGAAGGTAAACGCCTCCATCTCCTTGCAGGACACGCACCAGTCGGCATAGAAATCGAGCATCACCGGCTTGCCAGGGGATTTCAGTTTCCCCTCGAGCTCGGCGATCGAAGCGACGCGAATGAAATTGGTATTGCCGCCCGAGGGACTGAGCACCGGCCAGACGATCCACACCGCAACGACGAGCAGCAGCACGCCGAAGATCTGCTTCACCCGGACCATCCAGGGTCCCGATTTCGGCAGCAGCGCACCCTCGGAGACGCCGACCGCGAGCAGCGGGACGCCCATGCCGATCGCCATCGCGAAAAGCGCTGATCCGCCAAGCACCACATCCCGGGTCTGGCTGATGTAGAGCAGCGCGCCGGCAAGCGGCCCCGCCACGCAGGGGCTCACGATGACCGCCGACAATGCGCCCATCGCGGCGACCGAAGCGGCGCGGCCGCCCTGGAGCCGGCCGTGTGTAGCATGCAGCCGGTGATGCAGGAATCCGGGCAGCTGGAGTTCGTAGAAGCCGAACATCGACAATGCAAGCGCGACGAAGACCAGTGCGAACGCGCCCAGTACCCAGACATTCTGCAACGCCGCGACAAGCAGCGTTCCCGACCAGGCCGCTGCGACCCCCGCTGCAGCGTAAGCCACTGCCATGCCGAACACGTAGGCGAGCGACAGCAGGAACGCGCGCAGCTTGCCCAGATCCTTGCCTTCGCCGGCAATGATTCCCGAGAGGATCGGAATCATCGGCAGCACGCAGGGCGTGAAGGCGAGCAGCAAGCCGAAGCCGAGAAAGCTCGCCAGCACGAGCAGCGGCCCGCCCGATTCAAACAGACGGGCAATCTCGAAATCACTCACTTGCACCGAAAATCCGGACGCAGAGGCCGCCGGCGCACCGGCCGGCGGCGCCGAGAATCCGGCAAGCTGGATCGTCGCCTTGCTATCCATCGGGATGTAGCACACGCCGGCGTCCGCGCAGCCCTGCGAAGTAACGGTAAGATGCAAAGGGCCTTCCGCGTTCTCGACGGGCAGGCGGATCGCGACCTGCTTGCGGTAGGTCTCGACCTCGCCGAAGAACTCGTCCTTGTTGCGCGTTCCCGGCGGAAACTGCGGCGTGCCGAGCCTGGCCTTGGAGCCGGGATCTACGGCAAAGCGGAACCGCTCCCGGTACATGTAGTAGCCCTCGGCAATCGCGAAGCTCACCTCCACGGTGCCCGCGTCGAGCGCGCGCGCCGATATGCGAAACGCCTTTTCGGGCTCGAGCAGATTGTCGATGCTCGCCGCCGGTACGGCGCCGGCAACGAAAAAGAACAGCAGGAAGGAAAGAATTCTAGCCACGGGAAGCGCCGGTCTCTGCGGCAACCCAGTCCAGATACGCAGGAAGGCCGCGCTCGACTGGGACCGCGATGATCTCGGGAAGTTCATAGGGATGGCCGGCGCGGATCGCGGCTTCGAGGGCGGCATAGCCCTCGGCCGTGGTCTTGATCAGCATCGGATGCTCTTCGTCGTGCTGCACCGCGTCCTGCCACCGGTACACGGAACGGCAGGGCGCGAGAATATTGATGCACGCGGCAAGGCGCTTTTCGATCAGGGAATCGGCGAGCCGCTCCGCGGCCGCGCGATCCGGCAGGTTAGTCAACACCAACAGCGTGTTCATGTTTCCATACCTCCAGGCCCTCACGGACTGTCGGATAACGCAGCCGCACGCCCAGTTTGCTCTTGAGGCGCCCGTTGTCCAGTCGCCGCGATTCGTTCATGAAGGACAGCAGCCCGGGCGCCATGCGCTCCGCCGCCTCGCTCCTCGCGATGCGCGGCGGGCGCGGCAACCCGGCCCGGTCGGCGACCAGATCGAACCACTCGCCCATCTTGAGCTGCGTGTCGTCCGAGGCGTTGTAGATGCCCGCCGGGGCATCGTCTTCGAGCGCGCGCACGCAGATGCCCGCAAGATCCTCGGCGTGAATGTGGTTTGTATGGACATCGTCCTGGTCGCGCAATGTCGGCGTGCCCGCGCGCAGGCGCTCCAGCGGCAGGCGGTCCGCTGCATAGATGCCCGGTGCTCGCAGCACCACCAGCGCGACGCGATGCAGGGTGCACCATAGTGCAAGCTGTTCCTCGGCGTGGACACGCCGTTTCGCACGTGCGCTCTGCGGATTCACGGCGCGCGCCTCATCCACCAGCGCTCCGCCGCAATCACCGTACACGCCGCTGGTGCTGATATAGACGAGCCGGGTTGGTAGAATCCGCCTTCTCTCGAGCGCCGCAAGAAGGTTTGCGGTGCGGGTATCGCCCTCTCCTGTTTGCGGCGGCGGCGCGCAGTGCAGCACCGCATCCGCGGGCTCGAGCGAGGCCAGGCTTTCGGGCCGGTCTAGGTCCATCCCGTTCGAGCGCGAAGCCATGCGCAGCTCGAAGCAGGATGAAAGTAGCGGCGCGGCGCGGCGCGCAATATCGCCGTAACCGGCGATCAACAGGCGTTTCATTGGTGTAATTGTAGCCACATGCACACAGTCACTCTGCAGCCCAGCGGTCAGCAGTTCCAGGTCGAGGACGGCGAAGCCGTGCTCGCTGCGGCGCTGCGCCAGGGCTTTGTTCTGCCCTATGGCTGCAAGAACGGCGCCTGCGGCAGCTGCAAGGGCAAGATCCTTTCCGGCACCGTTGACTACGGCGTCTACCAGCGAAAGGCGCTCACCGACGAAGAGAAAGCCGGGGGCAAGGCACTCTTCTGCCAGGCAAAGCCGCTCACCGATCTGGTGCTGGAAGCGCGCACCCTCGACGCGGCGAAGGACATCCAGATCAAGAAGCTTCCCTGCCGCGTGCAGAAAATGGAGCGGCTAGCCGATGACGTGATAGTGCTGCACCTGAAGCTGCCGGCGAACGAAAAGCTCGTGTTTCTGGCCGGGCAGTACATCGAGTTCCTGCTGAAGGACGGCGGACGGCGCAGCTTTTCGATGGCCAATCCGCCGCATGACGCCGAACTGATCCAGCTGCATGTGCGGCACGTTGCGGGCGGGCAGTTCACGGATCACGTCTTCAAAAAGATGAAGGAACGCGACATCCTGCGCTGCGAAGGCCCCATGGGCACGTTCTTCCTGCGGGAGGAATCGGACAAACCGGTCGTCTTCGTCGCCTCGGGCACCGGTTTTGCGCCGATCAAGGCGGTCATCGAGCACATGTTCCACAAAGGCATCGAGCGCCCGATGACGCTCTACTGGGGCGGCCGGCGGCCGAAGGACCTCTACATGAACGAGCTCGCGGCAGCGTGGGCTGCGGCGCATGCCGGCTTCAAGTACGTGCCCGTGATCTCGGACGCAATGCCGGAAGACAACTGGAGCGGCCGCGCCGGATTCGTCCACCGCGCGGCGATGCAGGATTTTCCGGACCTCTCCGGCCACCAGGCCTACGCCTGCGGCGTGCCGATCATGGTCGATTCCGCGAAGCGCGACTTCATCGCGCACTGCCGGCTGCCCGAAGACGAGTTCTACGCCGACAGCTTCACCACCCAGGCCGACATCGCCGGCGCGA
>JBBPIU010000172.1:0-5005 GCA_038040245.1 Pseudomonadota bacterium | reverse complement strand
GGAACGGCATGCGTAGCTTCACGTCCCGTTCCAGGAAGTCGATCGATGCGAGTTTCAGCTTGACTGGGCGCACTGCGCGTTCCATGATTTAACCAGTTCGTTACATTTTCGGCGGAGCAAGGATGGCGAGTCAACAACCGCGCGAGCGCGGTCCTGAACGGCGCTGGCTGCAGGCGGCCTGGTACTACGTGCCGAGCGTGCTGGTGATGCTCGGCCTGCTGCTCGCCTGGCAGCTGGCGGTCGATTTCTGGCAGGTAAAGGAGTACATCCTGCCCTCGCCCTGGGCGGCGCTCCAGACGCTGTCGAAGTCGAACTACCAGTGGACCGCGAACTTCCTCACCACGCTCTACGCGGTGCTCGGCGCCTTCGCGCTCTCGGCGGTGCTGGGCGTCGTCCTCGCCGTGGTGATCGTCTGGAACGATCTGCTGATGCGCACCATCATGCCGGTGCTGGTGCTGTTCAACACCCTGCCCAAGATCGCGCTCGCGCCCCTGTTCGTCGTCTGGCTCGGCTACGGCGTGTGGCCGAACATCGTTATCGGCACCACCATCGCCTTCTTCCCGATGGTGGTGAACACCGCCGTGGGCCTGGCCACCGCCGAGCCCGAGATGCTGGAACTGGTGCGCAGCTTGCGCGCGAGCCGCTGGCAGGTGTTCATGAAGATCCGTTTTCCGAACGCGCTGCCCTACATCTTCACCGGCCTCAAGCTCAACGCCACCATGAGCGTGATCGGCGCCATCGTCGGCGAGTTCGTCGCCTCCGAGCGCGGGCTGGGCGCGCTCATCATCACCGGGGGCGTCACGCTGCAGACGCCCTCGATTTTCGCTTCGCTCGGACTGATCTCGTTGCTCGGCCTGGTGCTCTACGGCATCGTCGTCGCCGTGGAGCAGCTGGTCGCGCCCTGGGCCTACCGCGCGGACACCGCCACCTGAAAGGAGAACACCGTCATGCTTAGACTTCTTGCCGCCTTCACCCTGGCCATCGCTTTGCCCGCGCTCGCGCAGGACAAGTTCACGCTGCAGCTCAACTGGTTCCAGCTCGCCGACCACTCACCGATCTACATCGCACTGAAGAAGGGCTACTATAAGCAGGAGAACATCGATCTCACGGTGCTGCGCGGCTCGGGCTCGGCCGACAGCGCGAAGAAGATCGACCTCAAGCAGGGCGACCTCGGGATCTCGGATGCCCCCACCGTGATCACCGCGATCTCCAAGGGCGCCGACCTGCGGATCGTGGCGGTGGTGTTCGACAAGGCGGGCAACAACGTCTTCTTCAAGAAAAGCGCCAACATCCGCGGCCCGCAGGACCTGGTCGGCAAGAAAATCGCCGTGCCGCCCGCCGATTCGCACCGCGTGCTCTGGCCCGCCTTCGCCGCGATCAACAAGCTCGACCCGAACGGCGTGACCCTCGTCAACGTCAAGCCCGAGGGCAAGCAGGCGATCGTCGCTGCAGGGGAAGTGGACGCCTCGTTCGACCTCTACACCAGCTACGCGATCTGGGAGAAAGTGCTCGGCAAGGGCAACGTCGGTCACCTGCTATGGGCCGACTACGGGCTGCCGATCTACGGCCACACCTACTTCGTCAACACGGAACTCGAGAAGCGCAACCCGAAGCTGATCGAACGCTTTCTGCGCGCCACGCACAAGGGCTGGCGCGACGCGCAGGCCAACCCGCGCGAGGCGATCGACGCCATGGCCGCCGTGGTGCCGGGACTGGACGCCGAGGCCCTCTTCAACACCACGCCGCAGATCATGGACCTGTGCATTACCGAGCGATCGAGGAAGCACGGCATCGGCTGGATCGAGCGCGACCTGATGCAGCGCACGATCGACATCACCTTCGCGCAGAACAAACCCGACCGGCCGGTGAAGGTCGACGACGTGTTCACCAACGCCTACTCGAGCAAGATCATGCCGGCGAAGTAAATTCGCCTGCGGTCCTCAGCCGCCGATACGAACAAACGTATTGGCGGCGAGCGAGGCGAGGCGTGTCAACAGTTCAGGAACGAGCGGCTTCAGGTCCTCCAGCTTGTTGGTCGGCGCAATCAGCACCACGACCGACAACGGAAGCGCTTTGAGATTTTGCTGGTATTCCAGATTCCGATCGGCGGTCAGAAGGAGGTCGAATCTGCCGCGAATCGAGGCCAGCAGTTCGCCGTTCTTCAATCCTGCCCAGCCTGCCTCCCTGACGGTGGTAACCGCATGCCCGGTTAGTTCCTCGCGCAGGTCGCGCGGCAACGACTCATCAAGCAGGATGCGCATCCGGGGCCAGCACCTCGCGCGCCAGTTCGAGCGCGGCGATGGCCTGATCGCGCGAAACCGAGGGGAACTGGTCCAGGAACTGCTCGATGGTATAGCCGCCTTCCAGATAATCGAACAGGTTCTTCACCGGCACGCGGGTGCCGACGAACACAGGCGTTCCGCCGAGGATTTCCGGGTCACTATGAACAATCCGCTGGCCCATGCGATGGCTTCCGATGGATGACGGTGACATGATACTCGTGCTGAGCCTGGTGTGTTTGCAGGCTCACGCAGGGCGCAGCTGCGCTGGATCGTAGTAGAAGCGCTCCGCCACGATCCGGTCGCCGCGCCAGCGCTGCTCGGCGAGTTCTTCCATGCGGAAGCTCGTGCCGTCGTGGCGAGTGAAGACGAACACCCAGTGGATCACAACCCGGTCGCCCTCCATCAGGAACGTCGACCCGGGTTGCGTGCGCGCGGCCTGGTGCGCCGCGAGCATCTTTCGCTCGCCCTCCACTAGCTTGTCCCTTCCGCCGCGCGGCGCCTCGTTGTTCTCCCGCATGGTGGCGTCCTCGGTGTAGAACCCCTCGATCGCCTCGACGAACTTCCCCTGCTCGACCATCGCGATCAATGCGGCGACGCGTTCACGGCTTGGCATGCGAACTCCATGACTCGATTGAACGGGCATAGCCCGCAGGCAATGCAATGCGACCAAGGTCTGCAAGTGCATACAGGCCGAACTCCGCATGCTCGGTGCTCAGCGCCGGCTTGAACTCCCCTCGCAAGCGGCAGCCGTAGGTCACGATGAACACGTTCTTCGAAGGGATGACTTCGAACATGTAGCTGTCGATGATGTCCTGCGCCTCGACCTGGATCGACAGCTCCTCCTCGAACTCCCGCGCCAGCGCCTGCTCCGGCGCCTCGCCTATTTCCAGATGCCCTCCCGGAAGTTCCCATTCGTTCCGGTCATTTCGGACCAGCACGACCTTTTCGTCGATCAAAAGAACGCCCTTAATCGATACCGGATGCATTGTCAGCCGTCCAGAGCAACGCGCTCCTCCTGATAGCACTGCTGATTTGAAATATCCACCGAATAAAAACTGATTGAAGATACCCGTATCTGACCGTCCGGAACCGGGCAAGCCATGATTTCCGCGTGGGCCGAATCAACCGCGCCCGGCGGAAGGATCGCGATGGTGCAATGAGGCACATAGGAAAACGGCGCGGGCTCGAAGCGCAATCCACAGTCCGCGAGCCGCCGTTGAAAATCGTGGAAGCGCGCATCGTTACGCGGAGAGAGGTAGTACACGCTTGTGTCCGGAAAACGGGCAACCCTCTCGAATCGAAAAGTAAACGGCGCAAAACCTCTGGCGACCTCTCCCACATGCCGCAGCAGATCGGCCTTGCGCTGTCCAGTTGAGAACCAGCCCAGGCCGGAGGAGCCCGCAACAGTTATTTCAATTGGAAAGCGCAGCCTGACGGGCTCGTAGAGGGATCGAAGACGCAAGACGTCGTCCATCCAACGGCCGTGCGGAAGATCAAAGACAAGTCCCGTAATCACTCGCTGTGCTTTCTCTTGTGCCCGTATGAAAGAGATCGAATATCCCCTTTCATAGGTCAGTATGTCCGCTCCATAGTGATGCAATAGTCAGTGAAGCCCACTGATCGCCAGAACTCGATCCCCGCGCGATTGCCGACCAGCACGTCAATCCGAACATTTGAACGTCTAGCCCACGCGTTGCCGCGCAGCCACTCCAGCGCTGCACGCGCAACACCCCTGCGCCGCCGGCCTGGGAGAACGAATATCTGTCTCAGATACACATATTCGGATTCGATCCGGTAGAGCGCGTAGCCAATCGGCCTTGATTCGAGCTCAAACAACGTTGCCTGGTACTCCCCCTTCAACCAGCCAGACATTCGTTCCTGCAGCTGCGAGATGGTCAATGAACTCCGATGGCCCTCGTCGAGAATGAGTTGGGCGTTCATCGGGGCCAATGCAACAGCATCCCTGACGGTGGCGGAGCGGTATTCAACGTTCATCATCAGACCGTGATCCGCCTGAAACACCAATGCCATGGCTCAAAGGCGTAGCCGTAGGGGTTGCCTCGAGGAAACGAGAGAAAGAAGGAGAATAAATTTGCGTTTTCAGACAACCACCGGAATGCCGGGGTCTGCTCAAACTCCAGATCGAGCGGCAAAGCCCCTTCGGTCGTCACATCGACCGCACAACCCGTGTGATGTTCGCTGTAGCCGGGAGGAGCGCTCACGGCAAGAATCTCTTCCAGCGACAAGCCGCGAGCCAGCTTGTCGCGCACGATCTCGGCCTGCCGATCGACACCGCGAAACGCGGAGACAATCTCAAGGCTTACCCCGTTCGCGATTGCGGCGGAGCGCAGCTCGCGCCACGCGTTTGCGGCTGCCGGAATCAGCCTGTATTCTTTTCCGGTATTCCCAATCTCCACCACAACGAGGTCGTCTGCCTCCGGTTGGAGAGGCAATGCGCGAGTTGCGACAAGGTCGAGCGGAATTTGAAGCGATTCGAGCACGGACTTTATCCGTACCGGGTATTCGTTCGAGAAGACCATCAGATAAGCCCTAGCGCTCCTGCAGCGCTTCGAGGATGCCCTTGATATAGCCGATGGCGCGGGCGGCCGCGCCGGGGCCGTCGGGGACGTAGTCGAAGGGTTCGACCGCGATGTCGCCGGCGTAGCCGTGGCGCACCAGCGCGGCGAGTAGCGGCGCGAAGCGCTGTTCACCCTGGCCGGGGC